>JALEKG010000031.1 GCA_022769185.1 Dorea sp. | reverse complement strand
CTTTATTAGAAATGGGCAATCCCACTATGGGACTGCCCATTCATTCCGTAAATTATGCGATTTTTTAGTCTCTGCACAGTTTTTAGCACCGATTGGTTTAAATTTGGTGTAAAGAGTTAAATTTATTCGGTTTGGAAATTCCCGAAACCCGCATAAATACTGGGGTTTTCTTACTTTTCGTTCGGTAAGGACTTCATTGTTGGGAAGAGTAATACGTCTCTGATTGCTTCTGCGCCTGTCAGCAGCATACACATTCTGTCGATTCCGAATCCGATTCCACCTGTTGGCGGCATACCGATCTCCAGTGCGTTCAGAAAATCTTCGTCTGTTGTGTTTGCTTCTTCATTTCCCTGAGCAAGCTGTTCTTCCTGATCTTTGAAACGTGCTCTCTGGTCGATCGGGTCATTTAACTCAGAGTAAGCATTTGCCATCTCCCAGCCGTTCATGAAGAACTCAAAACGCTCTACATAATTCGGATCTTCCGGTTTCTTCTTGGTCAGCGGAGAGATCTCAATCGGGTGATCCATAACGAAGGTCGGCTGGATCAGGTGCTCTTCTGCAAATTCTTCGAAGAATAAGCTTAAGATGTCACCTTTCTTATGTCTCTCTTCGTATTCTACATGATGCTCATCTGCCAGTGCTCTTGCCTGCTCCAGAGTCTCTACTTCGTTCCAGTCAACGCCTGCATATTTCTTCACAGCGTCTACCATGGTAATTCTCTCGAACGGTTTTCCAAGATCAATCTCAATTCCCTTGTATACGATCTGGGTGGTTCCGAGAACTTCCTGTGCCACATGGCGGTACAGGTTCTCTGTCAGATCCATCACTCCATAATAGTCTGTATATGCCTGATATAATTCCATCAGAGTGAATTCCGGATTGTGTCTGGTATCCAGACCTTCATTACGGAATACTCGTCCGATCTCATATACTTTTTCAAGACCGCCTACGATCAGTCTCTTTAAATATAACTCCAGAGAGATACGAAGTTTGAAGTCTTCATTCAATGCATTAAAATGTGTCTCAAATGGTCTTGCAGAAGCTCCGCCGGCATTGCTTACCAGCATCGGAGTCTCTACCTCCAGGAAGCCCTGTCCGTCCAGATATCTTCGGATGGAGCTGATGATCTTGGATCTCTTGATAAAGGTATCTCTTGCATCCGGATTCATGATCAGGTCTACATATCTCTGACGATAACGCATATCCGTATTGGTCAGTCCGTGATATTTCTCCGGAAGGATCTGAAGACTCTTGGATAACAGTGTTACAGCAGATGCATGGATAGAAATCTCACCGGTCTTTGTCTTGAATACTTCGCCTTCGATTCCAACAATGTCACCGATATCCATCTTTTTAAATAATTTGTAAGAGTCTTCTCCGATATTGTCTCTTGCAACATAAGACTGGATATTGCCGCTCTGGTCAAGAATGTTACAGAAAGAAGCCTTACCCATGACACGTTTCTGCATGATACGTCCTGCCAGGGATACCTGTTTGCCTTCCATCTCCTCAAAATTCTCTTTAATGTCTGCTGCATGAGCGGTTGCATCATATTTGGTGATCAGAAATGGATCCTGTCCATTTGCCTGAAGTTCTGCCAGTTTCTCACGGCGAACCTTTCTTAACTGATTAATATCTGGTTCCTGTCCTTTTTTCTGCTGTTCAGCCACTTTTCTCTTCTCCTTCCTTATTTGAATTCAGACCTCTCGGATACGAGGGGCCTGAATGAATGTCTGTCTAAACGCTAATGCTTACATCGTACGGCTGATGTGTAATACTTCGTATTCCATCACGCCTGCCTGTGTCTCAACCTGCACGCTGTCTCCAACCTTCTTGCCGATCAGAGCCTGTCCTACCGGAGACTCGTTGGAGATCTTGCCTTCCAGGCTGTTCGCTTCTGTGGATCCTACAAGCTTGAATTCCATCTCTTCGTCAAATGTCTTATCAAATACTTTTACAGTACATCCTACATTAATTTTGTCAAAATCGACTTCATCTTCTACGACTACTTCTGCATTCTTAAGAATCCCTTCCAGTTCCTCAATACGTGCTTCAATATCGCGCTGTTCGTCCTTTGCTGCATCGTACTCAGCGTTCTCAGACAAATCGCCCTGCTCTCTTGCCTCTTTGATCTTCTGGGCAACCTCTTTACGCTTTACAACCTTCAGATTTTCCAGCTCATCTTCCAGAGCCTTTAAGCCTGCATACGTAAGTAATTTTTTCTTTGCTTCCATGTGTCCTGCTTCCTTTCTTTTCTCACCATCTATTTAAAATATCCTCTAACCTGTCCCTTTTCAATGCCTGTCTGACTCGCTGTTTCTGAGAATAAAGATACTTTCACAATTCCATTATTATACATAACCGACCCTTGTGTGTCAATGATTTTTCTCATCGTTTTACGCTAATTTTAGTAACACTTAAGTTGTTACTCAGTATATGTAAAAAGAGCCTCTTTTATGTTCAGATTTCCTGTCAGATTCTTTCATCCAGCAGCTGTTTCAGCTCTTCATAGGACTCTACTTTATTGATCTCATCTCTGAGTTTTGCAGAACCTTTCATCCCTTTCGTATACCATGCAACATGCTTTCGCATCTCGCGGATTCCGAGGTAATCTCCTTTAAACTCAATCTGAAGTCTTGCATGGCGCAGCATCGTCTCCTTGATCTGCTCCTTGGATGGCCTTCCAGGCAGCACGCCGGTCCGGTCATATTCCACCAGTTCCCGGAAGATCCAGGGATTTCCTTCTGCTCCGCGGCCGATCATAATCCCGTCACAGCCGGTCTGCTCTTTCATGGCAAGTGCCTTTTCCCCGGAAGTAACGTCTCCATTTCCAATGACTGGTATAGACACTGCTTCTTTCACCTGTCGGATAATATCCCAGTCTGCCTTGCCGGAATAATACTGTTCTCTCGTTCTCCCATGCACAGCTACCGCAGATGCCCCGGCTTCTTCAATGACCTTCGCCACCTCTACCGCATTTACATGGTCATCATCGAAGCCTTTCCTTATCTTTACCGTGACCGGCTTCTGAATGGCTTTTACTGTCTGGCTGACGATCTCATAGATCAGTTTTGGGTTCTTCATCAATGCCGAACCTTCTCCATTTTTTACCACCTTTGGAACCGGGCATCCCATATTGATATCCAGGATCTGAAATGGAAGTTCTTCAATCTCCTTTGCCATCTCACTGATGATCTTTGGATCCGAGCCAAACAGCTGCAAAGATACCGGATATTCCTGTGGATGAATCGCAAGCAGAGCCTTTGTATTCTTATTTTTATATTGCAGCGCTTTTGCGCTGATCATCTCCATACATAAAAGACCCGCTCCCTGCTCTTTACAGAGCAGACGGAACGGCAGGTCTGTGACTCCGGCCATCGGAGCCAGAATATATGGATTGTCTAGCGTTACATTTCCAATCTTCATTGTCGCACTCCCATACATGAATCAGGGATTGTCACGGCACGCGGTAACAACCCCTTCTGATATCCAGTTATCTTTTCCCGTTTTTATTCTTCTCGTATATAATCCGCAGTCCCTTCAATGTCAGCTGTGAATCATAGACATCGATCACGTCTGTCTCGGCCGCGATCATTTTTCCAAGTCCTCCCGTTGCAATAACTTTCGCATTGGTATATCCGGACTCTTCTTTCATCTTATTTACAATATACTCCGTCTGTCCGATCTGTCCATAGACCAGTCCAGCCTGCATACTGGAAACCGTTTCCTTGGCCAGAATGGATGCCGGCTTTGCGATTTCAATAGATGGCAGCATTGCCGCCTCTCCCCACAGAGCCTGTCCGGAAGTTCGGATTCCCGGTGCTGTCACTCCTGCTTCAAAGGTTCCATCCGGTCCCACAAGATCGTAAGTTGTCGCTGTTCCGAAATCCAGAACGATCACAGGCCCGCCATGCAGTGTATATGCGCCTACCGCATCCACGATTCGGTCCGGTCCAACCTGTCTTGGATTCTCTGTCACAATCCGGATTCCCGTCTTGATCCCGGCAGATACCACAATTGGTTTGATTCCAAAATATTTGATAATCGCACTTCCCAGAGAATGCATAACTGCAGGCACAACGGAAGCAATAATGACTGCCTTGATCCCTGAACTGTCAATTCCCTGATGCTCTACCATCTCTTTCATCGTAATTCCATATTCGTCAGACGTACGCGCCATCTTTGTTGTCATACGGAATGTTCCAAGAAGTTCTTCTCCGTCAAATACACCCAACGTAATATTGGTATTTCCTACATCAATTACCAGAAGCATCTTTCTCCTCCTATTCTTCTGCCGGTTCTTCTTCCACGTCTTCTCCGAGGAAGAATACTCTGTAATACAACTGCAATGCCTGCAGCAGATCCTGTTTTTCTTTCTGAAGCTCTTTGATCTTCAACTGGCTTCCGATATCGTCAAACATCGGATCGAATTCTTCCGATGTCACTTCAAAGCACAATTCTCCGTCTTCTTCATACACAAGTGTCAGGATTCCTCCCACATCATGTACATAGAGCACGCACATAATCTTCAGTTCATTTTTGACCTCTTCCGGAAGCTGTTCAAAATCCGGATTCAGATAATATTTTTCTTCATAAGCATTGGCTCCGCAAAGAACCACCTTTCCATCATACATATCCATATACTCCCCTTACCGATACTTCTCCGGCATAGATTTCTTTTTCCTCACCATCCGGTGTCCTTACGATCAGTTCTCCAGTCCTGTTAATCCCCAGTGCATGGGCTTCATACTCATGCCCCGGCTCCAGTACCTTTACCTCCTGGTCCAGATTCACCAGCATCGAATTATATCGATCTCTGAGTCCGGACAGATCTTCCGTCTTCATAAATACTTCATAATACTGTTCAAAGCTTGCCATAACTGCAGCAATCAGCCCGGATCTTCGTACTGTCTCCCCAAGTTCTATCTTAAGAGAGGTTGCTGTACTCTGAATCTCCGCAGGAAATGTCTCCTGATTCACATTAACTCCAACGCCGATGACTACATAATTAATGTAGTCAATCTCCGTGCTCATCTCCGTCAGGATTCCGCAGATCTTCTTTCCGTTCACCACAATGTCATTCGGCCACTTGATCTTCGTTTCCAGGCCGGTCATCTTCTGGATGCCGTCCGCAACCGCCATGGCCATGACAAGGGTAAGCTGTGGTGCCTTTGTCGGAAGGATCTCCGGATGCAGAAGAATCGTCATATAGATACTGCTTCCGGCCGGAGATTCCCAGGAACGCCCTCTTCGTCCTTTCCCCGCCACCTGCTTATCTGCCACAAACAGCATGCCGTGAGGCGATCCTTTTTCTCCGTATTCCTTTGCCCGGTTATTCGTAGAATCAATCTCATCATAATAGATAACATTCTTTCCTGCCCAGGCCGTCTTCATCAGACTCTCAATCTCCGCTCTGGACATTACATCCGGACTGTCTATAAGGCGGTACCCTTTATTGCGTACCGCCTCGATCTGATAACCTTCTCTTTTCAGTTGTTCGATCACCTTCCAGACCGCCGTCCGTGATACATGAAATTGTTCACACAGCTGCTGCCCGGATATGTAGGTATCATTTTCTTTTAATAAACGTAAAATCTCTGATTTCATATCAATGATTACTATCTTTCTCCCAAAGTTGCCACCATCACAGCCTTAATGGTATGCATACGGTTTTCTGCCTCATCGAACACCTTGGACTGAGGAGATTCAAATACCTCATCCGTTACTTCCATATCATCCAGTCCGTATTTATCATGGATCTGCTTTCCAATCTTCGTCTTCAGATCATGGAAAGATGGCAGGCAATGTAAGAAGATCGCTTTCTCTCCTGCATGTTCCATTACCTGCTTCGTCACTTTATATGGAGACAGTTCGCGGATCCGCTCTTCCCACACTTCATCCGGCTCGCCCATAGATACCCATACATCTGTGTAGATGACATCTGCATCCTTTGTTCCAGTTGCAATGTCCTCGGTCAATGTAATGGTTGCTCCACTTTCTTTCGCATATCCCTGGCATGTCTCTACCAGCTCCGCATTCGGGAAATAATTCTTAGAGGTACATGCTACGAAATGCATTCCCATCTTCGCACAGGCGATCATCAGGGAATTTCCCATATTGTATCTTGCATCTCCCATGTATACGAGCTTAATTCCTTTCAAATATCCAAAATGCTCACGGATCGTCAGAAGATCTGCCAGCATCTGTGTCGGATGATATTCATTCGTCAGACCGTTCCATACCGGAACTCCTGCATATTTCGCCAGATCCTCTACGATCTCCTGGCCGAATCCACGATATTCGATTCCATCATACATTCTTCCGAGAACTCTTGCAGTATCTTCGATACTCTCTTTCTTACCGATCTGAGATCCGGTCGGATCCAGGTAAGTGGTTCCCATTCCCATATCATGCGCTGCCACTTCAAAAGAGCAGCGGGTTCTGGTACTCGTTTTCTCAAAGATCAGGGCAACATTCATTCCTCTATATTGATCAATCAGAATGCCGTTCTTCTTTTTTTCTTTCAGATCTGCTGCCAGATCCAGAAGATACGTGATTTCTTCCGGTGTGTAGTCTTTCAGTGTCAGAAAATTTCTTCCTTTTAAATCCATCTTTTTGCCCTCGCTTCTCGTTCGTTGTTCTTGTTTTTATGCTTCTTCTTTTGCGCTTACCTCTGCCAGAGACTTTACCAGCCCTGCAATCCCCTGAATCTCTGATGGGATAATGATCTTAGTTGCTTTTCCGTCAGCCGCTTTTTCAAATGCTTCCAGACTCTTCATGGTAAGTACGGCTTCATCTGCTCCCGCTTCTTTCAGGAAACGGATACCATCCGCGTTCGCCTGCTGTACCTTAAGGATCGCTTCTGCCTCACCTTCCGCTTCACGGATCATGGCCTCTTTCTTCGCTTCTGCACGCAGGATCGCTGCCTGTTTCTCTGCCTCTGCATCCAGAATTGCAGATTCCTTATGTCCCTCTGCAACAAGAATCGTAGATTTCTTCTCACCTTCGGCACGTAAGATTGCTTCCCGTCGTTCACGTTCTGCCTTCATCTGCTTCTCCATGGCATCTTGAATCGCTGCCGGAGGAATGATATTCTTAAGCTCTACACGGTTGACCTTAATTCCCCATGGATCTGTTGCCACATCCAGAGACGCCCTCATCTTGGTATTGATCGTCTCTCTGGATGTCAGTGTCTGGTCTAACTCCAGATCACCGATAATATTACGAAGTGTGGTTGCGGTCAGGTTCTCGATTGCCATGATCGGATTGGCAACCCCATAGCAGAACATCTTCGGATCTGTGATCTGGTAAAACACAACCGTATCAATTCTCATCGTTACATTATCTTTCGTGATCACCGGCTGCGGAGCGAAATCAACCACCTGTTCTTTTAAGTCCACTCGCTTGGCCACGCGGTCAATGATCGGCAGTTTAAAATGAAGCCCGGTACTCCAGGTTGACTGATAGGCTCCCAGCCTTTCAATCACCAGTGCCTGTGCCTGCCTTACGATCTTTACGCAGGAAATCACAACCAATATTACAATTACCAGCAAAATAACACCCAATATCTGCCCTATTATTCTTCCTATCAATAGTCTCTCTCCTCTCTGTCTCTAACGATTAATTTCACGCCCTGGATTCCATTTACTACAACAACCGTATTCTTAGGGATTTTTCCATCCGGTTCATCGGTCTTTGCCGCCCATTCCATACCACGGATCTCAACTCTGCCCTTTGCCTCAAGGGTATCGATATCTTCAATCACCAGTGCCTGTTGCCCGATCAGACTCTCTGCATTCGTCTTCTGTCTCTCCTGATTAAAATACTTGACCGCAAGCGGCCGGGTCATAATCAAGAGCACGGCAGAAACTACAATAAACACAACCACCTGTACAGTCACTCCAAATCCAAGGATCCCGGCTACGAACGCGATTAACGCACCCGCTGCAAACCAGATGGTGGTAAGACCCATTGTAATAATTTCAATCACCAGCAATACAACAAACAATGCCAGCCAATAGATCGTTTTCATAAGCTGCCCTCTCTCTCTGATCATAGTATTTCTATTCTTTTATATTACTATACCAGGTAAAAGAAAGCAACTATTACCCTCTTCTTTGCCTTGCTGCCTCGAACATCAGAACGGATGCCGCAATTGCTGCGTTCAGCGATTCTACCTGCCCTTTCATCGGAATCTTGATATAAATATCTGCCAGATCCGCGATTTCTTTTCGCAGTCCGTTTCCCTCATTTCCAATCAAAAATGCACAAGGCTTCCGGTAATCTTCCTTCTCATAATTCTGCGATCCTTCCAGATGTGCGGCATACGTATGGATGCCACGTTTTTTCAGACAGCAGATCCCTTCTTTCAGATCTTCCACATAGCAGAACGGCATCCGGTAAACGGATCCCATTGTAGACCGGATCGTCTTCGGATTATATACGTCGACACATTCCTGATCCATCAGGATCCCGGTCACTCCGGCTCCCTCAGCAGTCCTCAGGATCGTTCCGAGATTCCCCGGATCCTGCAGATGATCCAGTACCATGATCATCGGACATTCCCCTGCGGTCACTTCCTCCAGAGAATACTCCATCTGTCTGACCACACACAGGACTCCCTGCGGCGTCTTCGTATCTGATACATAGTCAAATACCGTATCCGACAGCACCTCCGGGCGTACTTCCGATCCCTTCAGCACCAGCTCCACCGTATCTCTTTCTTTTTTATAAAATGATTCCGATACGTATACTTCTTCCAGCTGTTTCACCGGAACCTCCCGGAACATCCGGATTCCTTCTACCAGAAATACCTTCTCTTCATCTCTTGATTTTCTTTTCTTCTTTAGATTCACCAGACGTTTCACTCTGGCATTTGAAGTACTCGTAATCATGTGACTTCCTCCCGGTCTTCTTCCTATATCTTTTCAAGCGCCTCATTAGCGCCTACCAGTATCATAACGATTCCGTCTTCCAGAGATTTCTTTGGATCCAGATTCACCTCTACCGCTTCTCCAACCTTGATTCCCACAACGTTAATGCCATATTTCTTTCTCACATCAAGTTCTTCCAGAGATTTCCCGATCCAGTTTTTCGGAATCACCGTTTCTACAAGACTGTAATCCGGTGACAATGCGATCCAGTCTGCGAAATTCGCCGACATCAGATTCTTAGCCAGACGCTTTCCCATCTCCTTTTCCGGAAATATGACCGCATCTGCCCCTATTTTTCTAAGAACGGTCGCATGCAGATCATTTTTTGCCTTCGCGATCACATAGGGAACACCGATTTCTTTACATACCAGCGTAGCCATGATGCTGGATTCCATATTATCCGCAACGGCAACGACCACGCCGTCCAGATTCCTGGTCCCCAGCGACCGGATCACATCCGGGTCTCCAAAATCCGCTTTCATTGCATAAGATACGGAATTTGCAATATCTTCGATCCGCTCCATATTATCATCTACCGCAATCACTTCACATCCCAGATCCTGCAGTGCGATCGCCACGCTCTCTCCAAAGCTTCCCAGCCCAAATACTGCATACTGTTTCTTCATCATTTCTACCTCCCTCTATTATCCAACCATGATACGCTCCGTCGGAAGTTCTCTGATCTTATCTCTTGGATTCGGCTTTCCGGCAAAGAGCAATGCCAGCGTCATCGGTCCAAGCCTTCCGATATACATCATCACCATGATCACTGCCTGGCTTCCCCTTGACAGAGCCGGTGTCAGATCTGCTGTCAGTCCGACTGTTCCGATTGCGGAAACAGTCTCATACATAATATTCAAAAACGGCACACTGTCCGGCTCAATGATCGTGATGACCGTCGTCCCCGTCAGAAAGATCGAAAAAGCCAGCATCACAATGGCAAATCCCATGCGGAAATTCCCCTGGGATATCTTGCGTCCGAAGCATTCCGTATCCCGTCCGCCACGTACCAGTGTCATACAGGAAAGTACCAGCATCGTAATCGTCGTCGTCTTCACACCTCCTGCTGTACCTCCCGGAGATCCTCCGATAAACATCAGGATCATACTGATAAATCTCGTCTCCTCCCGCAGTCCTGACTGAGGAACCGTAAAGAAGCCTGCTGTCCTCGTCGTCACAGACTGGAAACAGGATGCCAAAAGCTTCTGCCCCAGGTTCAGATTCCCGATCGTCGCGGGATTCTGATATTCCAGTAGAAAGATAAGCACGGTTCCTGCTCCAAGAAGAATCACCGTCGTTACAATCGCAAGCTTAGAGTGCAGAGACAGACGGGTAAACCACCATCTTCTCGGGACTTCATGTTTATAGATTTTCTTTCCATTTTCAATCACATCATACCAGACGGTAAATCCAATTCCTCCTACAATGATCAGAAGCATGGTCGTAATGTTGATCATAGGACTCGTTACATATTTAGCCAGACTTGCATCTCCCAGAATATCAATCCCTGCATTACAAAACGCAGATACCGCATGAAAGACCGCATAGCCGGCTCCTTTTACCGGTCCATACTCTGGAATAAACTGAAATGCATACAGCACTGCTCCTGCACCTTCCACACATAAGGTCCCGACCAGGATCCGTTTCACCATACCTACCATTCCACCAATGGAATTCATATTATAGGTTTCCTGCAATACGACTCTTTCTTTTACCGTGATCTTTCTTCTCAGAATCAGGAAAAATGCAGATGCACATGCAATGACTCCAAGTCCTCCGATCTGGATCAATATCAGAAGAATGATCTTCCCCACAAGCGTAAACTGCGTTGCCGGAGTCACCGTCACTAGTCCTGTCACGCAGACAGAAGTCACCGCAGTAAACAGCGCATCCAGAAATGAGATCGGCTTCTGATTACACACCGGAAGCCACAGAAGGACCGCCCCTACCAGAATCACTGACAGAAAACCGACCGCCAGGATCCCCATTGTATTCCATCTGATACTTTGTTTCTTATGCTTCATAAGCTATCCTCTTTTATGTCAATCAACTCTTAATAAATGTAATATTTTTATTATATTTATAACATGGAATACTGTCAAATAAAACCATATTTACAAAAAAAGACCGTTGTAAAATAATTACAACAGTCCTTTTCTCCTTTATACTTTGAAGCGGTATCCCACGCCCCAGATTGTCTCAATATACTGCGGATTCGATGTATCCATCTCCACCTTCTCACGGATTTTCTTAATATGCACCGTTACCGTTGCGATATCTCCGATGGATTCCATATCCCAGATCTCCCGGAACAATTCTTCTTTTGTATAGACATGATTCGGATGGCTCGCAAGGAAGGTCAGCAGATCAAATTCCTTTGTCGTAAATGTCTTTTCTTCCCCGTTGATCCATACTCGTCTTGCAGTGGTATCAATCTTCAGCCCACGGATCTCAATCACCTTGTTCTTCTCTACCGCGCTTCCGGTCAGACGGTCATATCTTGCAAGATGAGCCTTTACCCTTGCTACCAGCTCACTTGGGCTGAACGGCTTCGTCATATAATCATCCGCACCAAGACCAAGGCCCCGGATCTTATCGATATCATCCTTCTTTGCTGACACCATGATGATCGGTGTATTTTTTACATCTCTGATCTGACGACAGATATCAAATCCATCGATTCCAGGAAGCATCAGGTCCAGAATAAAAAGATCAAATTCCTCATTCAGCGCTTTCTTCAGTCCTGTCGCCCCATCATTTGCAACTTCCACCGTGAATCCGCTAAGCTCCAGATAGTCACGCTCCAGCTCCGCGATTGCTTCTTCATCTTCTACAATCAATATCTTACTCATGAATCGGTACCTCCTGATATTTTCTAAGGACAAAATACATGGTCGTTCCAGTCTCTTCTCTGCTGGTCGCCCAGATCTTGCCACCATGTTCTTCTATGATCTTCTTTACAACCGACAGTCCGATGCCGCTTCCTCCGGTAGAGGAATTCCGGGACGCATCGGTCCGGTAGAACCGGTCAAATATATTCGGCAGGTCTTTTGCCGCAATTCCTTTTCCATTATCCTCCAGCTCAACCTGTACAAAATCGCCTACATCTTTGACCCTTAAATTTATCATACCCTTCGGCTTATCCATATATTTCAGTGAATTATTGACAATATTATGGATGACTCTCTTAATCTGTTCTGCATCCGCAATAACCCGGACATTGGGTTCTACATAATTAAAATATCCAAACTCCACACTTCTTGCTTCCAGTTCCACGGATAAATCCTCCGCGCAGTCATCAAAATATGCATTGACGGATACGATATTAAAATTATAAGGGATCCTGTTCGTATCAATCTTCGAATACAGCGTCAGCTCATTGATCAGCGTATCCATCTCATTTGCTTTATTGTAAATTGTACGTACATACCTGTCAATCTTCTCCGGCGTGTCTGCGACCCCATCCATGATACCTTCCGCATATCCCTTGATCGTCGTCACCGGGGTCTTCAGGTCATGGGAAATATTGCTGATCAGTTCCTTACTTTCCTTATCAAACTTGACCTTTTCTTCTGCATTATCTTTCAGTCTGCGCCGCATCTCTTCCAGACTCTGACACAGATTGCCAAGCTCATCATCTGCTTCCGGCTTCAGTTCAAAGTCCAGATTGCCTTCTTTGATATTCTGTGCCGCCACCTGCATCTTACCAAGCGGCCGCATCACTGCACGATAGATCCAGAAGATCAAAAGAGCCGCCGTCAGTACCAGAACAATGACAATTCCCAGGAGCATATCTCCAAAAAATTCCTGGACCTCCGGAATTACATTCCTCAGATCCGATACAATAAACGCACTTCCTTCTTTCTCATCTCTATATCGGAAATCAATCTGCTTGACAAGCGCCTGCGCATCCCCGCCGAGATACGTTCCATTTTCCGATGTCGAATCCGACTCTCCATAATCCGGAAGTCTCTTGATGACATCCGCCACCTTTTCCGAATCCGTTCCGACATAGATAATTGTCTTCTCTTTACGCACAATCAGATAAGCATTCTTTTCTTCCATTTTACGGTTCAAATCATCCAGACACGTAGCGTCCTCCATCTTCTGCGGTTCCGTCCTGGCAATCTCAGACAACTCATGATAAGGTTTCTCCGTTACCCTCGACAACATCTGGAGAGAGTTGGTCAGCGATTCCATCGTTGTACCGGTAATTCCATACGTCTTCTCAATCGTATTGATCTGATACTGGCTCAGACACCAGACCATGGTAACACTTAATACAATCGGGATCGTAATAACCGTTAAAAAAGCGATAATTAATCGTGTTTTTAGTTTCATGCTCGATATCCTCCATGAAAAGTATAGCATGAAAAAAGGCGCTTCACATCAAAGCGCCCATAAACAATTATAAATTTTTTATAAATATTTTTTCAGATCTTCTACTTTATCAAGCTTCTCCCATGGGAACTCTACATCTGTACGTCCAAAGTGTCCGTATGCTGCTGTCTGCTTGTAGATCGGTCTTCTAAGATCCAGCATCTTGATGATTCCCGCCGGACGGAGGTCGAAGTTCTCACGGATCATCTCTACCATAGCCTCGTCACTGATCTTGCCGGTTCCAAAGGTATCTACCATGATAGATGTCGGATGTGCAACACCGATCGCATAGGATAACTGGATCTCACATTTCTTTGCAAGTCCTGCTGCCACGATATTTTTTGCAACGTAACGTGCAGCGTAAGCTGCAGAACGGTCTACCTTTGTGCAGTCTTTTCCGGAGAATGCTCCGCCGCCATGGCGTGCCATTCCGCCATAGGTATCTACGATGATCTTACGTCCGGTAAGGCCGCTGTCTCCGTGAGGTCCGCCGATTACAAAACGTCCGGTCGGATTAATGAAGAATTTCGTCTCCTCATCTACCATTCCCTCAGGAATGATTGCATCAAATACATACTCCTTAATATCCTTGTGAATCTGCTCCTGTGTCACATCCGGATCATGCTGCGTAGACAGAACAACTGCATCCAGACGGGATGGAATACCATTTTCATCATATTCTACCGTTACCTGTGTCTTTCCATCCGGTCTTAAATACGGAAGGGTTCCGTTCTTTCTTACTTCTGTCAGTCTGCGTGAAAGCTTATGTGCAAGTGCGATCGGATATGGCATGAACTCCGGTGTCTCGTCCGATGCGTAACCAAACATCATACCCTGATCTCCGGCTCCAATTGCATCAATCTCTTCATCTGACATCTTATTCTCTTTTGCTTCCAGTGCTCTGTCAACCCCCATCGCAATATCACTGGACTGTTCATCAATCGCAGTAATGACACCACAAGTATCTGCGTCAAATCCAAATTTTCCTCTGGTATATCCGATCTCTCGTACCGTATCTCTGACGATTTTCTGAATATCTACATATGCATTTGTGGTAATCTCTCCCATTACAAGCACCAGACCGGTAGTCGTACAAGTCTCGCATGCCACACGGCTCATCGGATCCTGCTCTACGAGTGCATCCAGGATTGCGTCAGAGATCTGATCACACATTTTATCCGGATGGCCTTCTGTTACTGATTCAGATGTAAATAATCTTTTTTCCATTTTTTCTCTCCTTTTCTACTGAAAGGGGACTTTGCCCCTTTAGCATCCTTTCTCCCCGGATCGTTTTCCATCAGGAACCATGTTCCCCACAGAGTAAAAAACAGCCCGCACACTAAGCGGACTGTTTTATATCTTCATAAACCAATCCTCTTATTGTTCGATCACTCGCTCAGGTTGGCACCTTCCACATACTGGGGTTGCCGCAGTTTCACAGATCCTTTGTATCTCCGCTGCTCTGAATAAGAGAAAGTTTGCAAAATCATATTATTATGTTGTACGAGTAAGACTTTACTCTATTTTTCCTATACTGTCAATATACATATTTACAGAAATGTCGTTTCGCATTTAGCAGACTTTTAATCTAAATTTCTGAATGTCTTTTTCTGACTCCACCTTTTCGATAATTCCGCCTAAGCCACGAAGTTTCTCATCAAATCGTTCATAGCCTCTCTGAATGTATACAATATCATCAACAATCGTAATGCCTTCTGCTGCCAGACCTGCAATACAAAGTGCGGCTCCCGCACGAAGATCCGGTGCGCTCACTCTTGCTCCAGAGAAACCTTCCACCCCTTCAATCGTTGCAGAATTGCCCTCTACCTTCGCATTCGCTCCCATTCTTGCCAGCTCATCCAGATATTTGAAACGATTCTCAAATATACTTTCTGTTACGATACTTGTCCCTTTACATAAGGCCAGTGTCACGCCGATCTGCGGCTGCATATCTGTCGGGAATCCCGGATACGGAAGCGTCTTCACATGAGTGCTGGTAAGCCCGCCCTTTGATACTACACGGACAGCATCATCAAATTCTTCCACTTCACATCCGATTTCTACCAGTTTTGCGATTGTTGCTTCCAGGTGCTTCGGAATCACATTCAAGACCGTTACATCCCCTTTTGTCGCTGCTGCGGCAAACATAAAGGTTCCTGCTTCGATCTGATCCGGAATTACGGAATATTCTGTACTGTGCAGGCGCTTCACTCCGCGGATCTTAATCACATCCGTTCCTGCACCTCTGATATTTGCTCCCATACTGTTCAGGAAATTGGCCACATCAACAACATGCGGCTCTTTTGCCACATTTTCCATAATGGTCATTCCTTCTGCCATCGTTGCTGCCATCATAACATTAATGGTCGCACCGACACTTACCACGTCAAAATAAATATGCTTCCCTACCAGGCGGTCAGCCTCTGACACAATCTTTCCACGCTCAATCTCAACATCTGCGCCCAATGCACGGAACCCTTTCAGGTGCTGGTCAATCGGTCTGCTTCCTATATTACAACCTCCCGGAAGAGCAACTTCAGCATGTTTGTATTTTCCAAGCAATGCTCCCAAAAGATAGTAAGATGCACGAATCTTCTTAATATAATCATATTCAATATCAACATTCTGAATGCCTTTTCCATTGATCTTAACCGTATGGCGGTCAATCCGATGTACATTTGCCCCAATACCTGCAATTGCATCCAACAGGACGTTAATATCATTCACATCCGGCAGATTGTCGATCAATACAGTCTCATCTGTCATGACTGCGGCAGCAAGAATTGCTAATGCCGCGTTCTTTGCACCGCCAATCTCCACTTCTCCAACAAGCGGATGTCCGCCCTTAATAATATATTGCTCCATCTTACACCTCTAAATTACTTATCTATTTATTCACAAAAAGCACCAATTTACACTTTTACATTCTATATTCGTGGCTATTATACCATAAAATCTAGAATTGTAAAATATTTTTTACAATTATGTAATCTGGTCGTAACAGTTCATCCATAATCAATGCGTTTTGCGAATGGCGTGAACTGAACTGTTATATCAACATTTTACTCCACGCCCAGCGCCGTCAGCACCTCCTGTATCGTGTCCTCCAGCGGAAGTCCATCCTCGCATACAGTCACATCCGCATACTTCTCAAACAACTTGACTCTCTCATCATAAAGGTCTTTCAGCGTCTGACCGTCTTTTAAGACCACTCCCCTGTTTTTTGCATTTTTTAATCTCCTGTTTATTGTTTCAAATGATGCCTGCAAATATACGACTTTTCCGATTTCTTTGTAATGCTTCATCGCATTTTCACAATACACTACACTGCCGCCCGGAGCAATAACGGTATGGCTTACATTCACATTCGCATTCACACGGTCCTCCACTTCCAGGAATCCTTCCGTCCCTTTTTCCTGAATAATTTCTCGTAAAAGCTTCCCTTCTTCTTCCTGAATCAAAAGATCTGTATCCGTAAACTGATAACCCAAACGCTTTGCTATCACAACACCAATCGTGCTCTTTCCTACTGCAGGCATCCCAATAAATATAATATTATCCATACACGCCTTCCTCCCTGATATGTTCAAAGGATATTCTAGCATATCCTCTTCCCAAACGCAAATTGGAGTTGAAAGCTTCCTGAATACAACTGCCGGATCCTCTCTGAAGGTTTTCAGGGATTGGAACTCCATCTTTCATTTGCACTTTCCATTTTTACATGCTTCTTGGAACCGGGATTTCCATCATTTCTCCATTGTCTGATTTCCTGCATGCTATTGCCATCTACTTTTTCCATCACAATTTTGCACTTTCCATTTTTACATGCTTTTGGGCACCGGGATTTCCATCATTTCTTCATCGTTTTATTTCCTACATGCAATTGCCATCTACTTTTTCCATCACAATTTCGCACTTTCCATTTTTACATGCTTTTTTAAGCCGGGATTTCCATCATTTCTCCATTATCTGATTTCTTACATGCAATTGTCATCTACTTTTTCCATCACAATTTCACACTTTCCATTTTTACATGCTTTTGGGAACCGGAAGTTCCATCACGATTTCGCACTTTCAATTTCTACATGCTTCTAGGGACCGGGATTTCCATCACAATTTCACATTCTCAATTTCTACATGCTTCTTGAAACCAGGATTTCCATCACGATTTCGCACTCTCAATTTCTACATGCTTTCTGGGACTGGGATTTCCATCATTTCTTCATCGTTTTATTTCCTACATGATTCATGAAACCGGGGAGTCCATCACAATTTCACATTCTCAATTTCTGCATGCTTTCTGGAACCGGGATTTCCATCACAATTTCACATTCTCAATTTCTACATGCTTCTTGAAACCAGGATTTCCATCACGATTTCGCACTCTCAATTTCTGCATGCTTTCTGGAACCAGGATTTCCATCATTTCCTCACACTCTTATTTTCTACATGCAATTGCCTTTCATTTCCCCTTTATGGCACAAAATCATACAAAAATTTCTTATAATTACACTGTTACTCAAAAAAGGTCCACTGGACCTTTTTTATCGCATACACGGCAACTTAAACTGTTAATTCTTCTGACTAAAAAAATTTCCTTTGAATACTTCTATGTTCCTGTCTTCTTCGGCACAGTTCCTGATATGCCATCACCTCGATCAGATCCTGAAGCCAGCTTCCGGGCTCTTTTTCTCCATCTTTGGCCCGGTCATAGATTCTTCTGCACATCAGGCGAAGCTGCAGCCGATCCGGATACTCATCATACATCATGCTTGCATCATATTCCATGCGGTCGCATTCCTCTTCTATATACGGAACCAGGCGTTTTGCTGTATCCGGATAAATGCTTTTCATGTAATCAGAATCCCGGCGGTTCAGTCTCTCATCGTCATACAAAAAAGGCATCGGATATGTCATATAAAATGGTAATTTATTTTCCATATGCTCAAACTCCTTAGAATGGATATCTATCTTATCATATGCCAGATTTGCTTTTTGGTGAAAATCAAGACTCTTATGCAAGTTTTGAAACTACTCTCTGATCTTTCGTATAATATATTCTGCATTTTCCTGGTCTTCCTTCGGAACCAGTATTTCATGCTGATTCATAAACTCCTGGTTCATCCCGGCATTTGCCAGAACTCCCCGATTCATTCCTCTTCCCATTCCGAAAAGCTGCCCGCGATCATTGTGCACTTTATGCTTATATTTAATCCCAGCTTCGTTCAGAGCATCCAGAATCTTTCCACATATCTCCATATCATATCCGATATACACAGATTCCATTCTTTTCAACATGATAAGATCCTCCTTTCGATCATCCAAAAGCCACCAGCGGAATCCATTTCCCAGATCACCAATGCAGCCTGTGAAGGTGTCCTTCCAGGTTCATTCCTGCAAATCCATTCTGCCTGAGTGCCTCATATAAGACGATTGCCACCGAATTTCCCAGATTCAGAGACCGGATCTCTCCCATCATCGGAATACGGACGCATTCATCTTTATGATTCACCAGAATCTCCTCCGGTATTCCTGCACTTTCTTTTCCAAACATGATATAGCAGTCCGGTTCGTAACTGACATCTGTGTAGACTTTTTCCGCTTTTGTAGTCGCCATATAGATCTTGGCCCCAGGATTTTTTTCTAAAAAGTCATTGTAATCAATATAAGTTCTCACATCCAGCTGATCCCAATAGTCCATTCCTGCCCGTTTCAGACTTTTTTCATCCAGCCGGAAACCGAGAGGTTCGATCAGATGAAGCCTGGTGTTAGTCGCAACACAGGTTCTGCCAATATTTCCTGTGTTTGCCGGTATCTCCGGCTCATGTAATACAATGTTCAGCATACATGTTCCTCCTTTTCATCCCATTTTATGATACACCGGATAAACGGATAGCGTCAGTATCACACCAACGCTATCTGCCATCCTTTTATCGTATTGTAATCTTTCTTACCGCTCATTTCTGAGACGTCCGATGAAATTGCCGAGACGTCCTACCGCTTCTTTCAGATCCTCCAGAGAATAAGCGTAAGAAACTCTTAAATATCCCTCGCCACAATCTCCAAATGCACTTCCCGGTACGACTGCCACCTTTTCCTCCTCCAGGAACCGCATTGCAAATTCTTCGGAGGTCATACCGAATTCCTGGATGCTCGGGAAAATGTAGAATGCTCCAAACGGTTCGAAGCAGTCCAGCTGCATTCTGGCAAATTCATGGATCAGGAATCTCCTTCTCTGATTATATGCATTGCGCATCTGCTCTACTTCATCTTCGCAGTGGCGCAGTCCTTCGATCGCAGCGTACTGGCTGTTCGTCGGTGCGCACATGATCGCAAACTGATGGATCTTGACCATCTGTTCTGTGATCACAGCGGGTCCGCATATATAGCCCAGTCTCCATCCTGTCATTGCGAATCCTTTGGAAAATCCGTTGATCACCAGGGTGCGTTCCTTCATTCCCGGAAGTGACGCGATCGACACATGATCGTATTTATAAGTAAGCTCTGAGTAGATTTCATCTGAAAGAACAAACAGATCATGCTTCTTGATCACCTCTGCGATCGGTTCCAGGTCTTCTTTGGTCATGATGGCTCCCGTCGGATTATTGGGATACGGAAGCACCAGAATCTTTGTCTTTGGTGTGATCGCATCCTCCAGTTCTTCTGCGGTCAGCTTGAATTCATTTTTCTCCTGAAGCGGAATCACTACCGGAACTCCATCTGCCAGGATGGTACAAGGAAGATAAGATACATAGC
The DNA here is from genome assembly GCA_022769185.1 of Dorea sp. GTDB lineage: Bacteria > Bacillota > Clostridia > Lachnospirales > Lachnospiraceae > Dorea_A. Next base: position 486 of record JALEKG010000031.1, on the reverse strand, counting down.
TTGGTTGCGGGATCAGCACTTCATCTCCCGGATCGAGCATCGCACGCAACGCGACATCGATTCCCTCACTTCCTCCTACTGTTACCAGAATTTCCTTATCCGGATCATAAGTTACCTGGATCTTTCTTTGTAAATATTTCCCAATTTCTATCTTGAGTTCTTTTAATCCGGCATTGGATGTATAAAATGTACGTCCTCTTTCCAGGGAGTAAATTCCTTCCTCACGGATCCGCCACGGCGTATCGAAATCAGGTTCTCCCACTCCAAGAGAGATCGCATCCGGCATCTCATTGACAAGATCAAAGAATTTACGAATACCGGACGGTGCAATGCCGGTTACTTTTTTTGATAATGGATTTCTCATTACGGTGTCACCAGCATCCTTTCTGATTTTTCTTTTTCAAACATCAACGTTCCGTGATCTTTGTATTTCTTCATAATAAAATACGTCACTGTACTGACCACTGCATCGATCGGTGCCAGTTT
>JALEKG010000021.1 GCA_022769185.1 Dorea sp. | reverse complement strand
TTCAAGCATATCCGATATTCTCCTTTTCTCTTATGTTTACTTCTCACATACAGATACTCTACATTATAATCTGTTTTTAATATTCACGCAACCGGATATATGCGATATACAATAAATGATTGACAATTCGACTTTTTAATGGTAATCTAATAAAGCGTATTAAGACAATACGTTTTGCGGATGTGGCGGAATTGGCAGACGCGCCAGACTTAGGATCTGGTGCCCTCGGCGTGCAGGTTCAAGTCCTGTCATCCGCATGAAAGTCTTATCCTTACGGTCTTCAGGGGGATGGGGCTTTTTTTCTTTCCCGGAAAATGAACAAAAAAAATCCGGGGATTCTCCATCCACGGATTCATATTCAATGAGCGTGCGGGGATTCGAACCCCGGACAACTTGATTAAAAGTCAAGTGCTCTACCGACTGAGCTACACGCCCATAATACCTGGGCTAGTTGGATTCGAACCAACGAATGCAGGAGTCAAAGTCCTGTGCCTTACCGCTTGGCGATAGCCCAATAAAAGAAAAAAAGGTGGGTAAAGGGACTCGAACCCTTGATATCCAGAACCACAATCTGGCGCGCTAACCAACTGCACCATACCCACCATATATATTACTTATCGAACTATCTTGTCCAACTAAGTACCACCTTATTCAATTTTGTGGTTCTAACGAGCCTGGGGGGATTCGAACCCTCGACCTACGGCTTAGAAGGCCGTTGCTCTATCCAGCTGAGCTACAGACTCATAAGACTAGCTCCTTAGAACTATTTCTCTTAAAACCATATTGGCCTTAAGAAAGCGGGTGATGGGAATCGAACCCACGTATCCAGCTTGGAAGGCTGGTGTTCTACCATTGAACTACACCCGCATATACGCGTCGGGGTGACAGGATTCGAACCTGCGACCTCCTGGTCCCAAACCAGGCGCTCTAGCCAAGCTGAGCCACACCCCGGTTAAGTTTTGTGACACAGTGTCGTTATTCAGCTCCTGTTCCGTGGCACATGACTTATTATATCTAAACCTTCCCGACTTGTCAACAACTTTTTTCAACTTTTTTTCTAAGTTTTTCACAGATATTCCTGTGATATCTCCAGCCGTCCTTGATGGTTAATTTCCATGATCATATAGCTCGGACGTCTTCCTTCCTGTCTCGGATACGCCATGCTTCCGGGATTCAAAGTAATCAGATCTTCTTCTTTCGTATAGGACGGCTTATGTGTATGCCCATACATAACGATATCAGCTCCTCTTCCTCTCGCCTCCAGTTTCAAACACTCCTCACCCATTGAAACATAATAACTATGCCCATGCGTGATAAATATGTGATATCCTTCTATAAAAAATTCTTCTTCTGCCGGAAGATCAGAGAAGAAATCGTTATTTCCTCTGACAAAATGTGCAGGGCACTCCGCCAGTGCTTTAATATAGTCTTCTCCGCCTTCAACATCTCCCAGATGAATCAGCATATCAAACGGACGCACTTTCTCGATCACTTTTTCCAGATTCCTGTGTGATTTATGAGTATCGCTTACGATTAATATTTTCATACGCATACCTCTATTTATCTATAGATTCCAATTTTTTCTCCAAAATAGTCCGCATTTTTCTAAGTCCTTCCCCTCTATGACTCAGTTCATTCTTCTTTTCCGGCGTAAGCTGTGCACTGGTACATCCATATTCCGGAAGATAAAAGATTGGATCATATCCAAAGCCATTTTCTCCTATAATTTCATATCCTATAATTCCTTCCATCGTACCTCTTACGACCACACTCGTTCTATCTGGAAATGCAGCTGCTATGGCACATACAAATCTCGCCGTACGCTTCTCCTCCGGCACACCTTCCAGACGGTCGATCAACGCCTGGTTTTTAATATCATAAGACGTATCTTCACCCATATATCTTGCGGAATAGATTCCCGGCTCCTTATTCAGATAATCAATCTCAAGCCCGGAATCATCTGCCAGGATCACTGTATTCCGGTATTCCGGCATCTGTGATGCAATCTTCGCAATCTCTGTTGCTTTGATCAGCGCATTTTCTTCAAAAGTTGTTCCATTTTCCACAACATCTGCTTTGATTCCAGCCTCTTTCTGTGAAAGTATTTCCATCCCAAGGTCACTCAAGATTTCTCGTATTTCGATCATTTTATGTTCATTGCCCGTAGCGAATATAATTTTTCCCATCTCTGCTTCTCCTTATCCTGCGTTCTCTATCTTTTTCTGCCTTGGCGGTCTGGGGCCAAGGAACTGGTAAAAATATGTTTTCAGCATACCATTATAAATCTTACGATTTTTATCCGCCTTTCTGCCAAAATAACGTTCCGCATCTTCATAAGATGTAATCATATACGCTGACCATGTATCCAAACGGCGAAAACTCTCGCCAAATGCCTCATAAAGCTCCGGAAGATCTTTTTTATCCTCCAGGCGCTCTCCATACGGTGGATTGGTGATAATGAATCCATACTTTTTCGGATGATTCAGATCTTTTACATTTCTCTCCTGAAAATGGATCAGATGATCCACGCCTGCCTCTCTCGCATTTCTTCTTGCAATCTTGATCACAGATCCATCGATATCATATCCCTGGATATCAGTCTGAACCGTATCATCAATCAGATCATTTGCCTCATTGATCGTGTCATACCAGAGCTTCTTAGGAATCAGATTCGTCCATTCTTCTGCTGTAAATGACCGATTCATTCCCGGAGCAATATTTGCTGCCATCATTGCCGCTTCAATCGGAAAAGTTCCGCTTCCACAGAACGGATCGACCAGAATCCGGTCTTTATGCCACGGTGTCAGCATAATCAGAGATGCTGCCAGAGTTTCTGTAATCGGAGCCTTTCCCGACACCTCACGGTATCCACGTTTGTGGAGTGATACTCCGGAAGCATCAATCCCTATCGTCACAATATCTTTTTTTATAAACACTCTCACCGGATAAGACGCTCCGTCTTCCGGAAACCATTCCATATGATAATGTTCCTGCAGTCTCTTTACCATAGCCTTTTTCATAATAGACTGGATATCGGAAGGGCTGAACAGCTTACTTTTCACAGATGCTGCTTTTGCCACCCAGAACTTCCCATCTTTCGGAATATAATCTTCCCAGGGAAGAGCTCTCGTCCGGTCAAACAATTCTTCAAATGTCTCTGCATGGAAGCTTCCGACCTTCCAGAGGATCCTCTCCGCTGTGCGAAGAAAGATATTCGCCCGGCATATAGCTTCAGCATCTCCCCAAAATGTCACTCTTCCATCTTCTACCTCTGATATCTCATATCCCAAATCCTGTATTTCCCGTTTTAACACTGCTTCCAGTCCAAAATGACATGGCGCGATCAATTCCGTTTTTTTCATACTTTTCTCCATATGTATCTTCTCTCTCTTATTTAATTATCTTACTGACATTGCCATATATTTGTCAACCCATTTCCTGGAATCCGATGCGGACAGTATATGGCCATTTCCAATTTTACACCATAAAAGCTCCATAAAAGGAAGGGACATGCTTCTTCTGCATGTCCCTCTGCACTGTCATCTGTTTAATAATTGCTGCTTTCACTGCCTGTATTATATGCATTTTTGTTAGACACGCTCTTGTCAGATGCGTTTCTGTTTGTTGAACTCTGAGATGCATTCTTGTTAGAAGCATTTTTGTTTCCTGAATTCTGAGATGCATTTCTGTTTGTTGAGTTCATGTCAGATGCATTTCTACCTGATGCATTCTGGCTGTTGTTAGATGAATTATAATTCTTAGCCATTTTGATTCCTCCTAATCTATTTTGTTACGAGGTTATTATGTCCGGCTTCTAAATTTTTATGTGCTATTTTTCACAAAAAATAGATTTTAAAATATATTAAGATTTTTTTAAATTTTGTCTTGCTTTTTATTTTGTGCTATATTATACTAAATCATGTAGAAAGGACACTTTCTACAACCCCTTATTAATTATTTATACTCCCCTCAAAAGATCGATGGCTCCCCCATCGATCTTTTACTTTTCTATTTTTTACCATCGTCGTCCCCGGAAAAACCGTATCATAATCCAACATACAATGATAACTGGCAACAGTGGCATTAGAAAACTGATAAGCCCGCTGACAACAGCCACCACTGCCAGCACAATTCCGATAATTCCCAGAATCAAAAGCACCTTTTTCCACCAGGTATCAATCCCAAACAAATGCACCGATGATTTTCTGTTATCTTCTTCATAACTCTGGCGCTTTGGCTCATAGCTTTCATAAGTTTCCTGTTTATTCCCTTTTATTTCTTCCGAGGTAATAATATTCTTTGCAATTGCCCATGGATCTCCAAGTTCTCGAATAACCTCTGCTTCGCCTCTTCCTTTTTTTACTTCACCATTAATATAATCATTATAATAATTAACATTGTCCTGAATGACCGGGCCCGACAGATCATTTGCCAGTGCGCTTTTTAACTTATCCAAAAATTCTCTTTTTGTCATGGATATCCTCCTATGATAAACCACATTTCAAATTTAAGTCTGGCTTTTTCCCAATGAGATAAAAACCCCGAACTTAGAATAGCATATTCACCTGTCTATTCCAAGTACGGGGTTCTTAAATTTTTCTAATGTATTTCTTAAAACGTAAATCGAATGATTAACTTCTCAAAGCCTACACTTCAAACATCAGATCTCCATAAGAAGGCATTGGCCATGCTTCCTTATCTACGATCATCTCAAGTTTATCGACCGGAGCACGAAGCGCATCCATTGCAGGTACTACATCAAAATGATAGTATCTTGCCTGTGCTTCTCCTTCTTCCATCTCTGCCGCCTTATCTGTAATCACGATCAATTCATTCAGTGCTTTCTTAGCTTCTGCAAGAAGTCCTGATACCTCTGTAAGCAGATCTGACTGAACAGTAGTATCTGCACCTGCTTCTTTTACAGCCACAACTGTATCTGCAAGAGATTTTGTATATTTGATAACAGCAGGAATAATCTGTTTGCTTGCCATATCAATCATAGTGCGTGCTTCAATGTTAATTGCTTTGGAATAATTCTCATATTTAATCTCTGCACGAGATTCAAGCTCTGCTCTGGTAAATACTTTGAATTTTTCAAACATAGCAACTGACTTGTCTGTTGTAAGCGCAGGAATTGCCTCTACCATAGACTTGATATTTGGAAGTCCACGTCTTTCAGCTTCTTCTATCCACTCATCAGAGTATCCATTGCCATTAAATACAACACGCTGATGTTCTGTTGCATACTTTTTAATCAGATCATGTACAGCAACATCGAAATCTTCTGCATTCTCCAGGACATCACAAGCTTCTGAAAATGCTTCTGCAACAATAGTATTCAGTACAACGTTCGGTCCTGCGATAGAATCACGGGATCCAACCATACGGAACTCAAATTTATTACCTGTAAAAGCAAATGGTGATGTTCTGTTACGGTCGGTTGCATCCTTTGCCAGATCCGGCAGTGTGCTTACACCAGTCTCAAGCTTTCCACCCTTTAAGCTGTGTGTAGCTTCTCCTGTACTGATCAGCTGATCCAGCACATCCTCCAGCTGCTCGCCAAGGAATACAGAGATGATTGCCGGTGGTGCCTCATTTGCACCAAGTCTGTGGTCATTTCCCGGATCTGCTGCAGATTCACGAAGAAGATCTGCATGCTCATCTACTGCCTTCAGGATGCAGGTAAGTACAAGCAGGAACTGAACATTTTCATGAGGTGTCTTGCCTGGATCTAACAGATTCTTGCCGTCATCTGTAGTAATTGACCAGTTGTTATGCTTACCGGAACCATTTACACCCGCAAACGGTTTCTCATGAAGCAGACACTTCATACCATGCCTGCAGGCAACTCTCTTTAATGTCTGCATTACCAGATGGTTGTGGTCAACTGCAACATTGGCCTCAGCATAGATTGGTGCAAGTTCATGCTGAGCAGGTGCAACTTCATTATGCTGTGTCTTTGCAGATACTCCGACTTTCCACAATTCTTCATTCACATCCTTCATGAATCCAGCGATTCTCTGACGGATGGTTCCAAAATAATGATCATCTAATTCCTGTCCCTTCGGAGGCATTGCACCAAACAATGTACGTCCTGTATAGATCAGGTCTTTTCTCTGAAGGAATTTTTCAGCATCTACGAGGAAATATTCCTGTTCAGGCCCAACAGAAGGAGTTACCTTTTTGGATGTAGTATTTCCAAACAGACGGATCAGTCTTAATGACTGTTCATTAATTGCCTGCATGGAACGAAGAAGAGGAGTCTTCTGGTCAAGAGCCTCACCCTTGTAGGAACAGAATGCTGTAGGAATACAAAGTGTTGACCCTGCTGCATCATGTCTTACAAATGCAGGAGATGTACAATCCCATGCTGTATATCCTCTTGCCTCAAATGTTGCACGAAGTCCTCCGGATGGGAAAGAAGATGCATCAGGTTCTCCTTTGATCAGTTCTTTTCCTGAGAAAGTCATCAATATCTTTCCACTTGGAAGCGGTGCAGAGATAAAGGAATCATGCTTCTCAGCAGTCACACCAGTAAGAGGCTGAAACCAATGAGTATAATGTGTAGCCCCTTTCTCAATTGCCCATTCTTTCATTTCATGTGCAATTACATCTGCTGTGGCAAGGTCTAATTCCTTACCCTCTTCAATGGTTTTCTTCAGATCCTTGTAGACTTTCTTTGGGAGGCGTTCCTGCATAACAGTATCATTAAATACGTCTTCACCAAAAATGTCGGCTACATTAAATGCTTCACTCATGTCTCCTTGTTTCCTTTCTTAATCTTATTTTATTGGTATAAATCCTTCCATTTAGCCGGAAGAATAACTGGAAAAAGGCACCCCAACCCAGGTTGGAACGCCTTTGTTCTTTCTATGCCAGTTAGTATAACTCAATCAGTTCAAAAAGGCAAGCAAAATTTTAAAACAATTATTCAGCTTTTCCAACTGAACCGAATAATTCCATCTTAATCTTAACTGTCTCTTTGATAGCTTCAAATCCTGGTTTCAGTAATTTACGAGGATCATATCCCTTTCCTTCCAGGTCTTTTCCAGCTTCGATGTATTTACGTGTAGCGTCTGCAAAAGACAGCTGGCACTCTGTATTAACATTGATCTTAGCAACACCAAGGTCAATGGCTTTCTTGATCATATCTTCCGGGATACCTGTACCACCGTGAAGAACTAATGGCATATCGCCAGTCAGCTGCTGAATTGCATCCAGAGTCTCAAAGCTCAATCCTGCCCAGTTAGCCGGATATTTACCGTGAATATTACCAATACCTGCTGCCAGCATATCTACACCAAGATCAGCAATCATCTTACATTCGTTAGGGTCAGCACATTCGCCCTGTCCGATCACACCGTCTTCTTCTCCACCGATAGCTCCCACTTCAGCTTCCAGAGATAATCCTTTTTCTTTACATACTGCAATTAATTCTTTTGTTTTTGCAACGTTCTCTTCGATTGGATATTTAGAACCGTCAAACATAATAGAAGAGAATCCTGCTTCAATACACTTATAGCATCCGTCATAAGTACCATGATCCAGATGTAATGCTACTGGAACTGTGATTCCAAGCTCATCAATCATAGCTGATACCATAGCAGCTACTGTTTTGAATCCTGTCATATACTTTCCTGCGCCCTCTGACACACCAAGAATTACAGGGGATTTGCATTCTTCTGCTGTAAGAAGGATTGCCTTTGTCCACTCCAGGTTGTTGATGTTGAACTGTCCTACTGCATAATGGCCAGCCACTGCTTTATCAAGCATTTCTTTTGCTGATACTAACATTTTAAATTCCTCCAATTCTTCTGTCATAAAGTAAATTTTCTTCTGCATGACATTATTTGCTTTTTCTATTATATCTCATAAAAAAGGAAAAGACAAGACAAACTCAAAAAGGTCTGCTGGACCTTTTTATCACATGTATGACAACAAAAAAATCGCCGGACACCTCTTGTGTTCAGCGATTTCGTTCAATGACTCCGAGGAACTTTTGATAATTTGCTATACATTGATTTTTATTCGTTTTTACGCTTGTTATATTGATTCTTTCCTATTATAATGAAACACTAGATTCACACATTTTTTATTCAATTTGCCCTCTTATTTGCCCTCTTGAAATGATATATTTTTATTCCTATTTTTTTATGAAACGTTGTGTTTCCCCAGACTAAGAGTAGAGCCTGGGGAATTTTTTTACTCAATCACAATCTGGATTGCCTGGATACCAATAGACAACCCCTTAGACCCGACCATCTCTCCATCGTACTTCCATTCAGACCAACCCAGCTTGTCCACATGGATTCTGTACTTGATGTGCTTACCGGTAAGTCCTTCCAGGATCTTAATTGCAATTGCTTCAATTCTCTTAGACTGACCGACGGTTCCAATCACCATATCATGCGTGTATTTATCGATCACGTAGGTCTTGTCACCGATTCCCTGGATATGTGCGGTCACTTCCAATTTTGCGCTTCCGTCTCCGACATTCCGAACGTCAATCTTTAATCCTTCCATCCGTTTGCTCTTTCCGGTAGTTCCGGCTGCTTGACCATCACGCACCGGACCCAGCCAACCGTAAGACTGGCAGTGCGCGCGGTACCCGAGCTGATTGTTGTTTACGGCGGTTCCTGGTACTTGTGGACTTGTTGTTGCGGTAGAGGTGATCTGTGAGAACGGGAATGATGCTCCTGGGCAGGATGTCGAGCATACATCCTTATGTCTTTGCACCTTGCTGATCTTATATTTTTCTTTCAGATATGCAACAAGCTCCTTACCGGCGTTGATCTGTGCTGTGCACATCTGCTCCTTGTCAAAGTTTCCTTCGAAACAAATCCCAATGGAATCAGAGTTACTTCCGGATGCATGAGCGCCAACGTACTGTTCCGGTCTAAGCCTGTACATTTTCCCATCCTTTCGAACCAGGAAGTGATATCCAGCACCAGCCCATCCATTATTCTTATGCCATTTATGGATATCTTCTGCACTGCAGGTTGTTGCATCCGCATGATGCAGGATCATTCTATTTGTTTTCGTTCTTTTTGTCATACTTCCAAAGGATAAATTTGTTTCAATAATGTTCATATAAAATCTCCTTTCCGTGCGACGTCGCACAATAAAAGAGAGCCGTTTCCGCCTCTCCTAAACCAATGTTGTATATTCTTCTCTGCCATCTGCGTGCAGATAGAAATCAGCTGTATCTCCGTCCCGATCTTTCGGGTGGATTGTGGCCAAAAGCATGTCCGGCTCCATCTCGCTAACGTCTGTTACTGTGACCGTGAAATCTCCGTGCATGCTCTCCATGTTCTTTGCGATGTAATCGTAGATGTTTTTATATTTCGCATCCGATTCTGGAATAACGTTACAATCTTCAAGTTCAATTCCTTCCATCACCGCTCGAGCTTCAAGAACCGCAATGTAATCTTTCATTGCTTTAACCTGCAAATCATATGTACTGCGCGGGCACGTTGGAGTAAAATTCAGTTTCCCCCTATCTCTAAGCATTGCTTTCAGTTTCTTGTAACGAATCACATTCTGATAATACTCCGCTTTGAACCGTTCCTTATAATCCGCACTGTTCATCATTTCAACTGTTTCTTTTAATTCCATGTTGTTCTCCTTTCATAAAAAGAGGACGATGTTACTCGCCCTCTACTCATTCTTATTCAACTGCTTAAAGATCTGGTTCACATAAGTACTTAATCCGGCCACCAGAATGCCTTGCACAATCGCTGTAAATACTGCAAGTGCGATATCCTGCCCGGTGGCAAATGATGCCGTAGCCATCACCCAGATGCCACATACAAAAATTCCGACGATTCCAAGTACCAGAGGAATGTACTTATCCTTGATAAATGCAGCCTGTTTCAGCCACATTCCAATAAAGTACAGTACAATTGCTACAACAATAAGTTCCGGTTTTACATAGTTCATAATCTGATCCATAATTATTCCCCTTTCTTTTTTAAATGAAGTTCCCGTATCTCTTCATACATCTTTGTTACCATTCCATTTCCGCCAAGCTCATGATACGCTTCATACATCTCTATAAAATTATCATATGCATATGATGGAATATTGCCTTGCTCCATGTACTTGTCATGATACTCGATCAGCTGGACACGCAAGAGGAGCATCGTTCCTTTGCTGTTAGCGTCCCTGTCTTTCTTCTGTCTCTTTAAAAGCCAGACTATGTATCCCTGTGTGTTAGGATAGATGTCAGTGAAGCTTGAAAGTTTTTGTGGTAGTATATAGATAGCTATCACGGGAAGGAGCTTTTACTATGAACTACAGTCCAGAACTCAAGGAAGCTTTATTAAGGAGAATGCTTCCGCCTA
>JALEKG010000018.1 GCA_022769185.1 Dorea sp. | reverse complement strand
ACAATAATATACTTACCCAGGGAGCCGATCAGGCGCTATGCCAGCCACCCAGCAGAAAGGGGGTTGGTGCTTATGATAACATGGCCAGATTTATTCACTTTTATCATTATGCTCTGTGCTGTTATTACCCTTGTATCAAATGACAGACGCAAAAAATAGCGCCCCCACTCTGGTAAAGTAAGGCGCTATTTGTAGTACATATTTTGCCGGGTGCCAGGTGTACGCTGGCTTTCGGCTCCCTTGTTAAGTATATTATAGTCAATCTCGATAAATGTGTCAACATGTAAACATTCTCCAACCATTCCCAAGCCCGGCAGCTTAAGAATGAAAGGAGAATATAGAATGCCAACATACAGGGACGAAAAAAACGGAACTTGGTATGTCAAAACTTATTACACGGACTATACTGGAACAAAAAGACAGAAAATGAAGCGCGGATTTGCCTTGCAGCGCGAAGCAAAAGACTGGGAGCGAGATTTTCTACTTAAGCAGTCAGCGCAACCCTCTATGTCTTTCAGGAGTCTTTCTGAGCTATATCTGGAAGATAAGAAGGCTCACACAAAGCTAATTACCTATACAACCAAGAAAAACCGGATTGAGAAATGGATACTTCCATTTTTCGGTGATAAATCAGTAGACACGATCACAGCTGCAGATATCCGGAAATGGCAAGCTGATCTGAAGGGATCTCGGAATGCCAACCAGGATCCTTTATCGGCCGGCTATATGCAGAATCTGGTTACCGAGCTGTCAAGTGTATTTAACTTTGCCGTACGGTTTTACGGGCTGTCAGTCAATCCATGCAGAATAGCCGGGAACACCGTAGGGAAGAAGCAAAAGAGCCTTAATTTCTGGACAAAACAAGAATTTGACCTGTTTATCTCCTCATTCAGCAAGGATGATCCGTACTACACAGCTTTTTTGATATTATACTATTGCGGTCTCCGAATCGGGGAGCTAGAAGCACTGACAGTATGTGACGTTGATCAGACTGCAGGAACGATCAGAATAAACAAGACATACCATCTGATCAATGGTAAAGGAATTGTCACCACGCCAAAAACAGAAAAAGCAAACCGTACTATCATATTACCGCCATTTCTTACAAAATGCATTAGCAGGTATATAAACAGGCTGTATGCGCACACAGGTAATACCAGATTGTTTACGGCTTCTCACTCATCCTATGCGCGGCAGATGGAAACGCACACCAAGAAAGCCAATATTAAGAGAATACGGCTGCATGATCTTAGGCATAGCCATGCTTCACTATTGATAGAAATGGGGTTCTCCGCTCTTCTGGTGTCTGAGCGTCTCGGGCATGAAAGTGTATCAACAACACTTAATATCTACTCTCACTTGTTTCCGTCAAAGCAAAGCGAAGTAGCCGAACGCCTTGAAAACCTATGCTCAGACAACGAATATTAGTGATACTAATTTGATACTAATAAAATGTAAAGAGTGTAAAAACGGCACTATTTATGCAAAATCATAAGTGTAAATTCAACAAAAATCAGGAGTTACACATGATAAAATTACCAGATGCGATTCCCGTTATCTGCTTACCATAAAAAGAGGTTGGGAATTCAATACTTTCCCAACCTCTTTTTTATCGATGTGCCATATGCAGATATTTTTCTCGTGTAGCAAGTCCACCCCGAATATGTCGTTCTGACTTATTCACATCCAGAACCTTTCGTGCTTCTGCTGCAAGTGCCGGATTGATCTGCGATAAGCGTTCTGTAACATCTTTATGTATGGTACTCTTACTAACCCCAAACTGTTTCGCCGTCTGCCTCACTGTAGCTTTGTGTTCAATAATGTAATATGCAATCTCTACTGCTCTCTCCTCAATATAATCTTTCATATAACAACCCCTGCATAGTTTGTTTTTACAATCTATGCAGGGGGTCGTGGCAATATGCTGTATCAATAACAACAGCATTTTTTGAATAATAGCGTGTTTATCAAGGAATTGACAAAATTGTTCTGTCTTGATCAAATCGCGCCTCAATCTCCGGTTCTATAACCCCTTCATCTTCCCACACATTGAAAATATTCGGAACACCACTTCCGGCACGTTCACCTATATTAATGAGATTGAACATTTTCATGAGAGATTTGTTTCGAGGATCAGACTCACCACCTAAGCGCATCTTTTTTACCAGTTCTAACATTTCCCAGATTCACAAAGATAATTTTATCTGGCTCTTTTCTGATTACCACTCTACGAACTCTATGATAATCAGCATTAATCAAACAGTTTGCCAATATATCAGTCACAGCACCTCACAATCCGACCTCCACACTTATTACAAAAACCTTCTATCACCACACCATACTTATCCTTCCGCAGATTGTATCCTGAATTGAAGGATGTTGTATTTCCACAATTAATGCAGAATGCATTATGAAGCCACATCCCCTTTTCCTCATCCGGATAATCATTCCATAACTGGACAGCTGCTATATCTGTAGTTCCTTTACCCTTTTGGAACTCATCTATTTCCATTTCCTGCTGGATGAATTTTTCTATTGTATATTCATCAGCACCATCCTTGCGGAACTGGTCCGCCATTTGCTTACACTTTCCTGTATATTTCATTGGTATTCTTTTCTATCTCCTTCTTTACTTTTTAACAGATATTTTCTAGCCTTACGTTCACCTTCCACAGTCAAAATATTTTCTTCAACCATCTCTTTCAATAATCTCTTTGTTGTTGAATCTGCTAGTCCTAATAATTCCCTCGCTGCTTTATTATTTATCGTTCCATGTGTTTTCACGAACTCAACTATTTTTTCTTGTCTTTCAGCTTTTATCGGCTTTTTATCGGCTTCTATCGGTTTTTTATCAGCTTTTTCCTCAGACCGATAAAAGCAAACAACGAATCCCGTCTTTTTCTTTTGGAATTCATATCTCACCCCAGCACTTTCACAAGCATCCGCAATACGTTTTAACCCCGTTCCAAAACTCTCAATATCTTTTGAATAATACAAAATTCTGGCTATTTTGGGATTTCTTCGAACCGGACGTTCTACTCGTTCAATATAATCCTGTGGTTCTAATCCTTCTGGAAATGTACCTGGGTTATATATTTCAATACGATCTTTATAAATTGCCACTTCATTACTTTCTCCGGAAGAATAATCCTTGTAGTAGAATGTATTTAACAATGCTTCACGAATTGCATCAATCGGAATCTCAGGTATTTCTGTTCTCTGTAATTCTCCGGTAAACTCGACCCTCCAATGAATATTGCTTTTAATATAGTTTTCCGCAATATCCACAAGTTTCAATACCGGTCCGTGATAACGTTGAATATCATTAAATGTCAGTCGTTCATTTGTAGCAAATATCGCCATCTGAACATCTTGAAGCAGATCATCACTAAAAAGTACCTTTCCGGCATTTAACAGCTTGTCCCCTTCGGTTAATTCCAATTGATTCAAAACTGTATTCTTATCCGTATAAGAAATTGCAATTCTCCCTGCATCATGTGCATGAACCATATATTTTTTAAGTAACTCTTCATCAACATCATCCTCGTCAAAATCAGAATTCAGAAAATATTCCTCTACGTACTCATCATACTTCTGAATTGCCTTATCTATCTCTTCTTTCTCCTTTTCCTTCCCATTACCCCATATAATTTTGAAGCCGCAATAAACATTATCTCATTTTCCTCAAAGCACTTTGATTTATCCATAATAAATCTGTCTACCAGTGTTTCAGCCTTATCGTATTCTTTTGTGTCTATAAATGTATATACTCCTGCCGTAGCCGCCACGACATTCTCCGGTTCCTTTTGCATCCATTTTTTACAGAATTCTAATGCCTCTTTTGCTTTTCCTAATTCACGAAGCACAGTAGCTTTTCTAAATTTAATATCTGAACCAGAATATTCTGGCCAGCCAAACAATCCAAGCAAATCATTGCACATCTTTAAGAGTGTTTCATATTCTTCTTTAAATGAACAATAAACGAAAATTATGGGCTACTGTACTAAAATAGTTTAGTTCAGTAACCCATTTCTTTTCAATCAGCTCTTCCCGAATCCCTTCTTTACAATGCTTTGCTGCTTCGTTTTTCCGAATAAATCGTCATTATGGTTTATTCTCAAAGCACGCCAAATAGCCTCTCCCAGCTCTCATCGGTAATAATCCGTTTACTCGGTGTATCTGCATTGGCAAGCATACTTTCCACACGATTGGCCAGCGTTATATCTACAAAACGCTCCACATCAATTCCTCTCAGTTCAAAAAACAACAACGGATTATCATCAAAGCGTGCTCCTATCCCATACAAAACTGCAGCAACATGCTTACACATCAATGCCCAATCCGGACAACTGCAGCTAAAACTGATTTCCCTAGGTTCTGGGAAAAGCCCCTGTCTGCCAAGGAACATTTCCTTCAGATCTTCCGGGAAATCTCCCTTCATAAGACGCTCCAGATTTTCTATTTTTCTGCCACACTGTGCAATTGCATACTGACATCGTTCTTCGGACAGGGGGCTGATTCTAACCTCTATTTTGTATGGTGTTTTTCTTCTTCCCTGAACCCGCGCCAGGACTTTTCCTTTCTGAATCTTGAGATCCACAACCGCACCAGTACGCACATACCGCTTCCCACGCTCAAGCCGGCTCTCATAATCTGCATATCTCTCCAGATTTTCACACCACGCCTGTCCCCACCAGCTTTTCACAATGCTTCGTCCCTGAATCACAACAGGCTCCAGCACTCTGCCTTTTGATTTTTCTTTCTGCATCGTCTGTTTTGCATTATTCTGCAATTGTGCCGTCTTCGGCTGGCTATAACTTTCACCCGTATTCCAATAACTTCTGCTCATAATATCTCCTAATTCAATGACAGAACAGACAACAGTTCCTCATTACTCATTTCTGTGATCCAACTCTCACCACCGCTTCCGACTACGTTAGCAGCAAGTTCCTTTTTTGATTCTATCATTTCGTCGATTTTTTCCTCAATTGTACCTTTACATACTAGTTTGTGAACGATGACATTCTTTTTCTGACCAATGCGGTATGTCCGGTCAGTTGCCTGATTCTCTACTGCCGGATTCCACCAACGGTCAAAATGAATAACATGGCTTGCATTTGTCAGATTCAGTCCGGTTCCTCCTGCTTTTACAGATAATATCATATATGGAATGTATTTTTCACTTTGAAATGCTTCTACCATCTGATTTCTCCGTACAACCGACGTTCCACCGTGCAGTACATATCCATGACAATGGAAGATTTCGGCAAGAAATTCATCCAGATACGGGGTAATCTCCTTAAACTGAGTAAATACGAGAACACGCTCTCTTTTCTCATAGATGGTTTCGCACACTTCCCGGAGCATCTCAAATTTTCCGCTTTCTTTTGGGTCGTAGGTCATCTGTCCAAGATACTGATCCGGATGATTACAGATCTGCTTTAGTTTGGTAAGTGAGGCCAGAACCATCCCCCTTCTTTCCATTCCGCTCAACTCTGTCAGCCTGTCAGCAAGCTCCGCAACATATTTCCGATATAACACCGTTTGCTTCTTAGACATTCCCACATAATCAACCTGCTCCAGTTTATCCGGTAAATCCGAGATGATCTCTTTATCTGTTTTCACGCGACGTAGCATAAATGGTGAAATCATTGATTTCAACTTCGCATAACCTTCCGGATGCATTTCAAGCCGCTTGCAAAAATCGTGAAACTCTGTCGAACTTCCCAATAACCCTTTGTTTAAAAAATCAAATAATGACCAGAGATTGGTCAGATCATTCTCAATCGGTGTACCCGTCATGGCGATCCGCATCTTACTTTTCAAAGCTTTGATTCTCTTCGTCTGCTTAGTCAAAGGATTTTTGATTGCCTGTGCCTCGTCAAGAACCAGACAATCCCACCGGATATTTTCAAGCTCTTCAATCCTTGATACCATTCCGTATGTCGTAATCGTAAGAAAGCTTTTATCTTCCTGAACCAACTTTCCAAGCAGTTTTGCCCCACTTCCATGAAGCATCACATAAGGCATGTCCGGAGCAAATTTTTCCGTTTCCTTCTGCCAGTTCCCAAGCAGAGATGCCGGTACGATTAGCAAAACCCTTGCATGTTTCTCAGTCTTCCTGAGCTTCTCCAGAAATGCCAATACCTGAACCGTTTTTCCAAGTCCCATATCATCTGCAAGACAGGCCCCAAAATTCAGTTTATTCATATAATTCAGCCATGTAAAACCGGCTTTCTGATAAGGGCGCAGTGTCGCCTGAAATGATTTTGGAACAACCGCAGAGCGAATTTTTTTCGGCGTCCGTAGATCCTGCAACAATTTTGCCATCCAAGACCCATTTGTAACAACAAGTCCCACATCCGCACCTATTTTATGCTGTTCATTTAGCTCCATGCGCAGAGCTTCCATAAGTGTAAGATTTCCATGGTATTTCTCCATTTCATCTAACAGTCTCCGAAGCTTCGCATGATCTACCTCTATCCATTTTCCCTTCAAAAAGGCAAGCCCTTCCGTCTGATAAAGTAATTTTTCAATCTCTTCCGTAGTTAATGGCACACCGTCAATCACAAGCTGCGGTACCATCTCAAGAATCGTATCCAGCCCCATCATCGACGGCTTATCTTCACCCAGATTTACAGATAAAGAAACACCATAAGCATTTTTCTTCCACCAATTGGGAATACGGCAAATAATTCCCGCCTCTTCAATCCGTGGAACGTCCTTCAATATCTGATAAGCTTCTTCCGACGTCAATCGGAGCGGATGAAACAACTCTCCTTTTTCCACAAATTCTCCGATTAATGGAGATACTTCAGATGCCCGATTCAGACATGCCAGAAGTTCTAACAATTTATCGCGTTTGGATTCGTATTCTGTCAGAGCATACCGAAGCGGCATATGTCGTACCTTCTGGTTCTCATCCCTGGTGGCATATGTTGCAAGAAACGCAAAAGGATACTCTCCCTCCCCACTTTCTACCAAATGAAAGAAGATTCGCTCCGGAACCCGTAGGCTCTGACTCTTTTCAGCCAAATAAAGAGCCACCGTCCCCTTATAAGCTGCTATTTCTTCTGCAAAAACTGATTGCAGCTTTTCAAATGCGTTCTTCAGCCAGTTTTCCGTCACATATTCTGATCCAACTGTAAACGGTACTGAATTCAAGAGCCTCTCAATCGTTTCCTCATCGGGAATTACCTCAATCTTTTCTCTCAACAATTCCAGATCCGGCAATCGTGTCAACTGATACTGAAATCTATCTGCTACCTGATAAAGGAATCCTCCTGCCGCATCCAGCCACCCTGGCTTCTCTTCAAAACCAATAGCATATACCGTTTTCCAGCGATCATTCCCAAAACGTCCTCTCCAGGGAATAATTTCATCAATATATTCTTCACTTTGCTCATCCAGTAAGAATTCCTTTTCTGTAAATCGAAAATGCAAAAAGGCCTGTTTTTCTTCTTGTTTCATCTACTATTTTACCTCTGCCATATTACTCATTTTCTATTTCCATATTTTGGGGCAGCACCCAACTCCCAACGCTTATACAAGCACTTATATGAAGATAAGAATATGCCGATTTTATCAATCCACATACTTTTATTTCTAATTAAACGGTAATTCATCATCCAGAAGGTCCATGTCCCACTCATCCATGTCTAGCTCATCCATTCCAAAGTATTTTCCTAGATACTCATCATACTCCTCAAGCGCCTGATCAGCCTGTTTTTGCTTTTCCTGATTTCCAGTAGCTTCATAGAATCTGGCTGCTGCTGTAAACATGATATCATTTTCCTCGGAACACTTTGACAGATCAAAGATAAATCGATCAATCAATTCTTCTGCTGCATCAAACTCGCCGACTTCGGTATAAGCATATACTCCGGCAGTTGCCGCCACCATATTTTCCGGTTCATTCTGAATCCATTCCTTACAATACTTGGCAGATTCTTTATTCTGTCCTAGTTGCCTAAGTGCGATAGATTTTCTAAATTTCAGATCTGATCCGGTATAATCTGGCCAGTCAAACAGATTCAGAAGATCTTCACACATCTGGAGAAGTAACTTATGGTTTTCTCTCATTTCGATTTCATCAAGGCAGTCTTCCATCCATGATTCTATGTCATAACTGTAATCCGTAGCATCATCAATCTCTTCCATCGTCAGTGCAAACTCTGGATTCTTCTGTCTTTCTTCCCGAATGATTTCTTTCAGCAGTTCAAATGCCTGCTCCCAGCAGCTTCCATCCTTCTCTGCTCCTGCCATGTTTAAATAACATTTTCCTGTTAATGTACCGAATTTTTTCCATTTTTTATTCTGCATAATAATCTCCGTTCTGCTGCCATTTCAGTTGACAGCACTTTTTATCTCCTCTTGCCATCTTTCCTGTCAATGGCTCTTTTAATTGATTATATCTCATGGTTCTCAAATATACCATAGAAAAAGGCCGGAATTTCTCCCAGCCTTTCCAATTTCCCTATATATCATACTTTTACTTGCTCCCAATACTTTCGCTGTTTGTCCCAAATAAATGAAGACCCAAAGTATTTGCATAAATGAGGGCAGCAAATCCTTAATGTATTAGAGAAAACAGAACGTATATCCAATGAGCTGATACCCCGGCACACAGCCCACCGATTGTATGACTAAAAATAGCTTTACTAGTCATCTCTGGACATTTCAAGCTGTCCATCATGGCAACATGTGTAGACAGATATCCACTCCAGCACATACACATTGCTGTAAAAACAGCAATATCATTTCCGCCGGCCAGACCTTCCGCTACCATCTTAGGGATCAGACCAATCGCTGCACCGGCAGCTCCCAGCGCAGTGATCGGAATTGCAATACCCTGAGAACTCGTAAATCCAAACAGTGGACGCAAAATAAAGCCAAGTTTTTCTCCGATCAGTGGTAAGAATGAAACACCTTCAAAAGCTGCTCCCGTATACGTACCGTCTACAGAAGGACCTTTGGTCAGCATCATAACGATGGAACAAATAACCAAAACTCCAGGAATAACAGCCATACCCATTTCAACACCAGATTTTCCTCCTTCCAGCATTGCTGACATAAATCGGCCGCCAACACCGCCTGGACGGATCTGCCGGTAAGCCGTTAAATCCACCTCATCATTACAATCTACTTCACAGTACTCTTCCGTTCCATATTTTTTCGCACTGAAGTGAAGCATTAGCCGGACACTGACAATGGAACCAACTACTGCGCCCAGATTACCAATCAAAGCTGCTTTTACAAAGCTCTCTCCACTTATGGATGGAATCCCCATTACGAAAGTAGTAATGATCAGTCCCATACCGAAAGCTGTGCCGATATTGGTCAATGCAGGCAGCTGATAACGCTTGTAATAGCGTCTGAAACCATGATCTTCTGCAAGAGTCAGAATCGCAGGGTTGTCTGAAAGATATGTCGCAATGATCCCAATCACACTGGCACCGGGCAGACCATAAACAGGCTTCATCAAAGGTGATAAAATCTTATTAACAATAGCTACAACACCAAATTCGCTAAATAACGCCGCAACAGCTCCTGCAAGAACGGCAATCGCCATAATATAAAATACCGTATCCAGCATCAGCTGATATGCTGTATTCATTAGCGTATTCAGCATATTTACGACACCCATCTTACTCCCCAGCGCTCCAAAGAAAGCGATAAACAGTCCAAAAAATACAAAAGTCTCCAAACTAACAACCTTTTTCATTCGGGGTTTGTTCGCAACAACATCTTTCTCTCCATTATTCATAGCGTTCCTCCCTGTAAAACAAAATTTTTATTTATAATATCATTATATGATTGAATTTTCAAACACTTTTTAATATATTTTGTAAATTTAAGTTTAGAATATATATATACAGATAATTTGTTATTCATTTCACATATTTGTGAAAATTTTATTGTATTATTTGATATCAATGTTTATTTTATACACATTGAACAAAAGAAGATTTTGCGATTATTTTAACAAAACAAACAATAAAAGAGACTTCTGAAAACATTCCAAAAGTCTCTTATAAGTAATTATTTTATTTATTATCCTTTTACAGATCCTTTCACCATTCCTGAAATCAAATATTTTCTAAACAGCAGTGCTGTAACCGCCGGTGGAATCAATGCAATCATTCCTGCTGCTGCAATCAAGCCATATTGGATGGAATCCTTAGTCATAAATTCCGACACCACAATTGCCATTGGCTTTGTTTCCATGGAGGATGCCAGAATCAATGGAATCTGGAATTGGCTCCACGTATTCAGGAACACAATCAATATGACAGAAAGAATAATCGGATAAGAAAGAGGCAATATAATCCGTATAAATGTAGCAAATCTTCCACATCCGTCAATCATGGCCGCCTCTTCCAGTTCTTTGGGAATTGTCGCAAAATAATTAGAGATCAGCCACGATGCCATTGGCAGATAGGAGCTTACATAAACCATGCTGAGCCAGAAGATATTGTCCAGCATTTTTCCTGCTGCAAACATACGATATAAAGGAATAATGGTCGCCATCACAGGTATGACCATTGTCACAAGAAACAGATTCTTGATCACGATTCTTCCTTTAAATTCCCTCCGGCTCAGCGCATAAGCACTCATCATCGCAATCGGAATTCCGATACAAAGTGTAATCCCTACCGCCCTCAGGGAATTATACATTCCCACAAAAAACGTCGTTCCTCTGCGGCTCCCGGAAAATAATTCCACATAATTTGAGAATATAATTTTTTCCGGCAGAAGTTCACTGGTCGGAGCAAATATTGCATAATCCGGAGTAATGGAAATGATAAATGTCCAGATAAAGGGACCCAGTGTAAAAATCAAAAACAGGATCGTAGCCACAGCATACCCCGCTTTTTTTACATACTTCATCAATATTCCACCTCCTTATTCAGACTTCGAAGGTAAAAGATTCCGAGAATCAGGGCAAAGAACATGACAATATAAGTCATTGCACTTCCTTTCCCGAAATTCAGGAATGTAAAGGTGGTCAGATAGCTTTCCATCAAAATATTCTTTCCCAGATCACTGTAACCAGAAAGAGCAACGATTTCATCAAATACATTAATTGCCGTGACAGAAGTTGAAGTAATTCCTACCGCAAGAAATGGTTTCATAAGCGGAAGTGTAATATGTCGAAAAACCATTCCAGAGGTACCACCATCGATTTTTGCCGCCTCAAAAAGACTCTCTGGAATTGACTGTCGGCCTGCCAGACAGACAAGCGCCATAAAAGGCGTACTTCTCCAGACAACAACAATGGAAATCACCAACAGAAGTGTCCACCTTGAGCTTAAAAACTCAATTGGTTTACTGATGAATCCCAGTCCGATCAGCAGTTTGTTCAGGAAACCATAACCCGAAAAAAATACAAACTTCCACAGAATTCCATTCACAAATGGCGGCAATGCCCACGGAAGAATTGCTAATGCTAATAATACTCCCGACCATTTAACATTCACATTCAAAAAAGAAGCCACCAGATATCCAAATATTGTCGTAAAAATGACAACAAATACAAGTATAAATATCGTATTTTGCAAGCTGTACCAAAAGGAATCCGACTGCACAATATCATAATAATTTTTCACTCCAATGAAATGGATATCTCCCGGAGCCGTCAGCTTCCATTTCTTTAAACTATATGAAAATGTAGCGATAATTGGATAAAATACTAATACACCCATGATCAAAATCATGGGTGCTAGTAAAAGATAAGGTAATATCTTTTTTTTCATTATTTATTCCCTGAATTATTCGTTAATTAATGTCTCTAAAGCATTTTCCATTTCATCAAATGCTTCTTCAGCTGTCAGTTCACCAAGAGCCATCTTATTGATCGCATTGTACATTGCACTGCTCATCTCAGCATAGTAAGAAGGAACACCATTCGGAAATGGAGAAGAGATTAAATTCGCCTCTTCTAACATTGCTCCTGCATTCTGGATGGTTCCGTCATTGATCAGCTCTTCCAGAACAGAATTACGTGTTGGAATTGCACTATTAGATTCATTTAGCTGTTTCTGCATATCTGCAGATGTATACCATTCTACGAATTTCTTCGCAGCATCCTTATTTTCAGAAGCCTTCGTCACACCGATTGCTTCAGGAAGTGCCATTGTCTGAGTTGCTTTTGCATCTTTGCCCGGTACAAGAATTGCTTCAATCTCTCCTACAACGCTGCAGATCTCTTCGTTCTGACTTCTGGATACAAAAGAAGTCGGTCCTGTCAGGAAACTTGCGGTACCGCCACAGATACGCATATAAGCATCCATACCTGAAGATGTCTTATCTTCTGGGGCAACTAACTCTTCATTTACCAATGTTTCCATATACTTCAATGCTTCCAGAACAGAATCTTCATTAAGTGTTCCATCCTCATTCCATACCACACCATTCATTGTGTATGCAAGCCACATTAAACATGTGGAGGTCTTTTCTTCTGCATTTAACGCAATTGCAAACGGATATTCTACTGTACCAGTGGATTTCAGTTTTCTGCAATCTTCCAGTACCTCATCCCATGTCTGCGGCTCTTCGGTAATACCAGCTGCTTCAAACTGCTTTGCATTATAATAAGACAGCCGATAATCATTTGCATATGGCATTGCCAGAACTTCTCCATCTTTCGTAAACGTTTCGATTGTCGGGATATCTGCCTTGTCTTCCTCAGACACTTCCAATGGTTCCAGCCAGTCTGCTGCATCAAATTCTCCAACCCATGACCAGTCAACTTCTACTACATCTGCTGCACATTCTCCTGCGGATGCTGCAGTTGCCAGTTTTTCACGGATATCATCCCATCCCACCTCTGCAATCTCAACTTCAATTCCAGTTTCCTCTGTAAATGCAGCCAGCTGATCATCTGTCGGAATTGCCCAATCTGGTGCCATAAATGTAATTTTACCGCCCTCAGATTCTTCTGTCGTGCTTTCTGCACCATCGCTGCTTTCATTACTTTCACCACTTCCACCACATCCTGCCAGCATTGCAGCGGTCATGGATGTAATCAATAGTGCGCTGATCAGTTTCTTTTTCATACCTGTATCTCTATATGACAGCTCCAGAAGCTTCCTGTCATATATCCTCCCTTTCTTTCCTGTGTTAATGTCGTACATTGCTATCTTATTGGCTTCTGCAAATACATTTTTACCCCTGAATAAATGAATCTCAATAACATTAAGCAATTATATGTTATTCTATCACACATATTTTTCCAAATATTTCACAAATGTTAGATTGATTTCATATTATTTAGTATTCCGTAGTCATTATTTATTGATTTTAATAATATATTATTAACACCTATTTATAATATCTATCATTAAAAAACCTGCATTTACAGATTATATTCTTACTTCAATAGCTTCCTTTTTTTACGGTAAGATAACGGCGTCATACCAGTGACCTTCTTAAAGATTACCTGAAAATGACTTTGAGAAGAAAAATGGAGCAATCCCGCAATTTCACTTAGGCCACAATCGCTGAACTGCAGCAATCGTTTTGCCTCTTCTATCTTTTCCTGGTTAATATATTGGGTCAGTGAAAGCCCCATTTTCTCCTTAAAATGACTGCATAGGTAGGATCTGCTATACCCCAGTTCTTTCGCCATATCCTCAACACGGATAGGTGTAAAAATATTTTGAGAAACATACTGAATACACATCCGGCAAAAAGAACTTCCTTTCCCAGACGGACATCGTAATCTTTCCACCTGCTCTGCAAAATCCAGAAGCATATCCTCTGTAAATTCTTCCATCGCTGAAGCTTCTTTCACAGACTCCAGTTTCTGAATATAGATATCTGCCATAAGGAAAGACTGTTGAGGATCCATCCCGCCTCGAATTGCAGCTCTTGCCGCACTGGTCACCATTCCGATGCTTCTGTTTTTTCTTTGCCGCATTCCATCATTTTCATTCTCGCCCATATAAACTTTCGGCGGAGCACTGAACAACTCCCGAAGCCGCCTTGCATTTCCTTCTTCCACATAAGAAGTCACCAGTTGTTCCCAACTGATACTTTGCTTCACCGCCTGGGAAATTCCCATATCCACCATATTGTTCATATAATTTCCGGTATACTCCATTTGCACCGAACACTGGTTGTTTTCCGGCAGCTGTTCTATCCATACATCTTCAACTGTGTACTCCTGACCTAAAAGCACCGTCTCCAGCGATATCAGAAGCCATGCCAACCGGTCAACATGAATGATTGGAGCACTATAAAGCCAGTCAATATATTTTTTTCTCTCTTTGGGTTCTATTTGTAATAATTCCAACAGCCCATCCAATATTTTTTTATCATTATTTAAAGCACACGTCGGTCCTATGATCAGGAGAAGTCCCGGCTTTAAAGTTAAAAAACCATAGAACTGACATAACAGTGTCGAAATAATCCCAATTTCATGCCCACAATTTATAATTTGATGCAAAAAAGGACTTAAAGGATCTGGTTCTATATCATAAGGGGAATAATAATACAAAGGCATTTCATCTTGATATAAACGTACTCCTGTAGTATATGCTTTTGCCAGACTGTAGCACATTGTTTTATAAACTTCCATATCCATAATTGCACCTTCTTTCATTAATAAATCCATTTTAGCGTTTTTTTAATTGTTTATCAATCCTATGGGTTTAATTATTTGCTATAACATTAGCGGGTACGAAAAAAAATCTGCATGGTTTGTTTATACAAACCATGCAGATTTTTTAAAAGTCCGTTGTACACCTTTTAACCACATTACATGGTACGCTTACGTATGACTCAATTTCTTCTCCGTTTCCCAGCAATTTGATCATATGATCGATGGTTGTCTTACAAAGAACTGCCAGTTTACTGTCAACGGAAGTCAGCTCCGGATCACATCCTACTGCCAGTATAGAATCATTATATCCGGAAATCGATAATTCATCCGGCACAGAGATTCCTCTGATCTTCGCGTATTTCAATGCTCCAATTGCAATTCCGTCTTCAGTTGCCACCACGCTGTCAAATTCCAGATTCTTATATGCAAGGAGCAGATCCCTGGTATATTC
>JALEKG010000002.1 GCA_022769185.1 Dorea sp. | reverse complement strand
GGTATTAAAACCTGAAACTCCTTTTACTACCGAATTGACAGATGTAGAAGATCATCTATCCATCACTCAGCAGGATCTGCCAACGATCATATACAACTATGATGACCTGCCTGTCACATCCAGCAGACAGCTGACCGAAGACCTGAAAACGCTAACAGTAAAGGAGCGTATTGATCTGGTAGTAGGCGCCGGTATGATGGATATGCTCATGAACTCCAGCTACATCAAAGTACCGGGAGCTGCGGGAAATACAACCTCTTCCCTTTTGAAAAAAGGCGTAGTAAATCTGGTTCTTGCGGACGGACCTGCCGGACTTCGTATCCAGCGCCGTTCAACGATCACAAGAAATGGTACCGCGAAGATGATAGATATGCAGATCGACATGATGAAATATTTCCCGGATTTTATCAAAAATTTCCTCTGTGGAGACCCTCTCAAAGATCAGATCTATTATCAATATACCACAGCATTTCCTGTCGCAACTGCCATGGCACAGACCTGGAATCTGGATCTTCTGGAACAGATGGGTCAGGCCGTTGGAGAAGAAATGCAGGAATACGGCGTTAGCTTCTGGCTGGCTCCGGCACTGAACATTCATCGGAATCCGCTCTGTGGCAGAAACTTTGAATACTACAGTGAAGATCCGGTTCTCAGTGGAAAAATGGCTGCTGCTATTACCAAAGGGGTACAGAAAAATAAGGGCTGTTATGTAACACTAAAGCATTACTGCGGCAATAACCAGGAAGAGAACCGTAACCATGTTTCTTCCAATATGACTGAGCGTACTCTGCGTGAGATTTATCTGCGTGGATTTGAGATTGCCGTCCGTGAAGGCGGTGCAAAAGGCGTGATGACCAGCTACAACAAGATTAACGGAGTCTATGCCAATAACAGCAAAGACCTGTTAACTCACGTTCTGCGTCAGGAATGGGGATATGACGGTCTCGTAATGACAGACTGGACCGCAACTGCAAAAGGCCAGAGTGATCCAGCCAAATGTATCGAATCTGGAAATGACCTCCTTATGCCAGGCTCCGGATCTGATAAGAAACGCATCCGAAAAGCCATCAAAGAAGGAACCCTTGCCCGCCGCGATCTCAACCGCTGCGCAGGACATATTCTGGAAGCCACACAAAATGCATGCGTATCCATAGATGGAAAGAAAGGGTCGTATTAATAATAATGGGATTACTGCAAACTGCAGTAATCCCTGTTTTATTTATCCAGATCCATAAGCATCTCTGCCATGGTTTTTCCATAGACCGGATGCCTTTTATGTGATGCTATCTCCGCCATCGGCTCCAGTACAAATCTTCGATTCTGCATGTCCACATGTGGAATGCAGAGTTCATCATTTTCTATAATTTCATTATCATACAGCAGAATATCCAGATCCAGAGTTCTTGGTCCCCAGTGGATCAGACGTTCTCTTCCAGCTTCTTTCTCTAATTCGTGAAGCCGGTCAAGAAGCTCCCACGGTGCAAGGAGTGTCTGGATCTTACAGGCTCCGTTCAGGAATTCATCCTGCTCCACACCACCGTAAGGTTCCGTGACAATCAGTTTAGACACCTTTTCGACCCGACATCCTTTCGTCTGTCTCAGGCCTTCCAGTGCTGTCTCTATATACTGTCTCTTGTCTCCCATATTCGAACCCACTGCCACATATGCCTCATGCCATCTCCGGCTGATTGCTACAGAAACCGTGTCGATTGGAAGGCCGATCGGAGCCCATGGCTTCTTAATCTCCACGTCTATCTGGCGGATTCTTTCATCAAATACCAGAATTTCTTCCGCAAGATGCTCTGCCACAGCTTCAATTAACTGAAAAGTCTTCTTTTTCATCTGCTCTGTGATCAATTGGCAGATTGTTCCGTAATTCACAGATTCCTCCAGTAAATCTGTCATTCCGGCTCTTCTGGTATCCAGATATAACACACAGCTGACCAGGAATTTTTGTCCTAATTTTGTCTCTTCCGGAAATACTCCGTGATTGGCGAATACTTCCAGGTTCTCAATCTTTATCTTGTCCATTCTGTTCTGCTCCC
>JALEKG010000131.1 GCA_022769185.1 Dorea sp. | reverse complement strand
TCTTCTTTGGTCAGATTGGAACCTGCTGCGCCTACCAGAAGCTGGTCTGCCGGGATATCTTTAAAACGTGTTTCTCTGTCGTTTTTTAATGCTTCGATCATTTTTGCCTTGCATTTTTTCATGCCACGCAGTTTTGCAAATGCATCCAGTTTTTCACCTTGAATGGTAAGGATCGGCTTGATGTTCAGGACTGCGCCGAGGGCCGCTCCGGCAGGAGTCACACGTCCTCCCTTTTTCAGAAATTCCAGTGTGTCTACAGCAATGTAGATACTGGAATTGTAGGCATCTTTTTCCAATGCATCCTTGATCTCCTGTGCGGTGACACCGCTGTCAGCGAGTTTTTTGGCATGAAGAAGGGATGCTTTTTGTGTAACGGAGATTCGGTGGTTGTCTGCAACCACGACTTTTCCGTCGTAGTCACCGGAAAGGCTGATGGCTGTCGCACAGGAAGCACTTAATCCACTTGACATCGGGATATGAATGATCTCGTCATATCCGGAATCCAGGATCTGATCCCACATATCCATGACATCCGCAGGGGAAGGCTGGGATGTGGATACATTCCTGCCGCCGGTCAGGCTGCCATAGAATTCTTCTTCAGTGAGATCTGTTCCTTCGTAACGTGTTTCTTCATCGATGATTACCGGCATAGGAAGAAGAAAAATTCCTAAAGAATCGGCTTCTTGTTTACTGATCCCGCTGTTTGTATCGGTCATAACAGCTGTTTTCATAAGTGAAAATCCTCCTTTTGTATCTGAAAATCTTTAATTTGTTCTTTTATTTCCCCAGAAAAACAGTGCAACTGTTCCAGGGCCTGTGTGGCTTCCAATTGTCGTACCTACGCTGTAGATCTCAACACGGCCTTTTAGTTTCGGAAAACGTGCTTCTACCAGATCAGCAACTGCCCTTGCATCTTCGAAGCATCCGGAATGTGAAATATAGCATTTACCGGAATAATCAAGACCATCATCCGCACATTCTTCCATTTTATCTACGATTGCCCGGATGACTTTCTTTTTCGTACGGATCTTATAGCGGGGGATCAGATGTCCCTGATCGTCCATATTCAGAAGCGGGCAGAGGCTTAATGCGCCTCCGATGAACCCAGCTGTCTTGGAGATCCTGCCGCCCTTTACATAGAAAGTAAGATCAGTAGAGAAGAACCAATGATGCAGATTCAGCTTGTGTGCTTCGGCATAATCCCGGACTTCTTCCAGCGTCTTTCCCTCGTCGCGCAGATCTGCGAGCTGGTCCATCAGAAGACCGTAGCCGGAAGAGGCACCTAGAGAATCTACAATATAGATTTTTCGGTCCGGATAGCGTTCTTCCAGATCTTCTTTAGCGATCATTGCAGAATTGATCACACCGGAGATCCCGGAAGACAGACATACGTGTAGAATATCTTTTCCGGCCTTCAGGAATGGCTCAAAATAAGATTCGAATTCATCTGCATTTACCTGGGAAGTCTTGGTTTCAGCTCCATCGGCCATGGCTTTATAAAACTGATCAAATGGAATGGATTTTCCAAGATCATCCGTGTATTCCTTCCCATTCAGTTCAAAATGAAAACATATATATGATATATCACGTGCTTTAAAATGCTCTTCTGTAAGGTCTGCTGTGGAACAGCAGCTGATAATAAA
>JALEKG010000132.1 GCA_022769185.1 Dorea sp. | reverse complement strand
TCGATTGCTTTTGCAGCTTCAACGTATTTCTTTCCTCTTTTCATTTATAAAACCTCCTAGTGGTAATGGCGGGATAACCCTCCCACAATTCTTCATTTACAATTATTCTACAACAGTTACACCCATGCTGCGGCATGTTCCTTCGATCATGCTCATAGCACTCTCGAGTGTAGCAGCATTCAGGTCTGGCATCTTTGTCTTAGCAATTTCTTCAACCTGAGCCTTTGTGATCTTTGCAACCTTTGTCTTGTTCGGAACACCAGAACCAGACTTGATGTTGCATGCTTTCTTGATCAGAACTGCTGCCGGTGGTGTCTTTGTGATGAAGCTAAAGCTTCTGTCATTGTAAACTGTGATAACTACAGGGATAATCATATCTCCCTGATCTGCTGTTCTAGCGTTGAACTGCTTTGTAAATTCCATAATGTTTACACCGTGCTGACCAAGAGCAGGTCCAACCGGTGGTGCCGGAGTTGCTTTGCCGGCAGGAATCTGTAACTTAATATAACCTTCAACTTTTTTTGCCATTTCAATTACCTCCTTGTGGTGATGGCGGGAACCTCTGTCCCTCCCACGTTTTTAATTTGCTTGTAGCAATTACAACATTTTTACATCTGCGAAACCAATTTCAACCGGGGTCTCGCGGCCGAAGAGCTCAACATTGATTGTCAGACTCTGTTTCTGCATGTTGATAGACTGTACTACGCCAACCGTATCTGCCCATGCTCCGGCAATAACCTGAACAGTATCGCCTTCCTTGTAATCCACAACAACGTTCTCGCGTTTGATCCCAAGCGGAGCCATCTCAGCATCTGTAAGCGGAACCGGTTTTGATCCTGGTCCTACAAACCCTGTCACACCTCTTGTATTACGAACAACGTACCATGTATCATCATTCATAATCATATGAATCAATACATAACTAGGGAACATCTTTCTCTGAGAAACTTTCTGGACGCCATTCTTAGTCTCAACGACATCCTCCAGAGGAACTCTTACCTCCAGGATCTGGTCTTCCAGATGTCTGTTCTCAATTGTCTTCTCAATGTTAGCTTTTACTTTGTTCTCGTACCCGGAATAGGTATGAACAACGTACCATTTTGCCTCTGACATAAACTCACCTTTCTCGCTTGAAATTTATCAGCTATTTTACCAATAAATTCACTCCGTACTGGGCAAAGAAATCAACGATTGCGATGATCGCTCCCACAACTACGGATACAGAAACAACTGCCGCCGTCTGTTTAGCAACTGTCATCTTATCTGGCCAAATGATTTTCTTAAACTCTCTGCCAAGACCTTTGAACCAGCTTTGCTTCTGAGTCTTATTCTTACTCATTGACATTCACTCCTTTGCAGCGACTATTTTGTCTCTTTGTGCAATGTGTGTTTCTTGCAGAATCTGCAATACTTCTTGGTTTCCATGCGCTCAGGATGAGCTTTCTTATCCTTTGTCATGTTGTAGTTACGCTGCTTGCATTCTGTACACTCCAATGTGATTCTTGTACGCACAACTTCCACCTCGCTTTATAATCATAGTTAACGTGTTTCTTGGTAGCTTGCGAGGCTACCCGTTTTTAGGCATAAAAAAAAGACCTACTTCCATTCGCTAGGATAGTGTATCATACCTATTCTCAAAAAGCAAGCCTTTTTCTAATTTATAACATTTTCTTTTTCTTAAAAAGGATAATGCATATCACCACAACTATAACACTCAGTATAATGACTCCAGGATATCCACTCTGAAGTTCCGGCATATTCTGGAAATTCATTCCATACCATCCCGTGATCAATGTAAGCGGGAAAAAT
>JALEKG010000092.1 GCA_022769185.1 Dorea sp. | reverse complement strand
AAACGGATGTTGAGCTATAGTATGCTTGTTACATTAGGAATCCGGAAAAATGCGTTGTATATTACAGTCGTAGTTGAAATTGGAATCAGTATTTTATTATCTGTTTTATTTGGATGTCTAATGGGAAATGTACTGACGCTTTTCGTACGCCGGGGAATGTGCTTCCTATTGGGAGAAACTATCACTTTTTCTCCTGTTACAGGAAATATCTATCGAAGTACAATATTTATGATTATAGTAATCTATGTGTTGTCTTTTCTGGGGATTGTTTTTGTGACCGATTTTAATCCGGTCGTGGCGAATACCAGGAAAGTGCAGAGTGAGAATATTCCTAAGAAGAGATTGAAAGTATTTATGATCATCGGACTGGTTCTGGCAATCGGAAGCTGGCTTCTCTATACTCAGATCTGGAACTTTGAAAAGGTTACTTTAATCGGGACTTTTGGTCTCGGATTATTTTTGCTATTGCGATATGGTGGAGCGTTTTATCTGAGAAAAGAACGGAAAAGGCAGAGGTATCTGGCAAAGTTGCTGGATCGGAACCAACTTTACCATAAATCCTTAACGACTGCATGGTATCTGACGGGACTGGTCACCATCCATCTCTGTGCTGTATTTTATTTTACATTTCCGATGGTTTCTTCTATTGTATCAGAAGATCCGGAAAATCTATTTCCCTATGATTTTATGTGTATGGCAGATGAGGGAGATGATGCATTTTTTCAGGAGCTGGAAGATAAATACGAAGCGGAAATAACATCTTATCCAATGGTACGGGTAGTATCTGTTGACAAAACACAGGAAATAGAAGCATATGAACACTTTTTACCACAGGGGCAGAATATCGGAATCTCAGAAAGCACATATCATGAGCTGAAAAAAGCACTAGATCCGGATTATCAGATGCATCCTCTTGGGCTGGACGTGGATGGGAAAAAGATATGTATTGTACATCAGCAGGACCCGTCTGTCAAAGCACAGCCCATTGACTGGAGAAATTTTAAGATAAATCCATATATTCATATTGGACTACCGTGTGAAAAATGCGATATTAATGGTTTTTATTTAAATTATGTGTTTCCGAATCGAAAGGTAATGAAAGATGAAATCGGAAGCCTGACCGGATGTTATCGACAGGGATTGCTTGAGAATCTGGTAGTATTTTCTGATGAATATTTTAAAGAAGCACAGGAGTTATGGAAAGATACATATATTTGGGATGGATATTCAATACAGGAACGTTATGAAAAATATGGATGGCCAGAGGCGATCCCAGGAGAAACGATACTTCAAGGACCAACGAAGTTAGTGTTAATTAATGTAGATGCAAAGTACATTGATTCAATGACACAGGAAATGAAACGCTTAGAGGAAGAGCACTATGAAGATTTTGAACTGTACTATGATTCCGAAATCAACTGTTGGTATTCCAGTAAAGAAGCAATTCAGGGTATAAAGTCTGAGCGAATCATGAAGGTAATCGTAAATGGATTTGTGACAGCAGTTCTGGCTGTTACAGGAATTATCTTTCTCTTGATCAAAATTATCTCTGAAATAGAGGAAAAGAAAATACGGGCTGTCTTCCTGGACCGAATGGGAATGCGAAGAAGCGAGAGAGTCCATCTGTTGAAAAACGAGTTATATTTATTTTATCAGGTGCCATTTTTTATCACAACAATTGCAGCAATTATGTTTACGGCAGCGACCTTTTATGTAAGAATGTATACAGTAGATATCATAAAAGAATATCTGATTCATGCAGTCCCAATTTGGGCTGGTTATTTTGTCATACAATGGATCTTTATCTGGATCCTTGGAAAATATATGATTCGAAAGGTGGAGGGAAAAAATGAGCGAAAAAGAGGTTATTAAGATTGAGAATCTTTTCAGAAGCTATCCAAAGTCAGAAGGAACAGATAAAAAAGACCGGATCGAAGTATTGAAAGGCCTTGATTTTACGGTAGAACAGCAGGAATTTGTAGGAATCATGGGGAAATCCGGCTGTGGAAAGACGACGCTTTTAAAAGTACTTGGTCTGATTGATTCACCAACATCAGGGAATATCTATTTCTGCGGGAAAGATACGGACAAGTTATGGAGTGACGAACTGGCGGATATCCGTAGGAGAGAGATTGGGTTTGTCTTCCAGGATTTCTATTTGATGGACAGTCTCTCTGTCAAAGAGAATATTATGCTGCCGATGGTGCTGGATAAGCAGGATTCTGACAAGTGTATCAAAGATGCAGAAACGTATGCAGAACGATTCGGTCTTACGCACCTGTTGGATAAGCATCCTTATGAGTTGTCCGGAGGAGAAAAGCAGAGAGTAGCGATCAGCCGTGCACTCATCAATAACCCGAATCTGATCCTGGCAGATGAGCCGACTGGAAACCTGGATTCCAAATCTGGCCAGATTGTAGTAGAAGCCTTCAAAGAAATCAATGAAAAACTGAAAAAGACGATTATCATGGTTACTCATGATCCTCAGATGGCAAGCTGCTGTAAAAGAATCATCTTTTTGAAAGATGGAATCATCCTGGAAGATCTGAAGAGAAGAGGAACACAGGAAGAATTCTACGGAGAGATTCTGGAACGGATGCGGATGCTGTAAAATACCACAGTGGAATGTGGAAGCTGTAAAATACATATTGGAATGCGGAAGTTTTACAAACACGCCCCATATTTTATGGGACGGGGCATATAGAAGAAAACAAGTTGCTGTTCCCCCAGAGATAGGATACTGAAGCGAGGCGCGTATGAAAACGGGGGATATAGAGAAAAATGCTTGAATCCTACCCCGCAAGTGAGTCGGAAAGTCATGATATAAGACGAAAACGGGGTAATACAGAGAGAAATGAGTGTGTATGCCCCTCAGTCTAGCCAAGAAAGCCAGAAAA
>JALEKG010000086.1 GCA_022769185.1 Dorea sp. | reverse complement strand
GTTTTTGAAACATTTAAAGCCTCTGCAACATCTGCTATTGTAATATTTTTTTTATCCATGTTCTCTTTCCCCTGCATATTTGATCCAGACATGATATAATGAATGCGCAATCGTTTGTTCTTAATTTAAATCTACCAATTTTATCAACATGCGTCAACATGATTCTCATGTATGACCATTTATTATGAAAGGAATTTCTTTATGAAAACAGATAAGATTTATTTTGGTGCTGCATATTATGATGAATATCTCCCTTATGACCGAATCGACCAGGATATGAAAATGATGAAAAAAGCCGGTATGAATGTCATCCGCATTGCCGAATCTACCTGGAGTACCTTGGAACCGCAGGAAGGTATCTATGATTTTTCCCATCTGGACCGCATGCTGGACGCCGCTTCCCAATACGGATTAGATGTCATTGTCGGAACACCGACCTACGCGATTCCAACCTGGCTGGCCAAAAAATCTGAAGACATTCTCGCTCTTACAGAAGACGGACAGGAAATTTACGGGAGACGTCAGAATATGGATCTTACCAGTCCGGTTTACCTGAAATACGCTGAAAATATCATCCGAGTGCTTTTGGAACACGTCCACCAGCATCCACGTGTCATCGGCTATCAGATTGATAATGAAACCCATCATTATCATACTGCAGGTCCTCGTGCGCAGGCAATGTTTGTAGATACTTTAAAAGACCAGTACCCCGACATTCAGGATTTCAATCACGAATTTGGCCTGGATTACTGGTCGAACCGTGTCAATGACTGGTCTGATTTCCCGGATGTCCGCGGAACGATCAACGGAAGCCTTGCCGCTGAATTTGAAAAATTCCAGCGAAAGCTTGTCACCGATTTCCACCACTGGCAGGCATCCATCATCGAAGAATATCGGCGTCCGAATCAGTTTATTACTCACAACTTTGATTTTGAATGGCATGGCTATTCTCTCGGACTCCAGCCAGATGCCAACTCCTATGATTCTGCTGCCTGCATGACTGTTGCCGGAGGAGACATCTACCATCCTTCTCAGAGCAAACTGACAGGCGCTGAAATTACTGCCTGTGGTAACATTCTTCGTGGCTTAAAAAGGGACAATTATCTCATTCTGGAAACACAGGCTCAGGGGAATATCGAATGGCTCCCTTATCCTGGACAACTGCGGCTCTGTGCATACAGCCATTTGGCAAACGGCGCCAACAGTGTTATGTACTGGCACTGGCATTCCATCCATAATGCAATTGAAAGCTATTGGAAAGGAGTTCTCTCCCATGATTTTTCAGAAAATGCAACTTACCGTGAGGCCATGAAGATCGGAGATGAACTGCAGACCTTTGGAGACCGCCTCAAAAACCTTCAGAAAAAGAACGACGTCGCTATTTTACTGGATCATGAATCCCTCACAGGGTTAAAGCAATTTCCAGTCGGAAGTCTTGGTGCTGCCGGCTATAACACGATCGTTCGCTGGATAGGGGATGCTCTCTATCGAGCCAATATCGAATACGATATGATCTACACACAGGATATGCATCTTGATGAATACAAGTTAGTTTTCGTTCCTGCCCTTTATTCTGCTTCCGAAGATACTCTGAACCGTCTGGCACAATATGCAGCTGACGGAGGTCATCTTGTAGTAACATTCCGTAGTGGATTTGCAGATGAACATATAAAGATCTACTCCGATACACAGCCACACATTCTGCATCAATGTCTGGGAATCAATTATAACCAGTTCACGATTCCGGAGGATGTATCTTTAGACTGCCATTTTGATACCGCTGCATCTGGAGCAGGTGTTCATGAATGGATGGATCTGGTCATGCCTGATACAGCCGTGTCTCTTGCAGACTACCATCACACTTCCTGGAACAGATATGCTGCTGTTACAGAAAATCGATATGGAGCAGGAACCGCATACTATCTTGGCTGTTATTTTGACACAGATGCTCTTGACAGTCTGATATCCTATATTGCCCGGAATGCTTCCATAGAATGCAGCAATACCCGATTCCCAGTTATCATAAAAAAAGGAATCAATGATTACAGACATATGGTCTGGTATTATCTGAATTATTCTTCCGAAATACAGACTGTAACTTACAAAGGCGGCCCCGGACATCAGCTTCTAGACAACACTGACGTCCAGTCAGAAGAAGAACTGACCCTTCACCCATGGGATCTGATCATTATTGAAGAAAAATAAAGATTCTATGTAATTTATGAAAAAAACACTTGCAAAACCATTCTGCTTATGATAATATAAACTTCGGTCACGCGAAAAAGTGATTTGGCTCCGTGGTCAAGCGGTTAAGACATCGCCCTTTCACGGCGGTAACACGGGTTCGATTCCCGTCGGAGTCACTTCACATAAACATTTCCTGTGAAGGAGTTTATGTGTTTATATATAAGGCGCCATAGCCAAGTGGTAAGGCAAAGGTCTGCAACACCTCTATCACCAGTTCAAATCTGGTTGGCGCCTTTTCTAAAAAAATATAATTTGATTTTATATATACGAAAAGGGGACAGAATTCTGTCCCCTTTTTTCATCTCCTTTTACACAGCTTCTACCTGTACACTCACAGCCTCACAACCTTCTGCACTGAACACAACGGTAATCGTACCTTTTTCTCCAGTACCACGGACTGCTGCTCGCAGGCGTCCTTCATATACCTTTGCTTTCATATCAAAATAATTCTCTTCCGAAGCCGGATCTGCACTTCCGAATCCCAAAATCACACCAGGTCCTTCCACTTCAACAGTAACTGCTTTTTCCACTCCCGGATTGAGATTACCGTCTGCATCCAACATACTGATTTCTACATAACAAATATCACTTGCATCTGCCGGAATTTCTTTCACATCTGCATAAGCAGAAATCTTCACATCATCCTTTGCTGTTACGATGCCATCCCTTCCCACTTCTTCTCCATTTTTGTAAACAACTGTTTCCAGCGTTCCCGGTATATAGATTGTGTCAAATTCTGCAATTCCTTTCTTCTTCTCACCAATTGGTTTTCTTTCTACCAGCTCTCCATTCCGATACAATGCCGCTTCCTCTGCATCTGCATACACTTCCACGATAACCGGTTTCCCTTCATAACCGCTCCAGTTCCAACTTCTCACGGCATCTGTCATACTCCAGTTCGTCATCCCATGCATTACACCATAATACCGTGGCGGCTGCACAGACAGATATGGAGCTTTGTTTAAACCCCAGATAATTTCCCGCCAG
This sequence comes from Dorea sp., assembly GCA_022769185.1. Lineage (GTDB taxonomy): Bacteria > Bacillota > Clostridia > Lachnospirales > Lachnospiraceae > Dorea_A. Next base: position 19,716 of record JALEKG010000086.1, on the reverse strand, counting down.
TACGATATCGGACGTCTGTCACCAAGAAGATTCATATCACCGCAATAAGCTGCCTTATATGGATAAGGTGCATAGAAACTCATCTCTTGCTCTTTACCATACGTAATCTTACCGATTCCTGCCTCGCCAAGATAATCCCATGCTGTCCACGAAAAATCTCCGATCAGATACGGATGCTTCTCTACCAATTCCCAATTCACATCCAAATCCTTTGGGTAGGTCTCTGACCCTACAATAATTCTGTTCGGATACAACGCCGCATCCTGTTCATAGCGGCAAGTCGCATAATTATATCCGGCAATGTCCACCTGGGCAAATGCCTCCTCTGTTGCTTTTCCTGCAATGTCACTGGCAATCAGCATATCCATCATATCGCCCATATTGCTCATCATGCTGTTGATTTCCGCATTTTCACCCACAGATGCATCTGTAGGCTCACTTTCTGCTGCCGCCGCATTCGCCTGTACACCCATGGCCATCAGCTCGCCCATGCGGTCCATGATACTCAGCATCAGATTCAGGCTGTTCGTTACATAACGTGAATCATCCAGACTGCGAAGCTTATCTGCCAGCTTTTTGCCCCACTGCACATCGAACTTATTGCCTGTTTCCGGAATTTCATTTCCGATCGAATACATAATCACACACGGATGATTATAGTCTTTTTTGACTAGATTCGTAATATCATGTTCCCACCATTCTGCCATATGTGTTCCATAATCGAAATCTACCTTCGTTGAGGTCCACACATCTGCAAATTCATCCATCACCAGCATTCCCAGCTTATCGCAGGCTTCCAGCAGTCTCCTGCTCATCGGATAATGTGAACTCCGGATAGCATTATATCCAGCTTCCTTCATTCTCTTTACACGAAACTCTGCTGCATGAGCAAATTCTGCCGTGCCCGTCACGCCATTATCATGGTGAATACAGCCACCACGCAGTTTCACAACTTTTCCATTGATGCGAAGTCCATATCTTGTATCCAGCTGAAGTGTCCGGATTCCGAAGGTTCCAGTCTCTTCATCCAGCACCGTTTCTCCTTCCATAAGAAAAGCACGGTATGTATACAGATATGGATGGTCCACATCCCACAGCTTTGGCTGATCAACATACAGCTTTTGAATATACTCTTTTTCTGTATGTTCCTCTGACGTAATCGGCATCTCTGTTTCCGCAACAACTACACCTTCCGCATCCAGAATCTGCACATGAAGGATGACATCCCTAATACCGGTTCCGGTATACTCGATCGTTGCTGCCGCCCGGATAACCGCCAGACCTTCTCCCACATCCACTGCTGCCAGATGAACACTGTCCGGAATCAGATGCAACCGATTCGCAATCATCAGATTCACATCCCGGTAAATGCCACCGCCCGTATACCATCGTCCGCTCGGCACACCATTTTTTACAATGACCTTCACTTCATTCTTCTTATCAAAACGCACATATTTTGTCGCATCAATATAAAAATTTCCATAGCCATACGGACATTTTCCTGCAAATGAATTGTTGATATAGACAAATGCATTCTGATAAACACTTTCAAATTCCAGCCAGATATTCTTGTCTGCATCCTCTGCATTCAACGTAAATTCCTTCGTATAATTATAATTTTCTTCCCTGAAAAATCCATTTCCACTTCCATTAGGTTCTTCTGAATTTCGGATTTTCCCAACAGAAGCATCGTGTGGCAACGTCACTTCTTTCGGCTCTGTTCCTGAACCCACCAAAGCTTCCAGGGAACTGCCTCCGCCCTCACGGAAAATCCAGTGATCATTAAACTTTCTCTTTTTCATGCCACATAACCTCCCGTCTTTCCTTCTATTTCACAGAAATGAGAACTTCCTGCGCTTCGCATCCTTCTGTAGCAAACCGCACTTTGATTTCTCCCGCTTCCGTTCCGGCACGCACCACTGCCATCACAGAACCGTCGAAGGTCTTCCACGTTGTGTCATCATAACTTCCAATTGCCTGTGGATCGGCATTGCCAAATCCCTGAAGGGTTCCCGCACCTTCTACAGTGACAGTAATTTCTTTTTCCGCATTCAAGTTTTCAATTCCTTTTGCATCTGTCAGTTTCACTGTCACAAATGCCAGATCTTCTCCATCTGATTTTAGAGTGGTTTCTTCACATTCCACTTGCATCTGTACTTCATTTCCGGCAGTATACAGCACATGCCTTCCAGTTTCACAGCCATCTTTATAGCTGACAGCCAGCAATTCTCCAGGCTCATACGTCATTTCATAGGATGTTGCAAACCCGTTCGCCTCCCCTGCCGGTTTTCTTCCAAGGGAAACGCCATTCAGGAATAATTCCACTTCATCCGCATTACTGTAGACATCAATATTCGCCGGCTTCCCCTCATACCCTGGCCATGTCCAACTTGCAATGTTATCCTTTAACATCCATGCAGTCATAGAATGCTGCATTCCGTATTTATCCACACGTTCTACCGCTATATATGGCTCTTTCCGCAGTCCATACACAATTTCTCTTAGGTAACTGATCGGGCGGCGGTATCCGAGAATGTTAATATCACCGATATAAGCAATTCTGTCCGGATATTTTCCTGCAAAATTCTGTGTTCCATCATAATAGAATACTCCACATCCGGCCTCTCCGAGATAATCATATCCGGTCCATGTATAATCTCCCAGAACATGATCGTGATTCTTCACGATATCCCACAATCTCACGATATCCGCCGGGAAAGTCTCCGTTCCGATAACCGTCTTATTCGGATGCAGTTGTTTTTCCAACACATGCCGCCCTGTCAGATAATTCAGGCCAGTAATGTCCATTGCTTCACAAGATTCTTCAATGCTCTCCGTCATCAGCGGATGACAGGCAAATGCATCTGCCATTTCTCCAACCATGAGCGCCATCATTCCATTCAAGGCACTGGCACCTTCTTCTTCATGCTTTTCTTCTCCTGAAACTGCAGCTTTCATCTGCTGTGCACTCATAATATCCTGAATGACCTGTCCCATCTTTGACCCCAGTGTCAACATACCATTTACTGCATTCGTTGTATAACGTGAAGAATCCAGTGCATGGAACTGATTACAGATAGAGCGGTTGATCTGGGCTCCTCTTGCTGTTCCGAGATCCGGGATTTCATTTCCCGCGGAATATAAAATAACACACGGATGGTTGTAATCCTTCTTCACTATGCGCTCTACTTCTGTCTCTACACAATCCAGGAAATGCCATGCAAAATCATTTTCGTTCTTATGATTCGTCCACATATCACTTAATTCATCCATTACAAGCATTCCGTATTTATCACAGGCATCCAGCATTGCTTTGCTCATCGGATGATGTGCGCTTCGGATACTGTTGAACCCTGCCTTTCTCAGCTGACGGCATCTTCTCTCTTCTGCCTTTTCGAGTGTTGTAGCTCCGATGATTCCATTATCATGATGAATACAGGTTCCCTGCAACTTCACAGATTCTCCGTTGATGCGCAGGCCATGCTCTGCGTCCAGTTCCAGCTTACGGATTCCAAAATGCTCCCTTGTCTCATCCAGAAGCTCTTCCCCAGCGTATACTTTTACTGTGCAGTCATACAATTCAGGCGTATCCGGACTCCATAATTTTGCCTGCTCCAGGCAGATTTTCTGATATACTTTTTCTTCTGCCTCACTGAACATCGTTACGCCAATCTTGTCGGTTCCCACGATTTCCCCATGATAAGATAATGTAACTTCAACTGTTATTTTCTCTTTTTTTCTCGTCAGATTTTTTACAGTGGTACTGACTTCTACCACAGAAGATTCTTCAGATACAGACGGTGTTGTGATCATGACCCCGTCCGCCGGGATATGAATTCTCGCACCAACCATCAGATTCACATTACGGTAAATTCCACTTCCGGAATACCAACGGGAATTTTTCTCTGCGGCATTGTCCGCAATGACCTTAATTTCATTATTTTCTCCATAGTTAAGATATTTGTCCAGTACTACATAAAAATTCGAATATCCATACAAATTAGTCGCTGCCAGATTACCATTTACATAGACCATAGATTTCTCATAGACACCTTCGAATTCCAAAACTGCCGTTTTCTCCTGCCAATCCTCCGGCACATTAATATTTTTTACATAAGTATACAGCCCTCCCGGCCAGTAACCAGTCTGCGTGCCGTTCGCCGTATCCGGGGTTCTCTCTTCATGAACCATAGCATCATGCGGCAAATTGATTGTCTCAAACTGAGGTCCACCCATAAATGCAGACATCATAGATGCACTTCCTTTTGCGAACTGCCAATCCTTGTTTAACTTTTCCCGAATCATTTTTCAATCTCCTTCCTGTTCACTTCTTACCGTTTTCAACAAAAATCTGTAAAAAGCAACCATTTTTTTCATTTTTTCTTTTTTCTCTTTACGTGTTCGTGTATACTATATCTATTAATTTAATTATAGCTTTCTGATTTCGTTTTCTCAATACCCAATGCCAACCCAATGCCTGGAAAGCTGTATCCAAATTCAACCTCGAAAGGAATGATTTCCATCCTATGACAAAAGAAGAACAACTATATTGGACAAGCCCCACAAATCCTCTGGTTGTCACAAACGCCAAAGACTATCAAATTCAGTTTTATGATATTCATACCCCCTTTATGATTATGCTGGAAACCTGTCATGAAGCAGAGAACCTATACAGTGTTTACCAATTTACACAGTCCAATTACCAGTCTTCTGTCTTCTCGAAAGACAATTTTAAATTTGTGAAAGACCGTCCATTGCACCAGCACTCTTGTATAGAAATTATGTATGTGCTTTCCGGATCTGTGACCAATCATGTGGAGAATCAGGTTTTCACTTACGAAGCCGGACAATGCTGTATTATGAATAAAAATATCCGTCACTGCGAAGATTTCAGTGGTGAATTTCAGGTTGTCTTTTTTATGCTGCAGGATGACTTTACCTCTGATCTTTTGAAAGACCATCTTGATGTGATGGAACACCACGAAGAACCAGATGAAGAAAATCTAATCTTCCAGCTCATTGCAGACGGAAAAAAAGAAATGTTAAAGTTTGACAAAGTATACCTCGATTGTTTTCCTATGATTTCTGCCGATAAGATTCTGGAAATTCTTTCTCCGCTGTTTAATTCCATCCTTAAGGAAACCATTGACTGGAAAGCAGGCTCTTCTTTTTATATAAAAGGTGCATTTGCAAGAGTATTACAGATAATGAGTGATCCTACGCTATTCAGCATCAACCGCATTCATTCCAATTCACGCAGTCAAGAGTATCTGTTTAGCAAGATATCACATATTATGAGATCCAGTCACGGCAGATGCACCAGAGAAGATCTTTCCACCCAACTGCACTATAATGGAGAATATTTAAACCGCATTATTAAAAAATACACTGGTATGACACTTCTGGAATACGGACAATCCATTTATCTTGAAGAAGCCAGAAAGCTACTTGCAGATACAGAAAAAAGTATCTCATCCATCATCGAGGAACTGGGATTTTCCAACCGTAGCCATTTTTATCGTCTATTCGAGAAATATTACGGCGAAACACCTATGAATTACCGCAAACGCATCCATAACAAACAGAAATGAGGTTCTCGCACCTGCAAGAACCTCATTTCTGTTTAATACCGTTTTAGTTTGTGTTCTGTTTATTTTACACCATGTGCTGCATCCCATTCAGCGTTTGCCTTCTCAACTTTCAGGAAGTACATGATTATAGTAATTACTACAACTGAAATCAAAGGGAACCACAAATACATAAAGTTCAACATGTTGATACAAGATGCTGACTGCTGTGCCGCATTTGCCACATATCCGCCTGCTGCTAAAAGCAAACCAGAAAGAGCAGACCCTATACCACCTCCTACTTTAATTCCAAGAGAAGAGCAAGAGAACATTGCACCCTCAATATGTTTTCCTTTTGTACGAACAGTGTAATCTGATGCTGCTGAAATCAATGCATTAATATCACCGGTAACCGGACTTGTACACAATCCTCCCAATGCAGAACAAATCAACATCATCGGAATATTAAGCATGTATCCACCGATAATAAATCCAATTCGAAATACAATTGCCAAACCATATCCACACAGGTTTACTTTATACATACCCTTGAACTTTTTCACCAACATAGGGGTAAATACCAATCCAACAACCATAGGAAGCATCATTGCCATAGAGAAAGTTCCAAGCATCGCCGGATTACCAATTACATATGTCATATAATAAATACCAATACTTGATATACCAGTCTGCACATACATCATAATATAAAATGCTGCAATCAATAAAAAGTACTTATTGGCAAGCAAAAGCTTTAACGATTCAACAAAAGAGACCTTCTCTTCTGATGAAACACTTTCTGTTTCCTCTTCTTCCTGAGGAATCTCTTTTACAGAAAATACAGAAATTGCATTTACGATCAGCGCAATGACTGCATAGAGAATTGCTACTGTTCTCCAACCTTTTGCTCCGCCTCCAAATTTTGTTACTAAGTTTACAGTAATAGAAAGAACCGTAATATTAGTTACTAACGAGAACATAAAACGAATAGATCCTACCTGTACACGTTCGTTTCCGTTCTTTGTAATCAAAGAGGTCAGCGAAGCATATGCAATATTATTTGCGGTGTAAAATACTGCATTAAGTAATGTATATGCAATAAAGAAATATGCATACTGTGCTGTCTTTCCAAGACTTGCCGGAACAGCAAAGATTGCAACCAGCAAGACACAGTTACCAATTTCAGAATAAAGCATCCAGGGACGTGCTTTTCCCATTTTACTCTTCGTCTTGTCAATCAAATTGCCAAAGAACACATCTGTAATACCATCTGCAAACTTAGAGAACATGATCAATGTTCCAATCACACCTGCATTCAATCCTACCGTATCGGTCAGGTAAATCATTACGAAACTGGTTAAAAGACCATAAATACAGTTTGCAGCAAGATCTCCGGAACCATACCCCACTTTGTTATACCATTTCAAATACTTTTTTTCTTCCATTTGTTACTCACTCCTTCTTCCTTGTCGTTGATTTCTTTGTTTTTGTTTATTTTTCACGAACACGTTTGCTTACATTATATATTTTCAGCATTTTTCACAAAATATCGAAAACCAACCATTATTTTCTAACCTGTAACCAAATGCGACTTCTAAACTTTTATTACAATGAGATTTCTGTCTTTACCAAATCTTCATATGCCGCACTGGAACCTACATAGATTGGATATTCCATATTCTCAAGCTTCCACTCACGGTAAACAGGATCATACCATTTCAGTTTTTCTAAAGGTGTCGTAATCTCTACTTCCTTTTCTTCTCCGGCTTTCACGCTGACACGCTGGAATCCGCGAAGCTGTTTTACCGGTCTGTCCACAGCAGAATTTTCAAATCCGACATAAACCTGTACCACTTCATCGCCATCTATTGCACCCGTGTTCTTAACCTTTGCGGTCACTTTCAGATTTTCACCTTCCACAGATACTTTCGGGTCTGTAATCTCAAATGTTGTATAGCTCAGACCAAATCCATAAGGGATAAGTGGCTTCACACCATTCTTTTCCAGACGGGTATATCCATGATAATATTCATAATACTGATCAGTTGCCTCCCAGTCTACATGCGGAAGATCGTCTTCTGAATATGGAACAACATACGGAAGCTTTCCAGACGGATTCACATCACCGTAAATGATTTCTGCAAGAGCGGTACCGCCTTCCATACCCGGATAATATGCCATCAATACTGCATTTACATCATCATACCATTCTGTCATCATGATCATGTTTCCACCGACAAGAACTGCCGCGGATTTTTCATTGACAGGACCAACCTGTTTCAGAAGTTCAATCTCATCTTCATGAAGTCCGAGGCTGTTCTTTCTGTCTCCACCCATGGCACCTGTATAATTTGCATCCTGATCCTGAGAGACAAATTCTCCCTCATCATCGAAATTATAACCAACTACAAATACAACTGCATCACTCTCTGCTGCCAATACCTTTGCACGTTCAATATCTGAACCATCATCAAATATCACTTCACAGTCTGTATTTGCTTTCTTCAAACCTTCTTCCGGAGTCACTACATACGGCGGACGAACCCAACTTGAGCCATGATCCCCGATGATTGCCGTATTTGCAAGCTTTCCGATCAGAGCAAGTTTCTTCGTCTCTTCTTTCTTTAATGGAAGTACGCCGTCATTTTTAATCAAAGTAATTGACTTTTCCGCCACTTCTTTCGCCACTGCGATATGCTCCGGGCATGCGACAACAGACATATCATATTCTTTATGATCTTTATCAAATGCGAGAATCGTACGCACGATGCGAAGCGCAGCCTCATTAATCTTCTCTTCTGGTACAAATCCATCCTGTACTGCCTTCACAAGTCTTTCTCCAAAATACTGCGTCCACATCATTTCCATATCCTGACCACCATTGGCAGCTTCTACCGTATCAAGAACTCCCCAGCAGAAATCAGACATTACAAATCCATCAAATTCCCATTCCTTTTTCAATACCTGAGACAGCAGATACTTATGATGTCCACACTGCACTCCATTGTAACGATTATAGGAACTCATAATACTTGCCGCTCCTGCATCTACGCAATCCTTAAAATGTGGCAGATAAACTTCCTGCTCAGTTCTCTGATCACAAGTGACACTACACTTAAAACGTGCATTCTCCATGTCATTAAATGCGTAATGCTTCACACATGCCATCACATCTTCATCCTGAACGCCTTTTACTAGTGCTGCCCCCATCTTACCAATCTGATAAGTTTCTTCTCCATAAGTCTCCTGGCTTCGTCCCCAGCCCGGATTGTAAGGCATATTAATGCAGACTCCGGCGAACAGATTGCCACCGAAAGCTCGTACTTCCCGTCCGATGCAGTTTCCAACTCTTTCCTCCAATTCCGGAGAAAATGTTGCTCCACGTGCCATAGATACCGGAAAACAGGTAGACTTTCCTGTTCCACATACAACCCCTCTTGGTCCATCTACGAATAGCATCGGTGGAACATTGTACTTCTCCAGACCTCCTGCAGGATAGGGAACCATATTATAGTGATTATCATCACTCAACATATCTCCCATCATCTCCATGATCTGCTGAGGATTAACTTTGTTCAAATCCACAAGATTCCCGCTCATCAAAGATACCTTTTCCTCCAGCGTCAACTGATCCACTATCTTCTGTGCTTCTTCTGCCATCGCAAGACGATATTCTTTCGTTGCTCTCATAATTCAACTTCCTTTCTTTTTTCTCTTTTAGATAGTTTTCCGTTCCGTGTACGTTAACGTTAATTTAATTATAAAAAAGGATTGACGTTTTTGTCAATCCTTTTTATATTTACCATTGTTTTTTATGCATTTTTAACAAAAAGCAATGGCTTTATAACTCTATTTCAATCCTATTTTAGTTTCGTTAACGCACACGTTCTCGGTCTTTTAAGCTTTTTTTCATTTCAAAAAAAGCTACAGGTTTTGTGCAATATGTATGCTTAGATTTGTATAACACTTCTTCTCTTCCGGAAGCGTACTGTAAGCCAAGTAACGAAATAAAATTTCCAATGGTTCTGCCCCTTGCTTTTCCGGTTCCTGACATACTGTTGCAGAGATGATTCCTTTTTTAATCATCCCTATCTGTCTCTCTACAAGATCATTCGTAATAATTCGAATCTGATGCTTCTCATCCGCTCTTGCAATGGCTTCACAGATCCCATAATCCGCTGGATTCATCACATATACAACATTCACATCTGGAAATGTCTTCAGCATATCTACTGCTGAAAGATAATTATCAATCTGATCATTACTTATCTCCCGCACATCCAGTATCTGCATTTCCGGATATTGATTCTCTACTTCTTCCCGAAATCCTTTGAGACGTTCATCATAACTTGCAATTTCAACATATCCCTCAGAATATATACAGACCCTCGCGTCTTCTCCACCAGCCAATGCACTTAATCCTGCCGCCAATCTACCTGCATTCACATAATTGCATCCCACATAAGCCAAATATTCAAAATTTTCCAAAATACTGTTATAAAATACTATCGGAATCTTTCTTTTTTGTACTTCAGACAAGTACTTTTTCAACTCTCCGTACTGCATTCCAAGCATGACAAGTCCGTCCATTTCTTCCAGATCTTCATACAAATGTAACGACTCCAAACTCAGATTCTCTTTTAAAATCCTAAACACCACCTGAACGCCGTATTGCTTCAATTCCGCCGCTTTTTTCTCCGCTGCATTCCTGACATCCGAATAAAATGGATGATTTTTTGCATCTGGAATAATAAAATACAGTTTTAACCTTCTCTTCCTAACCGCCAATCCTTGCGCTGCCTGATTCGGATGATAATCCAATTCCTTTATAACCGCCAGAATCCGCTGCTTTGTCTGCTCATTCACCATACCTCGGTTATGCAAGACACGATCTACCGTTCCAATGGAAACACCAGCTTTTTGCGCAATATCCTTAATTGTTGCCATATTAGTACCTTTCTGTAATCCTCTTTTTGCCACATAAAAAACACCATTCGTCATGATTCACATTAATCCACATTATACCTCTAAAAAAGGGCAACGTCAATCATTCCTCTATATAATACTTATTTTAAAATCTTCTAATAACTTTTTGCTTCTGAACAACATGGTAGCCTCGATGTTCAAAGAACTGCTCTTTTGTGTAATCCTTCATATTTACGCTGTGAACAGTCTGGTAAAACAATTCCGCTAACTGTATACAGTCAGAAGTCATATATTTCCGAAGTTGCATTTTTCTTCCTCACAATATCTAATATCACACCAATTTCATATACAAAAGTGGATACGGATTACCTTCCTCATCACATTCCGTTCTTTTATATGTTTCAAAACCCAAATGCATGTAAAATCCTACTGCCTGCGGATTCTGTTCATTGACGGTAACTTCCCTAATTCCATAATTCAGAATAGCATATTGTATCAGCTGCTTTCCAATCCCTTTGCTTCTTTCTTTTGGAGAAAGAAATAACATTTCCAAACGACTATTTTCAGTTCCCATAAAAGCGATCACCTTATTTGACTCATTTTCAGCTATGATTAAATGTTCAACTCCACGCAAAGCCTGCGGAACATATTTCTTGATTTGATTTACCTCTGCATCAGATAAGAAAAGATGCGTTGCTCGAACAGAATCTTTCCATATATTTAATAGACTTTCTAATAACTGAGATGTTCTTACTTGAACTTCATATATTTTCATACCATTTCTCCTCTTAAACATTGATTTGCTACTCATAGCATATCATATTTTATACCTAACAAGCTTGTGATTTATACTCGATTGTGCTAGAATTTTTCCCAACAAGCTTTTATCAACCCGCATAATAATACAAAGGAGATTTTCAGATATGAAATCACTTGTACTGGCCGAAAAGCCATCTGTTGCCCGTGACATAGCCCGGGTCTTAAATTGTCACAAGAATCTCTCCGGTGCCATTGAAGGAAGCGATTATGTCGTAACCTGGGCCCTTGGACATCTGGTAACACTCGCCGATCCGGAAGAATATGATAAAAAATTTAAAGAATGGAATATGGAAAGCCTTCCTATGATTCCAAAAGAATGGGAACTTGTAGTAATCAAGCAAACTTCAAAACAGTATCAAAATGTCAAATCCCAACTTTTCCGAAAAGATATCTCTGAGATTATCATTGCTACCGATGCCGGACGAGAAGGGGAACTGGTTGCCCGCTGGATCCTGGATAAATCCGGCTGCCACAAGCCGATCAAACGCCTTTGGATCTCTTCTGTTACCGATAAGGCAATCCGGGAGGGGTTTTCTCATCTGCAGGACGGGCGAAAATACAATGACCTGTATCATGCCGCCAGAAGCCGTGCAGAGGCGGACTGGCTGGTCGGAATCAATGCGACCCGTGCGCTGACCTGCAAATACAATGCACAGCTTTCCTGCGGCCGTGTCCAGACTCCGACGCTTGCCATGATCGCCCGCAGAGAAGAAGAGATCCGTTCCTTCCGTCCAGAAGACTATTATGGCTTAAAATGCATCACCCAGACAGGTTGCGGTACTATCACCTGGACCTGGCAGCACGCCAAAAACGGTTCTCTCAGATCCTTCCAGAAAGAATTCATTACTGAGCTGGAACAAAAAATCAAAGGCCAGACACTGACTGTAACAGAAGTCACGAAATCAGCAAAGAAAACATTTTCTCCTGGACTCTACGATCTGACAGAACTCCAGCGCGATGCGAATAAACGCTTTGGCTTTTCTGCAAAGCAGACACTGAACATTATGCAGCGATTGTATGAGCACTATAAAATCCTAACCTATCCACGGACCGATTCCCGATATATCGGGACTGACATCGTTCCTACCATCAAGGAACGCCTGAAGGCCTGCAATATCGGGCCTTACAAAAAGCTGATCCCGGAACTTCTGAAACGCCCGATCCGTACCAGCAAAGCATTTGTTGATGACAAAAAGGTCAGTGATCACCACGCAATCATTCCAACAGAAGAATATGTACAGCTGGAACACTTAAGCAATGATGAACGTAAGATCTATGATCTGGTTATCCGCCGCTTTATCAGCGTACTCTACCCTGTATTTGAATATGAGCAGACTACACTGAAAGCTTCTGTAGCCGGAGAAACGTTTACCGCAAAAGGGCAGACGATCCTTGCTCCAGGATGGAAAGTTGTCTATGAAGACAACAATGCTGCAGATCTGGATGATTTCTCCGATGACGATCTAGATGAATCTTCCACACTGAAGGTTTCCGTCCAGCCTCTACCTGCAGTAAAGAAAGGAGAACAGCTCTCCATCAGCCGTCTTACCATCACCACCGGCAAGACAAAGGCTCCTGCAAGATTCACGGAAGCAACGCTTCTGTCCGCCATGGAAAATCCTGTCAAATATATGGAATCTCATGATGCCAGGGCGCGAAAGACCCTGGGCGAGACCGGAGGTCTCGGAACGGTTGCTACCCGTGCTGACATTATAGAAAAATTATTTCATTCATTTTTAATCGAAAAGAAGGGAAATGAAATCCTGATTACTTCCAAAGGTAAGCAGCTTCTGAAACTGGTCCCGGAAGATCTTAGGAAACCGGAACTGACTGCGCAATGGGAAATGGAGCTGTCGGACATTGCAAAGGGAACTCATAAAGAAGATATTTTTATTCGCGAAATTCAGGATTATACTCAGGAATTGATTCGTGAGATCCAAGATGCCGACGGTACCTTCCGTCATGATAATCTGACCAATACCAAATGTCCAAGATGTGGCAAGCGCATGCTGGCCGTCAATGGCAAAAACTCTCGCCTTCTGGTCTGCCAGGACCGTGAATGTGGATACCGGGAAACAATTGCACGTACCAGCAATGCCCGCTGCCCGAACTGTCATAAGAAGATGGAACTGGTGAAAAAAAATGGCGAAGAAACCTTTGTATGCTCCTGCGGATATAAGGAAAAGCTTTCTGCGTTCAAGACCCGCAGAGAAAAAGAAGGCGCCGGAGTATCCAAAAAGGATGTCCAGCGCTATCTGAAAAAGCAAAAAGAAGAACCGGTCAATAACGCATTTGCCCAGGCCTTATCCGGAATCAAACTGGATTAAGGTCTGGCCCGATGCAGGGCCACGATCAGATCTACCATCCGATTGTAACTCTTCACTCCGTCATTCTGCCCGTTCGCCTTCAGATAGGAATCGTTTACTCTGTTGGATACTTCCGCTACTTTCCCATCATATGCCGCCCAAAATTCCCGGTTCGCCTGAAGATCCTTTTCTATGAGAGGATCAATCTCAGCCCTTACTTCCTCCCATGCATCATAATCTGCCTGATATAAAGTATTCATACAATATACCCACCCCATCAGATAGCCACTGTACTGAAACTCTTTCCATTCCGAATTGACACAAGCCAGAAACCCAATAAAATTTGCTTCCTGCTCCTGCATAAATCCTCTCAGGTGCGACAACTCATGACAGGCAGTAAATGGAATATAATAATCTGTCATTGCCGAGTTATAATTGGCCTCCACAGTAAATGGAGAATAGATTCCCGAAAGGTTCTGGATGGAAAGGATCCATGGATTTAAAAGCCCTTTCGGCTTTGGATAGTAACCGGATAATTCCGGATATGTATTCCCCAGATTCTGCATTGCCTCTACCGCACATGCATCTACTGAGACCGTTCCTTCTAATTCCAGCGTCATAACTCCGGCTTCATCTCTTTGGACCTTCCCACTCAGTGCATTTACCTCTTTGGTCAGCCACTGGCATACTTCTTTCAGCTCTTCTGCTGTATATGTTTCTGTCTGAATCCCTGCACTTTCTGCAAAGGATTCCCGTTGATAATTCATTCCGCAATTAACCACATACAGGAAAAAGAGTACACAAGCCAGCATAAAAACATTCATTCCCCAATCTGCTGCCCTCCTCCGTCTCTTCTTTTTTCGGATCTTTCCTGCAAGAAGCCAGACTGCTGATGTCAAAATCCAGATCATCAAAAGGTACAAAAGTACCTCCGATACGGAAAACGGAAACCATCCCATGATCCTGCCAGTTGTATTTACCCAGATGCGATAGATATGCGTACTATACCAGTGTGCAAATGTACTTGAAATTCGGGAAAACATTATAAGCAGGAAAGCGGATGCCAGTAATACACAACCAGTAATCCCTTTCTTTCGATTCTGATTTTTTCTTTTGCTCTCTTTCATTATATCCCATACTTTCTGCCATTCTTCTATTTTGAATCCTCTGTCCTTTGCACTGTCGCACGATCCCGTTTAAGACAGATTTAAAGGGCCGAATCCCATAGGCAGAAGTTCCTTTAAAGTATAGATTTTATAACGATCTGGATCGATCGCCAGAATAATCTGAAACGTATCCGGATCACAGAATTCCATCATCACCTGGCGGCACACTCCGCAAGGTGCCGTATATTCTGCAGGCACGCCATCTTTTCCTCCCACAATACAGATTGCCTGAAATTCCCGGATTCCTTCACTGACAGCTTTGAAAAAAGCTGTACGCTCTGCACAGTTGGTCGGCGTATAAGCCGCATTTTCAATATTGCATCCAGTATAGATACTTCCATCTTTTGTAAGAAGCGCTGCTCCCACTTTAAAACCGGAGTACGGAGTATAAGCAAAGGGAAGCTGTGCAAGTGCCGTCTCAATTAACACTTGAATCTGTTTTTTCTCCATCTTGTCTTCCTCTCTTCTCTAACTGTCAGATTTTTCTTTACTTTTTACAAATTTAACAATCCGGCTCGTTCCTAGACGATCTGCTCCAAGAGCCAGGAACTTTTCCGCATCTTCCAATGAAGAGATTCCACCTGCTGCCTTTATTTTTACATTCGTACCAACATGCCTTGCAAATAATTCAATATCCGCAAATGTCGCTCCTGCTTTTGAAAATCCGGTAGATGTCTTGATATAGTCTGCTCCTGCGCGAGTCACGATCTCACACATCTTAATCTTTTCCTCCTCCGTTAAAAGGCAGGTTTCGATAATTACCTTCAGAATCTTCTCTCCGCAGGCAGCTTTCAGGGTGCGAATCTCTTCTTCCAGGAGTTCATACTTCCGGTTCTTCAGCCATCCGAGATTGATCACCATATCAATCTCGGATGCTCCATTTGCAATCGCGTCCTTCGTCTCAAATTCTTTCGTACTTGTTGTCATATATCCATTCGGGAATCCGATCACCGTACAGACCGGGATTCTCCCCTGTACATAGTCACTGGCCTGCTTCACATAACTTGGTGGGATACATACCGAAGCCGTCTGATACCTGATAGCATCATCACAAATCTGTCGAATTTCCTCCCAGGTAGCAGTCTGCTGCAAAAGAGTATGATCCACATGCTTTAAAATTTCTTTCACATCCATTACGTTTCTCCTAGATACTCATTTTTTGTTATTCTTCCATTCTTACTTCTTCTGGATCAGGCTTCGGATTGCCTCCACAGCCACCTGGATTGCCAGATCTGTATCATGCACGACCGGATTCTCAAGTCCCAGTTTTTCTCTCTCTTGATTCGCCATCACCAGGAAACAGGATCCTACTCTTACACGAAGATGGCTTGCCAAGATAAATAACGCCGCAGATTCCATCTCTGAGGCCAGACATCCGAGACGTTTCCATGCTTCCCATTTATTCAGCAATTCATAGCTGACCGGTTTTACCTCCGGCTCATGCTGTCCATAAAACGAATCTTTGCACTGTACCACACCGGTATGGAACGGAATCCCCTTCTTCCTGGCCGCTTCCACCAACGCATTCGTTACCATAAGATCCGGTACTGCCGGAAATTCAATCGGCGCATACTCACGACTCGTTCCTTCCATACGGATCGCACCAGTCGCAACAACGATATCTCCGCTTTTCACCTCTGGCTGCATCCCCCCACAGGTTCCGATCCGGACAAATGTATCTGCACCGCAACGATACAGTTCTTCCATTGCGATTGCTGCTGAAGGGCCCCCGATTCCGGTAGACGTCACACTGACCTTTTCTCCGTCCAATGTTCCTGTATACGTAACAAATTCCCTGTTATCCGCAATCAAAACCGGATCATCCAGATATTTTGCAATTTTTTCGCATCTCTTTGGATCTCCCGGCATAATGACATAACGTCCGACTTCTCCTCTGGCTACCTGTATATGATACTGTCTGCTCACATCTTCTGAATAATTTTTCATATTCTCTCACCCGTCTTTCTGATATCCATATTCTATTCTGACAGAACATAGAACAATTTCTTAACATCCTAACTAAATTATGACATAGTTCACCCAATTAATACAGAACCAAATCCAATTTCCCTGAAGTTTTTCGAGTTTGAACCAAAAGGAGAATGTTTCCTGTATAGAAAAAAACGTCTCTGGCATCCAGAAACGTTTGAAAGATCAGTTCCTATTTAATTTTCATCTTCGTCTTCCGGTTCCAGGACCAGAATATCTTCAATATTACAATGAATATAGTCACACATTTTCGCAACCGTATTGAGATCAATACGGACTACTTTATTCTTACAATAATTGTTCAGCTGTGTTCTCTGCAGCCTGCAGGCATAACATAACTGCGTTTTACTTATGCCCTTTTCTTTTAATACATTTTCCAGATTAATTCGTATTTTACTCATTTCACATACCATCCTATTACTTAAAAGTATACTAAGATTGCAGTTGAAAAAGTAGATATGATAGTTTACACTGGAATTAGATACATGTATTTTTATACAGTGTAAGTAAATATCAGTGGTGATACTTATGAAAAAAAGCAAAATCCGAATCTTATTTCTCCTGCTGGCGGCTGTACTTTTTTTCCTTTTTACCTCCTCCAGGCCATATCATATTAAACATTCTACCGTCCATACATATGAAACTTCTACTGAAACAGACCTGTATGTTGTGACGAATCGCCCCATCTGGACGGACCTGGAAAAGCTGACACAGAATATTATATCCAATCAATTTGCACTTAATCATCCACAAGGAAATATCTCTTATCGGCTGTTTCTGTATACTACCAATTGGCATTATCAGCATGACAAACCTTGCTATATCCTGCTCTGCGATAAAAACGGTAAAATTCTTCAGTACATTTTCGAAAAATGATAGAACCCCCGCGGACTCTCCACAGGGGTTCTTAATCTGTATTATATTTCTCTTTACTTTTTATCGAAAATAAATCCCATAAACCGGATAAAAGTATAAACCACCAGTACAACAGCAATGATTGTTTCAATCAGTACCAGATACTTTAATGCAGGGATCGGCTGTCCCATATTTGCACAACATGCCATTGTCTGCTTTGTCGCAATCGCACTGATGACAAACGGGAATGTGAATGCCGCATAACTTGGATAGAATTTCAATTTCAGATATCCGATTGCTTTTACCAGAGCAAAAAGATAGATCACCGTAGCTATTACCAACATTGTAA
Organism: Dorea sp.; assembly: GCA_022769185.1. Taxonomy (GTDB): domain Bacteria; phylum Bacillota; class Clostridia; order Lachnospirales; family Lachnospiraceae; genus Dorea_A. The sequence continues at coordinate 1,739 of JALEKG010000086.1, read as the reverse complement.
GTAAAAATGTTCTGGACTTTGGTGTAACTGATTGCACATATCCTGCGATACAGAGACTCAGCGGTGCTGCATAGATACAGATCAGCGGCTGTGCCGGCTCTGGTACTTCCTTACATTTCGTGTAGCGGATCGTCACCAGGATAAAAAGAAGTACAAATGTAATCAGGCCAAACCAGAACGCTGCTGATCCAATTCCAAGCTGCTCATATGCCGGAGCAGTAACCGCTGCCACCGCAATACCTACATATACAATATAGTAACTTGCGAATACCTTCGGTAACTGCAGCTTTGCAATAAATTTCACCGTAAACCAGACAATCAATATAATATGCAGAATAATTGCCGCGATCCATATTATAAATGCTGCCTGTCCAATGAATGGCTTCACATATGTACTGAGAAGCATAAGTGCCATAGAAAATGTTCCTGCAACACTTGCCATGATCGGATTTTTCAAATCTTCTTTGATCATCTGCGGAAATAGAATTAATTTCAGCAGTATCAGCACCAGTAAAAATGCTGCCACTATTCCGCACAAGTATCGAATTCCTTCCGAATAACTCTGCAACAGATTTCCAAGTGCTGCCAGTCCAAGCATTACTCCACAAAGTGGTATCGGAACCTTTTTAATTGTATCCCTCATATCATTCGTTCCTTTCTGTCATGACTATGATGTCATCTTATTTTCTAAATTCATAATTTCTAAATCTCGGCAAGAGTTCTCCTTGGCGCCGGCTCATCAATATCGTCCAGATTTTTAATTCCCAGCTCACGACAGATAATTTGAGCAACTTTCCATGTACAAAGTCCGGTAAAGAAAATACACTGCTCTTTATGCTCACCTTTTCCTTTGTCAAATTCCTTTGTAAGAACTCTGCAGCAGATCGCATTCTTCTGGTTTGCCACTTTGAACCAGTCATGAAGCTCTTTGGTAAGTTCCATACACTTCACACTCTTCGGATTGGTCGGTCCATCCTGCTCAGTACGTCCAAAGAACATGCCTAATGCCAAAATTCCACCATTAAATGCACCACAAACACATCCTGCCTTACCTGCTCCTACTGCCATACCAGATGCCATTGCAATCACCTCTTCTGGAACATCCAGTTTAAATTCATCACGAATTGCACTGATCAAAGCCTCACAACAGTAATAACCACCTTTAAATTTTTTCTCTGCCACCTGCTGTACCGCTCTTGGGCTGATTTCCGTTACTCCGATATTCATAGATTTTTCCTCCTTTTGATAATTTTACTCATTGTTATAATTTTATCATCCAAATCATTCTTTGTTTTATTGTTTTTTTAATTTATTTATATATATTATCAATATATATATTATTTCAACAAAATACGCCAGAACTTTCCTTCTTAGCTTTGTCTAAAAAGTATAAATTCTGACGTATCATCAACTCTCTGTTCTTTTGTGTCAACTATCTTTTGATAATCCCTGCTCTGATTAAATCCAACCATTCTTTCACATGCTTCTGGAATAATTCTACCCCGTTTCCCGGAGTTTCACCCTTTCTTGTGAGCATACACATCTTCCCCTCATATTCTCCATCAGAAAAAGGAATCAGGACCATTCCATCTCCTTTTCGTCTCATATCATCGGAAATAAAATCCACAGTTACTGAGATTCCCTTATTTTCCTTGACCATTTTATGGCATAGGCTGAATCCGCTTGTTTCAAATATAATGTTAGGCTCAAATCCGGCTTCTCTACATCTAGTTACAATC
>JALEKG010000074.1 GCA_022769185.1 Dorea sp. | reverse complement strand
GTGAGGTGGTGACAATTGGATTCCATCCAAAGAGAGAAGATATCCGTATTGATGTAGACATGGATCTGGATCTGAGTATTCAGGAAGATCAAAAAGAAAGCATCCGAATCATAAAGGCACTTGTAAGTCCGTTCAGTCGACCGACCCGAGAAGGCGGTTACTGGGGAATTACCTTTGTCGATGAAGATACTATTCTAAGTTCGAACGGAGAAGGAACCATAGATCTGACCGGAAATGAAAAGCTTGAGATACAATTCAAGGACGTTACAAAAACCGTGAACATCAAAGATCTGTATACTGAAGAGGGGATAGAAGAATTAAAATAGCCGGAACCTTGATTTGTTTCCATACTATTCTATGATGCGTTTTTGGATTGGGGCAAATAGAAAAAAACAGGTTACTATTGCCCTGCGGATATCCCAAATTGGGCATACAAATGAAAAAAACTGGGAAAAGTTGGATGTGGAAAGGTAGAAATTGTCTATTTGCCCCGGCTCCACAGAATGGGATTGGGAATGGCTAAAGAGATTTCCCAATTTGAAAAAGAACCGAAATCAACACGATTCTGCCAGGATTTTTATTTTACATTCTTTTAACATTCTTCGGATTTCAGATTTAACATTCCTCCTTTATGATAGCTACTGTGAAGAAAATAAAAAACAAAATCAAAGGAGAAGTTGATTATGAAATTGAAAAAGTTTATTGCGTTATTATCTATGACAGCTATGATTGGATGTCTGGCTGTAGGATGTGGAAGCTCTGATTCAGATGCTGATGCGTCAGCAGAAGGTGAGGATCAGGTAGAAGAGGAAGCTGCTGACTGGGATCCTTCTTCTGATATCACGATTGTATCCAGAGAAGATGGTTCTGGAACAAGAGGGGCTTTCATCGAACTGTTTGGAATTGAAGAGAAAGATGAGTCTGGTGAGAAGATTGATATGACAACAGAAGAGGCTCAGATCACCAACAGTACATCCGTTATGATGACAACGGTAGCAGGTGATGATTATGCAATCGGATACATTTCTCTGGGATCTCTGGATGATAGTGTTAAGGCACTGAAGATTGACGGCGCAGAGGCTACTGCAGAGAACATTAAGAGTGGCGAATATAAAGTGTCCAGACCGTTCAACATTGCTACAAAAGAAGGAAATGACAATGCAGTTGCACAGGACTTCATCGCTTACATTATGAGTGAAGAAGGACAGCAGGTAGTAGCAGATAATGGATACATTCCATTGGATGATGTAGAAGCTTATGCAGGAAGTGCTCCGGAAGGAAAAGCAGTTGTCGGTGGATCTTCTTCTGTATCTCCGGTAATGGAAAAATTAATTGAAGCTTACAAAGAAGTGAATCCTAACGCTGAGATTGAACTTCAGACAACTGATTCTACTACAGGTATGACATCTACAATCGATGGAAGCTATGACATTGGTATGGCATCCCGTGAACTGAAAGATACAGAGCTTTCTGAAGGACTTGTACCGCAGGTAATCGCAACAGATGGGATTGCAGTAATTGTAAATAAGAACAATACAACAGATGAACTGAGCAGTGACCAGGTAAAAACAATCTATACTGGTGGAGCTCTTACTTGGGATGAGGTAGTTGAATAAATGAAATCTAAAGCATGGACTGAGAAATTCATGCGGGGAGTGTTCTTCATTGCCGCCTGTGCTTCGGTACTGGCGGTAGCTCTCATTTGTGTGTTTTTATTCGCAAATGGAGTCCCTGCAATGAAAGAAATTGGATTTGGCAAATTCTTAAGCGGCGAGATGTGGAAACCGAAGAATAATATTTACGGAATCCTTCCTATGATTGTTGGCAGCTTGTATGTTACGGCAGGTGCGATTATCGTAGGTGTGCCAATCGGTGTCCTGACATCCGTATTTATGGCATATTATTGCCCGAAACAGATATATAAGCCGCTGAAATCTGCAACAGAGCTTCTGGCAGGTATTCCTTCCGTTATCTATGGTTTCTTCGGACTGGTAGTGCTGGTTCCGGTAATCCGGGAGTTTGGAAGAACATTAAAATCGGCAGGCGTTGTAAAATCAGCAGGAAACGGAAGCAGTATGCTGACAGCATCTTTGCTTCTGGGAATGATGATTCTTCCGACAATCATCGGGGTGACAGAATCGGCACTTCGTGCGGTTCCTTCGCAGTATTATGAAGGGGCAGTTGCGTTGGGAGCGACTCACGAAAGAGCAATCTTCCGTGTGATCCTTCCGGCAGCAAAATCGGGCGTTGTTGCGGGCATTGTACTGGGAATCGGCCGTGCGATCGGGGAGACGATGGCCGTGATCATGGTTGCAGGAAATCAGGCGAGAATGCCGGCCGGGTTACTTAAAGGAGTAAGGACTCTGACTGCAAATATTGTAATTGAAATGGGATATGCAACAGATCTTCACAGGGAAGCGCTGATCGCAACGGGTGTTGTGCTCTTCGTATTTATACTGATCCTAAACTTCTGTGTGGCATTGTTGAACAGGAGGAGTGATCATGAGTAATTCGGAAAAATTGTTACAGAAATTAAAATCATACAAGCGGACTCCAGGGTCTTTTCTGGTAATGCTTCTGGTGATGCTTTCAGCAATCATCACATTTACGATATTAATCTTTCTGATCATATATATACTGGTACATGGAATTCCATATTTGAAGCCGTCATTGTTTTCGCTTCATTATACGTCGGAAAATGCATCCCTGATGCCTGCATTGATCAATACGATTATTATGACATTTTTATCTCTTCTGATTGCAGTGCCATTTGGTATTTTCTCGGCAATCTTTCTGGTGGAGTATGCTGGAAGAGGAAATAAGTTTGTTGGGATCATCCGGTTAACAACAGAAACGCTTTCTGGTATTCCGTCTATTGTATATGGATTATTTGGTATGCTGTTCTTCGTTACGACCTGTGGATGGGGATTTTCTCTTTTAGCCGGGGCATTTACGCTGGCAATCATGATTCTGCCTTTAATTATGCGTACTACAGAAGAAGCACTGAAATCTGTACCGGATTCTTATCGGGAAGGAAGCTTCGGACTGGGGGCAGGAAAGCTCCGTACGGTATTCAAGATTGTCCTTCCGTCAGCAGTGCCCGGAATTCTGGCAGGTGTCATCCTCGCAATCGGAAGAATTGTAGGAGAGACGGCAGCCTTAATCTATACTGCAGGTTCTGTAGCTTCTGTTCCGAAGAATGTGATGGGTTCCGGACGTACTCTGGCAGTACACATGTATCTTCTGGCGAGCGAAGGTCTGTATATGGATCAGGCCTATGCTACAGCTGTAGTTCTGCTGGTATTGGTAGTTGGAATCAATACATTGTCTAATGTTGTGGCGAAGAAGTTAACGAAAGCATAGAAAGGAAAAATCATGGGAACAGAAACAACAAGTAAGATCAGTATCAGAAATCTGGATTTATATTATGATGATTTTAAAGCATTGAAGAATGTAAATCTTGAGATAGAGGCAAATAAGATCACTGCCTTTATCGGACCTTCCGGATGTGGAAAATCTACTTTGCTCAAATCCATCAACCGAATGAATGATCTGGTGGAAGGATGCAAGATAGAAGGAGATATTCTTCTAGACGGACAGGATATTTTTAAAGAAATTGATGTAAATTTATTAAGAAAAAGAGTCGGTATGGTATTCCAGAAACCAAACCCGTTTCCGATGAGTATCTATGATAACATTGCTTATGGTCCAAGAACTCATGGGATTCATTCTAAGGCAAAATTGGATGAAATCGTGGAGAAATCGTTAAGAGATGCGGCTATCTGGGACGAGTGTAAGGATCGTCTGAAAAAGAGTGCACTTGGAATGTCCGGAGGGCAGCAGCAGAGATTATGTATTGCGAGAGCTCTTGCCGTACAGCCGGAAGTACTTTTGATGGATGAACCTACATCAGCATTGGATCCAATCTCTACCTCTAAGATTGAAGACCTTGCGATGGAATTGAAAAAAGATTATACTATTGTCATGGTAACACATAATATGCAGCAGGCAGTCCGTGTGTCTGATAATACCGCCTTTTTCCTTTTGGGTGAAGTTGTGGAATACAATGATACAGAAAAATTATTCTCAATACCATCAGATAAGAGAACAGAAGATTATATTACAGGGAGGTTTGGTTAGGATATGCGTAATAAGTTTGACATGCAGCTGGATCATCTGAATCATCAGCTGACTCATATGGGTGAATTATGTGAGATTGCAATTAATAGAGCTACAAAGGCACTGGAAAAAGGAAGTCCGGAAGAAGCAAGGGAAGTCAGAGAGGCAGACGAAGAAATCGATCAGATGGAGAAGGATATTGAGCGCCTGTGCCTGAAGCTCCTGCTTCAGCAACAGCCGGTGGCAAGAGATCTTCGGCAGATTTCCGCAGCACTTAAGATGATCACGGATATGGAACGGATCGGTGATCAGGCATCAGATATTGCAGAGATTATTATTTCAGAAAACAAGTCGGATGCAATGGATATTCCAAGGATCATCCGGATGTCTGAAGCAGCTGCAAAGATGGTAAGGGACAGTGTTACCGCTTATGTAGAAAAGGATCTTGAATTATCAAGAAAAGTTATGGATGCGGATGACGAAGTGGATCTGATGTTTGAGGAAAATAAGAATAATCTGATTGACTTTATTGCAGAAAATAAGGGGGATCAGGGAAGAGAAGCCATTGATCTGATCATGGTCGCCAAATATCTGGAACGTATCGGAGATCATGCGACGAATATTGCGGAATGGGTAGAATTTTCTATCACAGGTATTCACAAAGATACGAACATATAGATGGTTTCAGACAGGGACGGATGCCACATACTCGTGTAAAAAAATGCAGGGAGAAGTTTGGGATGATATTTTGTGTGGAAGATGACAGTAATATACGGGAATTAGTAGTCTATACTCTGGAAAGTACAGGGTTTAAGGCACGCGGATTTGAAGATGGAAGTTCGTTTCTGGAAGCTCTGGCACTTGAGTCGCCAGAGCTTGTTCTGCTTGATATTATGCTTCCGGGAGAAGATGGCATGGAATTGCTGAAGAAGCTGAAAGCTTCGCCAAAAACCAGAGATATTCCAGTAATCATGGTCACAGCCAAAGGAGCTGAATATGATAAGGTAAAAGGGCTTGATTCGGGAGCGGACGATTATGTAACGAAACCTTTTGGAATGATGGAACTGGTGTCCAGGATTAAGGCGGTTTTAAGAAGAAGCAGAAAAAACGGTGCAAAAAATGAAGATACAATTGTACTTGGTGAGATAGAGATAGATACCAGAAAGCATGAAGTGACGACGGACGGGAAGGTTGTGAATCTGACGTTGAAAGAGTATGAACTTCTGAAACGTCTGATGAAGAATTCCAATATTGTATTAACAAGAGATCAGCTTCTGGAAGATATCTGGGGATATGATTTTGATGGTGAGACCAGAACGGTTGACGTACATGTAAGGACTCTTAGGCAGAAGCTTGGCAAGGCTGGTGAGCGGATTGAGACGGTCCGCGGTGTCGGATACAGGATGTGTGAATAAAATGTGAAAATATAGGTAGGAAATTCAGCCGGGCAGGAGCAAAGTATGAGGAAAAAGATACAGCAGAGCATGATTCTGGTAATCACCATAACATTGCTGATCACATATGCAATTACAACACTTGTAGTATACAGACAGACCATTGATATTATAGAAGAAGAAATCTGTCAGGAGGCAGATTACATCTGTACAGCGATTGGAATATCGGGAGAAGAATATCTGGTTACTATGGATGCGGTCAGGAAGAACACCAGAGTTACGTTGATTGACGAACAGGGAAATGTAAAATATGACTCCAAAGAAGATGAAGTCACATTTCAGAATCACAGAAACAGACCTGAGATTCAGGAGGCTTTGAAAACAGGAAGTGGACAGGATATCCGTGAGTCGGACACTCTGAATCAGGAAATGTTCTACTATGCAGTCCGTTTAGAAAACGGAGATATCCTACGAGTATCCAAATCTGTAGATACTGCATTCCGAACTGCAATCAGAGTACTCCCCGTTATGGGAATCATTGCGGTAATCATGTTAATATTTGCATGGATATTAGCCAGATGGCAGGTGGCGAGGCTCATCCGCCCAATTAACAAACTGGATCTGGATCATCCATTGGAGAATGATGTGTACGAAGAATTGACCCCACTTTTGAAAAGTATTGATAAGCAGAATAAAGAGAAAGATGCGGTGGCAAATATGAGAAAAGAATTTTCTGCAAACGTTTCGCACGAACTAAAGACACCGCTCACGTCTATCTCCGGTTATGCGGAAATCATGAAGGATGGTCTGGTAAAACCGGAGGATATGAAATTATTTTCAGAACGCATTTATAACGAAGCAAGCAGATTGATCACTTTGGTAGAAGATATTATTAAGCTTTCTAAATTAGATGAAGGTAATATTGATATTGAAAAAGAAGAAGTGGATCTGTATCAGCTGACCCGGGAGATCTGCAGCCGTCTGGCGCCGCAGGCATCTGCAAGAAAAGTTCATGTAGAGGTAACCGGAGAACCTGTCACATACCTGGGAATCCGTCAGATCCTGGATGAGATGGTATATAATATCTGTGAAAATGCGATCAAATATAATAAAGAAGGCGGTTCTCTAAATGTATGGGTTGGAAACACCCTGCAGGGTAAGAAAATTATTGTAACAGATACAGGAATTGGAATCCCGGAAGACCAGCAGGAACGAATCTTTGAAAGATTCTATCGTGTTGATAAAAGCCATTCGAAGGAGACTGGCGGTACCGGACTCGGCCTTTCTATTGTGAAGCATGGTGCAATGATTCATAATGCCAAGATTAAGGTAGATAGTAAAGTCGGAAAAGGAACGAAAATGGAATTGATATTTTAGAGGGATGCGATACCATGGATATGGAAATTTACAAAGCCATGTGCTACAGCCTGGCAAAGGCATATACTACAGGAGTAAGAATATATCAGGATGAAACACCATTATATTACTACTCTTCTTATTATATAGAGCCAGATCCATTTGGTCCTTTTTTGCATCAGATCACAGATTCTGATCAGGAAGCTGGAATTATTACGACTTCATTGTATCAGTTTTATGCTTTCCTGACTTTAAACCCCGGACTTCGCCTGATTATTGGTCCAACACGTGCCTTGAACGAGGATGGAAAAGCGATGGATGAGTTGCTTGCAACATTAGGAGTAGGAAAGGACGAAAAGAATCATTATGTTAGATGGCTTTGCAGTGCACCAGTTATTCACATAGAACGTTTGGCGTGGTTGATCGTGTCTCTGATGACATCGATTCAAAAACGTCCCTTTCCAGTGGAAAAGGTGTGGAAAGAAAAGCCGTCGGTAAGCATGGAAGAATCTGTTCGGATGGCATACACTGAGCGTACAATGAATAATTTGGAGGATATGGGGATTTCCTTATCTCATTATATTCAACAGAAAAAGATAGAAGAGGCAAAAAAGTTACTTCAGTTCAGCGACCGTAGCCTGAGTGAAATCGCAAGTCTGCTTAATTTTTCCTCCCAGAGTCATTTTCAGACAATATTTAGAAAAAGTACTGGAGTGACGCCATTATCCTATCGTAAGCAGACAAAAATGATCTCATAAAATGTTTGCTATATCTGCACAGATTTATATATAGAAAAAATATATAAATAAATTTATATATTATAAAAAACAATAGAAACGACTATCTGGAAGCTAACAAATCTGAAATATATCTAACATATATGAAATACCGAAAAAAACATGCATGTTAAAATAAACAGGTATGTAAGTATATTATTGAAATATATTATTCATGAGAAAAAGATATATTTGCAGAAGCCAATAAAATGTAGCATACGATATCAATATAGCTATATTAGAAAAGGGAGGAAATATGATCAGAAGCTTCTGGATGAATCATATAAGAGTTATGAAAAAAAGACTTTTGAGCATACTTTTATGTTCAGCAATGGTTGCTTCCTTAGCAGTAGGATGTGGATCTTCAGGCGGATCTGACACAGAGGAAGCAGAAGAAAGTTCAGGGGAAAAGACGACACTTACATTCTGGTGTCATGAAAATGAGCCATGGATCAAATCTTATGAAGCCATGGCTGAAAAATTTGAAGCAGAAAATCCAGAGTATGATGTAGTTGTAGAAAGCTATCCGATGAGCGTATATATGGACAAGATCCAGACAGCCCTGACGGACGAAAATGGCGGACCGGACATTATTGCTCTCTGGGGAGGTATGGCTGCACCGTTTATCGCATCTGACGCACTTTCAGCAGTACCAGATGACCTGGCGGCAGATATGGACGAAGATTTCATGGAGCCAACCGTTGGTATTTATAAGAAAAATGGGACTTATTATGGTGTCCCGATGGAATATAACCTTGAGTATGGCGGAATGGTTGTAAATAAGAAACTGTTCGAAGAAGCAGGACTTGAATATCCACAGACATGGGAAGAGTTAAGAGCTGTTTCAAAACAGGTTGCTAAAGTAAATGGCGATGTTATTGAAATGGGTGGATTTGAGTGTATTGATGGAGATGCACTGATCAATAATTTCCTTGCTATGATCCTTCAGCAGGGTGGAAATTATATTGAAGAAGACGGTTCTGTTAATTTTGCTACAGAAGAAGGTATTACAGCATTAAATGAACTTCTCAGCATTGTAAAAGATGGTGAGTGTACTCTGGAAAATCTTTCCGCAGGTGAGTACTGCTATAATGATGTATATCAGGATAAAGCATTTATGTCTTCTGTAGGAACATGGGCAATTGGAGAAGGAACCGATTCCTATGAACTTACATATGGAGAAGATTTTGAATATGTTCCAGTTCCGCAGTATGGTGATGAGATGGCATTTACATCTGAGTCCGGATGGGGACTGATCGTTCCTGCAAACAGCGCAAATGTTGATGCTGCATGGGATTATGTAAGATTCTTCACTGATCCAGAAAATCTGGTTGAGCATAATATTGCTTGTAACCAGCTGCCTCCAAGAAAGTCTATGTTGGACAACGAAGAATATCTGGAAGCAATGTCAAACATTGATTTCATTCTTGATATCCTTCCTTACGGAAAGTGGAGAGGACCTTATAAAGCATCAGATATGGGCAGCTTATTTAACCAGATGTTTATTGAGCTTTGCCAGTCTGAGAACCCGGATGTTGAAGCTTCTCTTGCAGATGTTTCCCAGCAGATTACAGAACAGTGTTCACTTGGTTATACCCAGGATTAGATCATGTAGTGTATAAAGTGAGGCAGAGAACCCGAGAGCGTTCTCTGCCTTCGCTATTTAGCAATTGTTGAAAGGATCAGGCTTATGAAGAATAACCGTTTTACGGCCGCGGTTTTAATCCCCGGTTTTTTGTTTATGTTTATTTTTGCTGTGTTTCCGGTCATTTATGGTATTGGAATTTCTTTGTTTGATTATAATCCCCTGAACATTCAAAATACATTTTTGGGGCTTGAGAATTACCGACGATTGATACATGATGAAGTGTTTTGGAAAGCTGTAAAAAATACCTTTTTCTTTTGTATTGTCGCAGTAACGGGCAATATTGTGATTACGCTGTTTCTGGCAAAAATCATATCAGTTATCCCTTCTGAAAAATTAAGAACGGCATTTCGTACGATTTTGTTTATTCCGTGTATCGCACCGGCCGTTGGTACCTCTATGATATGGAAGTACGGAATTGCAGCGACAGATGGAGGATTATTAAATCGCTTTTTGGGATTATTTGGAATGGCACCGAAAAACTGGTTCCTTACAACAATGCCGATGATGATCATTATTATTGTATATACTTTGTGGTCAGATATAGGATATAATGTGGTGCTGTTTACTGCAGCGATAGAGGGTGTGCCAAAAGAATTTGAAGAAGCTGCACTGATTGATGGCGCCGGACCGGTAACGTGTTTTTTGAAAATTAAGCTTCCTCTTATGGGGAGAACATTTGCTTTTGTTTCTATTATGACGATGGCAAATTATTTTCAGATGTTTGCCCAATTCCGTGTCTTTGCTGCCAGCGGAGGAAAGGATAATTCGGTAATGGTATTGACAAATTACATTTATAAAACAAGTTTCTCAAGTTATGATATGGGATATGCGTCAGCAATTGCAGCGGCATTGTTTGTAATTGTATTCGTTGTTGCCATGATTCAGAACCGGATGATGCGTTCAGATTGGAGTTACGAATAATGAAGAAAAAGAAAAATTCACATACATATAAAAGATATCATTATATCATTATTGCATTTCTGAGTGTTTTTTCTGCCATACTCATGTATCCGCTTGCATGGACAATCGTGACGGCTTTTAAATCAACTGCGGATATTCGTAAGAACCGTACCAAATTTTTCCCAACGGAGTGGACACTTTATGGATTTAGAACTGCATTTGAAAAAGCACCTGTTGGAAGATGGTTTTTAAACAGTATATTGATTACGGCAATTATTACAATTGCAATAATACTGAGCAGTACGTTGATTGGATATGTATTTGCCAAATTTGAATTTAAAGGGAAAAAACTCTTATTTGTAATTATGCTGGCAACGATGATGGTACCGGGACAGGTAACGATGATACCACGATATCTCATGATTCAAAAGATTCATCTGTATAATACGATCTGGGGAATTATCTTGCCGGGTCTGGTAAGCGCCTTTTCGATTTATCTGGCGAAACAATTTATAGAAGATGTGCCGGACAGTTTATGTGAGGCTGCAAAAATTGATGGGGCAGGATCGCTTAGAATATATTGGAGTGTTATTTTGCCAAATATCAGACCGGCAATTGGTTCAATCGGTATTTTTACAGCGATGCAGGTATGGAATGATTATCTGAATCCGTTATTAATGCTGAATGATATGGATAAAATGACGCTTCCTCTGGGATTGGTGATTTTTGAAGGACAGAGAAGTACGGATCTGTCTGCGACAATGGCTATGGCAACGATAGTTATGCTGCCGATGATAATTATCTTCCTTCTGTTCCAGAAACAATTTGTAAAAGGTATGACATTGAGTGGAATAAAATAATGTCTGTATCATACAATAAAATAAAGCCTTTGGTATTTAAGTAGAAAAAGGAATGGGCAGGACCTGTTCCTTTTCTGTTTTTTTTGTGTGATATTTTTGAATATAAGGTTAATTTGTAGTAAAATAGTTTGAAAGTCAAAGAATGAAGGATGTAATTATAAAAGTAGTAGAAACATTTGGAAAATATATTGAACAATTAAGTGATAAGAATCCGGGGAAGGCGAGATGGCTTTTGAAAACCGGATGGGAAGTACAGAACTTGAAATATCATCTGATGCCGGATCGGAGGCTTTTGCCGGCGGATCAATATCTTGCGCATCTGATGATGGACACAATGCTGAAGCCATTGAAGCATCCTGAGGAATCTGTCATTGTCAGTGTGTTTACACCTTGTGAACTGATGCAGGAGGCCGGTTTAAGTCCATATAATGTGGAGAGCTTCTCGTGCTATCTGTCGGCCTCTATGGCTGAAAGAGGGTGCCTTCAACAGGCGGAGAATACGGGAATTGCAGAAACATTATGCAGTTATCATAAGACATTTTTGGGAGCTGCTCAGAAGGGGATTCTTCCGAAACCGAAATGTATCGTGTATACAAATCTAACCTGTGATGCAAATCTGCTAACGTTCCAGACTTTAGCCAGGTTGTATAATGTTCCGTTATTTTTTATTGATGTTCCGATGCAGCAGAACCGGGCAAATGTGCGTTATGTGGCAGAATAGCTGAGGAAGCTCGCTGCATTTCTGGAAGAGTGCACTGGCAGGAAAATAGAAGAAGAGGCACTGAAACAGCGGCTTGCCCGGAGCAAAAAGACTTTGGAACAGTATCAGGAAGTCCAGAGAGTCCGGGCGGACAAGTATGTACCGACAGATCTGGTGACTCCGCTTTATTGTGGGATGACAAATAATATTCTTCTGGGAACCGCAGAGGAAGAAGAATATGTGGATCGTCTTCTCTCCAATGTGAGACAGGCACAGCCGAAAAAGGGAAAAAGAATTTATTGGATGCATACCATCCCATTTTGGTCAGATGCTGTTAAGCACGAACTATATTTTCAGGAAAATGCACAGATAGTTGGCTGTGAATTGAGTGAGGTATGTGAGCCGGATTTTGATCCGGAGAGACCATATGAAGCAATGGCTCAGAGAATGGTATATCATGCGTTGAATGGAAGTGCGTTTCGCCGCATTGAGACTGGAATTCGTCATGCGAAAGAAACGAAAGCGGATGGAGCAGTATGGTTTGGACACTGGGGCTGTAAGCACACATTAGGATCCGCGCAGCTTGCAAAAAAGAAGTTTGAAGAAGCAGGGATCCCGCTTCTGATCCTGGATGGTGATGGCTGTGACAGAAGCCATGGAGGAGAAGGACAGACAGCAACACGTCTGGGAGCGTTTCTGGAAATGCTGAATAGCGGAAGTGTATAAAATTGGTTTTGTTAGAAAAAGGAGAAAAAACGAGATGAAAAAAACTTACTACGTATGTAAGTATACACCGATTGAATTATTGCAGGCATTTGGAGCAGAATGCGTGAATTTAAACGGGATGCCGCAGGGCTTTGAACAGGCGGACCAGATTGCACATCCGAATATCTGCGGATTTGGAAAAGCATTGATAGAAGCAGTGATGAACGGTGAAGTAAAGGAATTGGTACTGGTGAACTGCTGCGATACGATCCGTAGTGTCTGTGATGTTCTGGAAGAGAGCGAAAAGCTGGACTTCCTATATATGCTGGACATGCTGCATAGCGAAGGCGAGTGCAGCAGAGAGCGGATCGTCATGCAGCTGAAAGGACTGGCGGAAGCTTATGGAGCCTATAGAGGGACGTCATTTGATGAGCAGGCATTTCGTGATGCATTCCAGGCTCCGGAACCGATACGAGGTCCACATATTAGTGTACTCGGTGCACGTATGGGAAAAGAATTGTTTGAGATGGTGCAGCAGGTGATGCCGTATCCGGTGGAAAATGCGACCTGCGTTCACAATCGATCGGTAGGAGAGATGAATCCGCCCAAGGATGCCGATTATGAGGAACTGCTTTCCTGGTACGCTGGAGAACTCCTGGGGCAGGTTCCCTGTATGCGGATGCTGGATCATACCGGAAGGAAAAGGTTATACAATGATCCGAATCTGAAAGGGATCATCTATCATACAGTCAAATTCTGTGATTTTTACAGCTTTGAATACGCGCAGATCAAACAGCATACCGAAATGCCGCTTTTAAAAATAGAATCAGATTATACGGTACAGAGCAGCGGCCAGCTGTTGACGAGATTAGAAGCATTTGCGGAAAGTATGGATATGGAGCAGTATGCGGGAAAGGAAAAGAAGATGGGAAAAGGATATTTTGCGGGAATTGACAGTGGATCTACCAGTACAGACGTTGTCATCTTGAACCGGGAAAAGGAAATTGTGACAGGAATTATTCTTCCAACTGGTGCCGGAGCAGCGATTGGCGCAGAACGTGCGCTGGAAGAAGCATTGAAAGAAGCTGGACTGAAGAGAGAAGATATTGATGTAATGGTAACAACAGGATATGGACGGACTGCTATCTCTGATGGGGATAAGAGCATTACAGAGATTACCTGTCATGCCAGAGGTGCACATTTCCTGGACCCAGAAGTACGGACGGTAGTGGATATCGGCGGTCAGGACAGTAAAGTGATCCGTCTGGATAAAAATGGAGCAGTGGTGAACTTTGTCATGAATGATAAGTGTGCTGCCGGAACCGGCAGATTCCTTGAGATGATGGCGCGTACCATGGAAATGAATCTGGATGAAATGAGCAAGGCTGGTCTGGAATATAAAGAAGATATTACGATCTCTAGCATGTGTACTGTATTCGCAGAATCGGAGGTGGTGTCTCTCATCGCCCAGAATAAGGCGACCGATGATATTGTACACGGGTTAAATAAGGCAGTTGCGGCAAAAACTGCAGCACTTGCAAAACGAGTCGGGGGCGAAGAAAAATATATGATGACCGGAGGCGTATCTAAGAATCAGGGCCTTGTAAAAACACTGGAAGAAAAACTTGGAACAACGTTGGTTATCAGCGATAAAGCTCAGCTGTGTGGAGCACTTGGTGCGGCGTTATTTGCAATGGATATGGTGAAAATTAGTAAAATAAGAAGATATAAAAATAAAAATTATAAATTGTATCCAAAAATGTCTTTCCAAATCTGATTTCTTATTGTATAATTAAACATAATAGAGAAAAAAGGCTCTTTAAAATTAGGAAAAATCACCTCCGGACGATGAAAATAAAATATTTCATTGCCTTCACCGCAAAATATTGGAGACCTGACAAGATTTTACGGCGAAAAAGTGGGGGATTTTTATAAACATGAATCCAGATCATATTCATCCATGATCAGAGATTCCTAGAGATTATATTTATAAAGGAGGAGAACAATGAAAAAGAAAAGGCTCTACAAACATCTGCCAGCTTCTCTGCTGGCATTGCTTCTGGTACTTTCTCTCTGTATTTCACCAGTCAGCAGAACTGTTGTATATGCAGAAGGCGACACAGATGTAGTATCTGTTGAAGATGCGGATGCTAAGGAGACAGAAGATGTAGCAGGAGAAGATACTCCTGTAATTTTGCCGGAAACCCCGGATGCTTCTGAAGTATTAGAAAATGAAAGTTCGGGAGAAAAAACAGCTTTAGAGGGAGAAGTTGATGACACGACAGCAGATAAAAAAGCTTCTGATGAAGAGGAGATTATGACTGCTTCAGTGGAGGAAGATATTACTGACTGGAAACTGGTGTATGGTGATACAGGTCTGGCTGATAAAGATGCGTTAGTTCTTCTGATTTTCGGAGATGGATTTACGGCTGAACAGCAGGATAAATTCTTTGAAGAGGCAGAAAAGACCGCAAATTATGTCATGGAAACATCTCCGTGGGATGAGTTTAAAGATTCTGTAAAGTTCTATGCAGTCGGAACTGCTTCGAATGAATCAGGCGCCCGTGCTGATAATGCACAGACACAAGAAGAAGCGGATGCAGATAGGCGTGACACTTATTTTGGAACAACTTTCTGGTCAGGCGGTATGCAGCGTCTGCTTACGGTTGGGGATGAAGGAATGCAGAAGCTGGACGCATTGAAGGCAGTTACAGTTCCAGAAGCTGACTATAGCGTTATCATTGTTAATTCCACAACTTACGGCGGAAGTGGTGGAGAGGTCTGCTTAGCATCTTTGAATTCAGAGGCATTAGAGATGATGCTTCATGAATTGGGACATACCATTCCGGGTCTTGCGGACGAGTATTTTTCTGCAGGTTATGAGGGTGAGTATGCCAATATGACGGCGGAATCTGATCCTGCAAAAGTGCCATGGGCAAAGTTCGTTGGGAAAAATGGTGTAGGAGTATATGAATATGACGAAGGTGGAGACGGCTGGTATCGTCCGTCTCAAAATTGTAAGATGCGTTATCTTGGTAAGCAGTTTGAGTTCTGTGAAGTGTGTAAAGAAGAACTTCGTAAAGCATTTTCTGCGAAGTCCAATGTAACAAAACTTTTCTTCCAGCCATATGCAACAGAATTCTGCGAAGGTGGAGAAACAGACATTGAAAATTACTTTATTCTTCGTAAAGCAGATAATACAGTAGAAGGCGAAGATTTGAGTGAAGATTTGCAGATTACATATTATGATGAAAACGGAGCCCCACTGGACAGTGCGCCTGTAAAGAAAGGAAATTATTCATTTAAAGCTGAATTTGCAGGAAACGATACTTTTGAAAAATGTTCCCTGAGTGGGACATATACCATTGAGCCACCATATAATATCTCCATTGATGTCGCTTCAAAGGTATATGACGGAGAGCCTGCAGACGTGAACTACACGGTAGATCTGCCGGAGGGCTCTTATGACGTATCAATAAAATATACAGGTACTATGCCGTATACAAAGAAAGTTACAAATGAGTATGAGAGCGAAGATGCTCCTGCAAAACCGGGAAGCTACAATGTGGAAATTCTGGCATACGATAAGAGTAACCCGACAGAGGTTGTGGGAAAAGGAAAGGCATCTTTTGATATTAATTACAAGATGACAACACTGGTAAATCATGATGATGCA
Organism: Dorea sp.; assembly: GCA_022769185.1. GTDB lineage: Bacteria > Bacillota > Clostridia > Lachnospirales > Lachnospiraceae > Dorea_A. The sequence continues at coordinate 760 of JALEKG010000074.1, read as the reverse complement.
TCAACCTATCCGGGTGCTGCGGTATATTACAATAATAAGACAATTGTAATTACAGGTGAAGGATTTACTGCAGATGAGCAGGACAAATTTGAAGAACTGGCTCAAAAATATATGGAGCATATCCAGAATACAGAACCATTCAAAGAAACACAGATTTATTTTAACTTCTCATCAATCGAAGCAGAATCCGATGAGTCCGGTATCGGTACGGAAGCAAAAGATACTTATTTTGGGTTGACGTATGATGAAAATGGCAAGATTGTTCCGGCAGAGACTTCTTATGACGCAGCTCACTATCTGGCTTATTATGGCGTGTTATCACGTTACAAATCTGCGATTGTTATTGTCAATGATGAAAATGTAAAAGAGGGTACCGCAGATGGAAGAGTAATCTATGGTGGAACGGATGAAGACAGCATGGATTATGTTACGAGAGAGCTTCTTAATTATATGACCGGACATGAGGTGGGTTATGAAGCTTCTACAGAAGAGGAGATCGCTGCACAGCATGATGAACTTATGAGCGCACTGTACTTTACATGGTATGGTGATGACTATGCAGTTGTTGTAAGTGATGCATATAGACATGAATTTGTTGCAAATGGATCACCGATTGAACTGGATGATTACTTCCAGACATATATTCTGGGCAAAGAAGTACCGAAATCTGAAATGGAAGGAAAATATGTCCTGACCTATTATGATAGTGAAGGAAATGAGTTGGATGGCGCTCCATCTGAACCGGGCAACTATTATGTGC
>JALEKG010000063.1 GCA_022769185.1 Dorea sp. | reverse complement strand
TCTTCACTCTTATCATCAGTTGCAGTAGCGAGAACATTACCGTCAGCATCTTTAATCGTTGCTGTTGCTGTATATACATTCTTTCCTGCTTTTGTACAAGTTGCAGCTTCACTCTTATCTGCATTCAATGCAACTGAAACTTCCGGAGTACCTTCTACCTTTGTTCCACATACACCACACTTGATTTCTGTAGCAGTTACAGTGTAAGGAACTTCTGCTTCTTCATCTTCGGCTTTTTCCCAGACAAAATCAGCTACATAACTATGCTCTCCAGGTTCCTGTTCCACCTTGTTCGTTGCCGTATACTTATAACCATCTTCCGTTTCGCCTTCTGCAGTATAAACAACCGTAACACCTGTTGTACATTCACCTTCATGGCCTGTAACCTTAGCTTCTGCAGTTGTCTTTTTGCATTCAACAGAAATGGTATCATCATTTACCAAACAATCTAATTTTCTTTCCGGGCAAACAGATGAACATTCCAGTTTAGAGAATGTTACAGAAGCAGAATCCTCACTCCAGGTTGCATCTGTTGGCTCATAAGAATGTCCTGCTGTTTCTACAGCGTTCTCCCAGATTGCTTTTTCCTTTTCGTATTCTTCTATCTCTTCTTCTTCTGCATCTTTCCTTGGCTCATCAGGTTTTTCAATTGCAAATCCACATACTGTGCAGACATAACAATCACCTGTGTTCCATTCGCCATTATCATCTTTTGTATAATATGTTTCATCGAAGTGAACATAATGATGTGCATCGAGTGCAGAGTCTTCATCCACCACACGTGTATCTTCTATCGGCATGCCACAAGAAGTACATCGTTCTTCTGTATATCCATCGCGGCCACAGAATGGTTCAACCGTCACTTTTTCGGTATTAGAATGGGCGCATGAACTCTGATCCTTCATTGAAATAGTGTCAACAAAAACTGCACTCCACATGAACTCATCATTGTCATTCGTCTCTTCGCTATATCCCATAGCTTCCATTTCAGCACTGTCACCCTTCATATAACTACTATAATTCGGGTTATAATTGCTTTCCTCATATGCATACCCATAGTGCTCTGTATCATTTACACCATCTTTACCAGAAATAAAAGCAAAGTTTGTTGCGATAGATACATACATTTGACCATCATCTTTAATAGTCAAAGCTGCAATTGGGTGATTGGTGACTTTCATGTCCGTTTCTTCATCAGTAACACTATAAGCCATTCCACGGAAAGCAATTGTTGGATCACATGATGCATATACTGTGTTGTACTCTTTAACCTTTTCAACTGCTCCAGATGAAAGATCATAACTCAGAACACAATTGCTTAAGTTGAAGTAGAGCTTACCATCATATAATGCTGTTGTCATTTTGATAGATGGATAAATGTCACACTCATCCTTATACTGAGCAAACAATTCAGTCAGAAGTTCATTTTCTTCCATCGCATTTGTTTCAGGATTATAAACTCGCGCAACCGTCTCATCTTCATCTGAATCTGTTGCTTCTTCTCCTTCATCCGCTTCACTTGTTTCTTCTGCAGTAGTCTCTTCTGATTCCTCATCTTCATAATTGAATTCAATCAGAGTAGTGTAATCAGAGTCAGCCCCACCATCTTTAATATCATTCTCCGTAATCGGATGATAAACTAGTTTATAAGTCGGATCAGCACCTTCCATCAAAGCTGCAAAATCCTCTTCACTAAAATCAGAACCTTCTGTACTATTCTGCAACTCTCTAAACTCTCTCATCATAGAAAGCTGATCGCTGGAATCATACATATAGTAGAAATTGCTTCCGTCTGAATATGCGTTACTGGAAATACGTGCATACCAAGAATCTTCATAAGAAGTATCTGTTGCCACATCACTATACAGACTTGTGATCTCCTTCATATTTCCATTATACATCTCCTCAGCAGTTGAATGGCTGAACATGAAATACATATGATTCATTGTCCCGTCAATTTCTACACGGTCACGAGACATACACTCTACATAGATATCTGTATAACATGGATCAACATAATACCACTGTCCCTTTACCTGAACAGCGTTCCAGAAATGAACCTCACCAAAAGGACTTTCCTCACCAAACATCGTTACATTCGCATCAAAAGTAATACGAACCATATCAACAAGATAGCCCTTTGTAATGTCAAGATTTCCATCTTCATCATAGTACAGTTCTTCAGCTGTCTTCCAGTTCGACGAAACGCTCATGTCTGTTCCTGCACCGTTAACACCATAAATTTCCGGACTCATATACTGTAACAGATATGAAAATGCTTTAGAATAACCAGCACACACGCCAATTCCTTCCGCAAGAACACCAACGTGGTTTCCTTCCCATGCACCAATAATACCATTCGTCAATCCTTCTGCACCCTGTTGCGCGCCTGACTCAACAACCTGATTTGGTGTAGCTCCTCCTAAATCATCCGAAGCAGTATCCATAAATACTTCTTCCTGTGCCTTAAACTGCTCCGCCGCTTTAGAGCCAAATGTAGATTCAACAAACGCTTCAGGATCTTTGGAAATCTCCTCTTTGTGCTCCGTCATATAATCTTCTGCATATTGACTCGCAGCCTGCTTTTCCTCATCTGTTGCATCATCTTCAGATTTTCCTAATGCCTGTGAGTACACAGTCTGTTTAATCGCCCCTTCATAAAATGCCTGATGGAACTGCTTTTTAATCTGCTCCTTATACATGGCATACATATCATTATAAATATCCTGATAATGCTCATGTTCCTTAGGTTCTTCAGCAACCATAATAGGATTACCATCATCATCTTTCATGATATAGGCCATATCAAAGTTTGTATTATGTGCTATCCAATCATTAATTACTAACATCTTTTGAACTAATGTTTTAGCCCCGGATTTCTCCACTTCTTTTACTACCGCAGCACGACTATTTTCAATATCAGAAGTGTAAAACTTAAGGGCATATTCGTCAGCATACAAGAAATTCTGTACCATTCCCATCAATTCGTCATACTTATATTTCCCGGCTCTTACATCTTCTACAGAATATCCAGCAAGAACTAACATCTCACCCATAACACCCAGGCCATCTTCACTATCTTCGTTGTAATTAAGGAAAAATGGCAGTTGCACTCCAAGTATATTCTTATTATCCGCCCACTGATCCTGATACTGTTGATAGATATACAAAAGTGACTGAATCTGCTCTTCCGTTAAGGGAACTGGTTCGCCATCATCGTTTAAAACTTTGATATTTCCCAATTCTTCCTCAACAGTTGTCATTATCGGATCATTTTCATCAACTACAACTTCTTCATCCACAACTACACCATGTGTAGTTACATCCGATACATCAATATCATTCGCATTGATTGTATAAGTTGTAAAGCTTTCCTCAACCGTAGTAGTCTGCGGTTGTGTTGCTTCCGGCTGCGTGGTTTCCGGTTGTGTTGCTTCCGGCTGTGTCTCTTCTGCCGCACCCGTTGTATTATCTTCTGTCTCAGTTGTCTCTGATTCTACAGTCTGTTCCGATTCTGTACCGTCAGCAGGGGATGCATATACAGGCATTGTGAACACACTGAAGACCATCGATACCGATAACAGAAGACTCATAAGTTTCTTCATTCTTCTTTTCATTCTTTACCTTCCTTTATCAATTATTTTTTTAACAACAGTTACTTATGAAACTGTTACTTCACTGCAACATTGCTGACTATAAATTCCCTATAGAAATCCCCCCCTAATCGCAGTAAAGAGCATAAAAATGCTACTATAAGATTACCATGATTTTCCGTTTATATCAAGGCAAAAACTGCCAAATATTAGGCTGTTTATTCCAGCAAAACGACAGTTATGAATAGATTACCCTCCAGGCCTTTATTTATAAGACATGGAGGGTAATTGCTTCTGCAATCGTATGTCCCAGATGAATTCCATATTCCGGTGTCGGATGCAACCCATCAAGAGTATACTCATGTGCATTATTCATATTTATTTTTTCCAGTGTATAGAGATCCAGTATCGGAAGTGCATATTTCCTGGCTACTTCTTTGATCACATGGACATAATCCCCCAGATACAGGCCAAGGGAATTCGGTCCCATACCGGTAGTTTCACCGGGATTATCCTGTACATCGTAATTCCTTTTGATCGGTGTAATAATCAAAAGGCACACATCAGGGTATTGATACTGAATCCCCTCTATGATTTCTCCCATATTTTCACGCATGGATTCCAGCGTTCCGCTGTGTCCGAAATCATTGGTTCCTGCCCAGATGGTAATGGCATCCGGCTTCTGCTCTGACCGAAACATATCTGTATAGACATCTTTTAAAGAACCAAATCCAGTGTGGTCAACGCCATAGGAATAACCACTGTACCCGAATTTCACTCCCTCATACCTGGTATCTTCCACAACTGTATCGATATAATAGCCCATATCTGTAATGGAATCTCCGAATGCAAACCATATTTTTCTCATCGCTTCCACTCCCTCTTTTATTCTTTCAAAATCTCAATGACTGTATCGCACAGATTTCCTGCCGTTCTTACGTCCCGAAGGCGGGAAGCCGGGATATCTATTCCGAATGCTTCTTCCAGATCACCTACTACCACAACAACCTCTACAGAAGCAAGTCCCAGATCGGCAAACAGGTTCGTTTCTTCTGTCACTTCCTGTTCTGTTTCTGTTGACTCTTTAATGATTTCGATTACCTCTTTTTTCACTTCTTCAATTGTCATGACTATTCTCCTCCTGTTACGCTGCGGCGGATCGTCTTTCCCGCTGCTGTCTTTGCAAAGGGTTCTTCCTGGAAATGTATGATCTGAATCTGTTTATAGACTGGAGAGCCCGAATTGTACTCTGCGATTTCCCGTTCGATCTGTTCTTTAACCTTTCTTTTTGAAGCCTTATCCATTCCTGCCGGGTAGTTTGGATATATGGTTGCCGCGATCAGATCCTGCTCTACGCCAACCATGATTTCAGCAATCTCTTCACAGCCAGATAGCTTTCTTTCTATTTCTTCCGGGCTTACATTTTCTCCGTTCGAGAGAATAATCAGATTTTTCCTGCGCCCAGTCAGATAATAATATCCTTCGTCATCCATCCTGCACAGGTCACCCGTCGCATACCATCCTTCATCGAGAACTTTTTTTGTTTCTTCAGAATCTTTATAATATCCCATCATCACAGATTCACTTCGTAGATACAACTCACCATTCACAATCTTTGTCTCCAGACATGCCGGCGGTTTCCCAATCGTATCCGGACGTTCGAAGGTCATCTCGTTCATAAATCCGATTGCTCCGGCCTCTGACGCACCATATGTCTGCAGTACTGTAATATCCTGTTCCTTTATCGTCTGTAAGAACTCCGGACAGAATGCAGCCCCTCCACAGGCAATAAAATGCAGATTCCATCCAAGATTTTTCCCATAGGATCCTCCTTTTTTCAATTTTTTTGCAAGCATCTTGAACATCGACGGTACTACAAATACATAGTCTGGCTTCAATTCTTTTAGATATCGGTAGAAGTATTTCAGTTCGTCTGCAATGCATACTTCTTTCCCCAGATAAAACGTATTTAACACAGTAACAAAGCCAGACATATGATGGAACGGGACTATTGCCAGTAATGATTTAAATTTGCAGGTATTTAATTCTGCACATACACTGGATATCATACCTCTCTCTGACAGCATTACCGCTTTACTCTTTCCTGTTGTTCCAGAAGTAAAAAAGATACAGGACAGATCTTCCAGTCCAGACTGTGTTCCTGATGCAGTTTCTTCCTTATACAATACTTCTTCGTACCGACTATGATTTTCCACGCTCCGTCCCATAGATATCACCTGAACATTTTGTGACAGATCCATCTGCCGCACATTCTCTTCCGTTACCTCATCACAGAGAAGTGCTTCCAGTTCTACCCGCACGACAGTCTCCGATATTGTATCCGATGAGGACTCCCAATCCAGGAGCACCGCCACCGCTCCTGCCCAGAATACCGCACAGAGACTTACCAGCCACTCATAGCTGTTTTTTCCAATAATACCAATATGTCTTCCTCTCAGATTTCTGTCCTCCAGCCCTCGGGCCATTTTACGGATCTGTTCAAAAAACTGCTCCGAGGGGACATCTCTAACTTCCATCCCTTCCATATACCGGATCAGTCTGCGTCCTGTAAGTTCTGCTTCCAATGCCTCCAACAACTGATGCATATTTCTTATATTATTTCTATCAATCAATTTTCCCCTCCAGAATAGTTTTCTTTTTCCGCCTTTTTTTCTTTTTCTTCCATTTTCGGCTGACCGTTACAACCAGCTGATACAGCACATACATGACCACACACCTGCCGACCAGGCAGAAGATAGCTCCCAGCAGAAGATGATCCGGATAGTCTATTGGAATGCGATACCATGGAAATGTAATCTTTTCATAAGCATGAATACATACGATCCAAATAGAGTTGAATCCAATCTCCTCCAGAAAACCAACGATTCTCCCATGCCAGTCTCTCTTCATCACTCGTGCATACAAGCGCAGGAGCAGAAATCCCATACAGAAAGAGCCTGCTACGTCTATCAACCCAAGTCTCCAGACACAGGATACTATATTTACCTCACCAAAAGCCGCAGAGATCAATGTAACTGTTAGAATGGCCACCCAGCACCACACTGGCAGCTTTTCTGTCATCAAATGATGCTTTCGGATAAAGTTTCCTACTGCAAGATAGCCTACTGCCATCAGTGCCATTGGAATACAGAACGGCCATAGTTTTGAGATCAACGACAGCAAATAACTCAGGACTACACATCCGATGATCAGACAATTCTGAATCTTCTCAGACTTTAACTGCATAATCGCATTATAAATATTCCATGCACCAAACAGCGCAAGGATAAACCAGAAGATACTGATCGTCTCTATCGTAATTCCGTGAAGTTCTCCGCCTCCTTCCGCATTCAGCCCCAGAAGATAGGTCAATATCATCTCGCCTCCATGCTCCCAGAACGAACGCTGTTCTACAAATGCCAGAATAATCTTGGTGATCAGGACCAGGACAGCCACTATACAATACGGACGTAATAATAACTTTGCCTGTATAGAAAGGCATTTCTTTGGGCTTCGCTTATAGAATCCAAAGCCGCTGATCATGAAAAACATGGCAAGAATTCCACCACCCAGGACACTTCCCCATCCGCTGAAGAGAAAGGCCTTTTCAGGCACAATTAAGAAAGGGGTCACCGAATGTCCAAATAATATAATGATCATTCCAATTCCCCGGGCCAGATTAAAGTATCCCAGACTTTCTTCTTTTCTCGGATTATTCTCCATCCTCTCTTGCTCCCTTTCGCATCTGTTTTAATACAGCAAATAATTTCTTTCTGAGGCAGAAAAGCACAACTGCCTCCAATGCCAGAATTACATACCTGAAATAACTCATTCTGTACATCCCCAACAATATAAATGTAACAAGAATTACACCTAATGCAATCAGTAATAACAGCTTCTCTGGAAAGATGTTTGCTTCCGAATGATGTTTCTTACAGGCATGCTTCATCAATATATAATGCAGAATCGTCAACAATATATAACAGATCAGCGTAGTCCACCCGGCTGCTATATATCCATATTTCGGGATATAGATCGCATTCAGGATCAGATTTGCAACGGAACAGATAATCGAAATCACCGAAATTCCATTATTTTCCCCATAATACATTTCTACATTCGCAAACACCATATATAAAAACACAAAAAACACGCTGGCAGAAACCGGAGGAATAATCCATATTGCCTGACTATACTTTTCTGTAGCCATAATCCGAATCAGATCCGGCGCAAATGCACTCAACGCAAAGGTTGCTCCGCCAACCAGAAGGCACAGAACAATTGCTGTATTCCTAATATCGCCGTATTTCTTCAATTTCAACTTTTTGTACATCCATGGATTAAAGGATCCGTTCACCGCCGATATCAAGATCAGCATAATCGTTCCTGCCGAATAAGCCACACTGTAAATAGCCGCTTTTCCACTTCCTTCATAATAATTGATCATAATACGATCTGACTGATTCAATATCATCTGCGACGCATAATAGAAAATCAGAGGAAGATTGAACCTGAGCGCAAAGCTCCAATATTCCTTTTTAAAAAACGTCTTTCCTCTATAGAACAGCACTGCGATCATAATAAGTCCAAAAATTGACTGAACTGCAACGGAAGAGATAATACGGGCCTCTACACGGTAACTCGTATTCAGCACTGCCACTATTGCTATCACCGGATTCAAAATCGTACTGATCATTGTAACGATAACCGGCCACCGATAGTGAAAGTCAAACCGTTCTCTGTTCGTCCACAGCATGAGCGGCGGATTAAACATAAGCTGTATGACCATTAAGATCATGATAAAACTGCTTAAGCCTGTAATCCGGTTCACCCAGTCACGGATCAAAGCATATACAAGCGCAAAGGCCAGCGTCATTACCATAATCAGACCAAGAACAGAAGACGTATAACCGTCCTTATCTTTTTCATGACGGATCAGACCGTTGTTCAGTCCCTCATACGGAATTTTCAGAGAGGTGATCAGAATAAACACTTCAAACCATGCAAAATAAACATTGCAAATACCATACTCTTCTGTTGTCAGAAGCCTTGTAAATACAGGCATCGTAAGAAACGCCAGCCCTCTCTGAAGAAAATTGCAGACCGTAAACCAGATTGAGGTCCGTACGGCAGACGACATTCCACTATATGCAGTTTTTAGTTTCTGCTTCAATTTCACAACATGCTCTCCCTTTTTTGCTTTCCATTACTTTCTGTTCTGCAAATAAAAAGCCTATCCAGAACGCCAGCGGGACCGCGATCGGATTCGCAAAAGCGGACTCACTGCTGCTGGATATCAGCAGATATAATAATGGAATTAACGCAGATGCAAATGCACTCCTGTTCGTCTTTAGTGTAATAACTTTCTTAACAAACAAAATCAGCACACCGATAAACGCCGCAAACCCAAAGATTCCACATTCTCCTAACACCATTGGCCAGAATGTATCCGAAACAAACTCATGATAACTCGGTGAAAGCCCCCATACTTTATCCATGCCATACCTTGTATAGACTGGAGAATATGGTTCTGCGGAAAACGCCGAGCCATATGCCCCCCATCCCGTTCCAAATGGGAAATGATCTTTTGCGATGAATGGCGCTCCAAGTGTCAGTACTGCACGTGCCGATTCCACTCCCATCATTATATAATAACTGACGAGCTGTAACAAACCTGTGAGTACTGCGATTACCAATACCACGCCCGTAAAAGCCTTCACTTTTTTACTGAGTTTTTTCCTTTTATAGAATACAAGCAGATACACAAGTAGGATACATGCAACTGCTCCCATAGCTTTTGCTCTTCTGGTGCTCAGCATCACGAAAGAAAGCATCACCAGCGGTGGAACGATCTTCCTTTGCTTCAAATCAAAAAACCACAGATAAATGGCACTTAAAAACACACATTCTCCGACCAGAAATGTGTAAGCCGAATAGAATAGTTTCACAGCCCGCATACCAGCCCTTGTTTCTGTCGAGAAAATTCCGAAACACAAATCTACCAGACAAAGAACAAATAAAAAAATTACAATCGCATTCATGACTGGCCATATCTTCTTCTTTAATTTTTCAAAATCCATCTCTTCATTCGCAAACATCAAAAAAGATGCACCGACTGCCATAAAGAATTTTAAATTAACATAAGCATCTTTTACCGCATTTGCAAACGGCTGATAATGGTACACAAAATAACCAGCCCACCCGCTTAGCACAAACACCAGGAGCAGCACAAGAAACAATATCTTTTCTTTTGTCCATATTATCTTTTCTTTTTTCTTTATTATCCAGAACAGAACCCCCGGGACAATCAAAAGGGCAAATATTTCATCCAGATACTGAAACGGATCAAACCACTGTTGTAAACGATTTTGTATAATAAAAAGTATTACCCAGAATAAATACAGATACACCTTTCTGGATGTAACAGATTTCATTTCTTATGCACCTTCCTTCGATTTTAATTATCATCTTGTTCGAATTCTGACCGTTTCGGCAGAACAGATTCAAAGCATCCTATTAATCTTGCTTTCAATTCTTCAAATGCAATCTCTGTTTTGCTGTCATTCAGACAAACAGCACGATATTTCTGCTGTTCAATACTTCTGCAAACTACTTCTATGGAATCTTCCCACAATTCATAATGATGTCCCCATTTTATATCTCGTACAACAAAATTTCCCTCACAGATCTGCCAGCACTTCATCAGCCAATGTGTCAGGTCCGATTTAGAACGAAATCGATTCTCTCCACAGTTTTCCAAAAGCTTTTCTTCTTCCTTCCAAACCTTCTCAAACGTACTCTTCCTGTAAGAAGACGGAAGATGAGCATCCCGAAAACAGGAAAAATACTGAAATGGGAGCAGGCAGATATTTCTCATTACTTCTTTCCCATATTTCAGAGTAAAGAATTTTCCTGCATTCTTTTTCAGCACTTCTCTCTTGTTAAAATGTCGATTAATCAGAGCAAAATTATTGATCAGCATGTGAGGAAGACAGTCATCCGGCCCCGGCGCAGTCGCAATATCCATCAGAGCTGATTCACATGGCAGACCATCTTTAAAAAAGTCCTCCGGTTTTACAGGTGCCGTTAAGAACATATCATCGTTAAACAGTACAAACTGTTCGTTTAGATCCGGAATATGATGAAGCCACAATTCTATAACATTCGAATTAAAAGTCGGAAGATATTTCTGTGGAATATAATCTTTATGTTTTACCAGCCTTAATTTCGGATGCTCTATATTCAGCCATTCCGGAATCTGTCCATTTGTCACGAAAAAAATCCTGTGAACCCATGGTGCATATTTTTCCACACATCTGAACCAATATTTCATCAGTCCCCAATCCCGATACCTGTTTTCACTCGACCCATTATCTGAATTTTCCGGACAAAAAAGGGATCTCTCCTGCTGCCATTGCGGATCCGTTCCGTCTACCCAGAGAACCACAAAATCAATCTTCTCTTCCATCTTATCTTCACGCTCTCTTTCATTTGGTCTGTTCAAAGTATATTCTGTTCATCTTCTCTCCATATTCTTCCAGAGAATCAAATTTTACCTTCTTGCAGACTTCTCCAAATAATTCAGGCTCATTACTGTTCCAGATACTCTCAATTTTATTTTTTAAAATTCTGACATCGCCGGCAGAAAATAACCATCCGGTTCGTCCATCCTCAATCAATTCTGGGACACCTCCCCGGTCACATCCCAATACGGGAGTCCCATTCATCATACTCTCTATAACTGAAAACGGACAATTTTCATTGCATTCGGACGGGCACACAGAAAATCTTGCTCCCTGAATCATCTCTTCCAGGGTTTTTCCCTTTAAAAATCCTACATTTTTCACATTATCAAATCCTGCGATCACGGGTTCTAATGGACCACTTCCTGCAAAAACAAAAGGAATCTGCGGCAGTTGGCGGCAGACTTCCAATAACGTACGTATTCCCTTCTCTTCTGAATATCGTCCAAAATATAAAACATACTTTCCATTCTGCTCCTGTTTCGGAACAACAGGTTCAACGAAGTTACGCAACATGACTGTTCTTTCTGCAAGTATCGGATTCGTATCTAATTTTACTTTCATAAAAGTTGACGGACATACGATAACATCTATATTCCTGTAAACCTTTCTTCCATTCCAATATAACGCCTCCAAAGTACCAAGTACACTTTTCATAAGAGAATTATGAATACATCTTCCCTGGATACAATTTCCAAATCCACCTCCGCTCAGACATCTGTCACATATCTGACGGAGTTTCGGACGATACATATAGTGATTCGGACAGACCAGCTGCGGATCATGTGCACTATAAATTACCTTAACTGGTTTTTTCATTTTTTTCCGGTATTTTTCTATTGCCAGCAGGATCGACGGTGTCAGCTGATAATTAAAATTATTCATGTGAATCACATCCGGCTGAAATTCATTCAATATGATTCCCATCTTCTTTTTTGCTTCCATGGAATATATGATTTTAAAAGGATTTGTAAAATACGACGATATTCCCTTCTTATGAAAATCCATAGCACCAGTGCATAGATTCCAGCGATTTCCGACAATATTATCCGGATGATACATCCCGAAATATTCCACCTCATGTCCATGAGTTTCCCAATACTTTCCTAATTTAAAAACATAGGTTTCTGCTCCCCCCGCAGGATACAGAAATTTATTGACCATTAAAATTTTCAATCTGTCTTCCTCATTCTATCATTCTTTGTATAAAGCAAGTGTTTTTTCCGTAATCTCATCCCAGTTATATCGCTGACATACATAATCACTTACCTGCTTCCTGCATTCTTCGATCAATTTGGAATTATTGCATAGTTTTTGAAGAACATTTCTCAGACTCCTGACATTCCCCTTCTCAAAAATGTATCCATATTCTCCCATCACTTCCACACATTCTGCAATATCAGAACATACACAGCAATTTCCATAACTCATAGCTTCCAGCAGACTGATCGGCATTCCTTCCAATTCAGACGGAAGACAATAAAAATAGCTGTTACTATACAACTCTTCTAAAGCAGTTCCTTTCACAAACCCTGTAAATATAATACGATCATCCGTTTCTGCTAATTTCTGCAGTTTTTTATAAAATGCGTCCGTATCCGAAGGGGCTCCTGCAATCACCAGCTTTTTCTCCGTTTTCACATGCAAGAACGCCTGTATCAGATTTTCCAGGCCTTTTTCCGGGACAATTCTCCCCAGATAAAGGATATAACTATCCTTTTGGAGTCCCCAACGTCTGGAAATTACTTTCGCTTCTTTCTTCTCCGGTTTCTCAATTCCGTTCGGGATCAGTACAGTCTCCCGATGGTAAGTCTCCCAAAAATACTGCTTCATTGCCTGACTCAGTACAATAATTTCATCCGCACAGGCAACTGCTGTCTTCTCTCCAAGTTTCAAATACCAGGATGCAAAATTCCCCCACTTACTTCGCTGCCAGTCCAGACCATGTATTGTCACAACGGTTCTGATCCCCAGACGATGCGGTAAAAAGGTCATCACAGCCGGTCCCTCTGCGTGAAAATGGATACAATCATATTTTCCAAACACAGCGCACGCTGTTGCCAGAACTGACCTCATGACTGCTGATATCCCTTTTATATCAATTACAGGCACTTCACAAATGCGAACTCCCTGATAATTATTTTGTTTCTTATTTAACTTATTCAGTTTTCTTTCTTTTCGGCATCTGCGTTGATTATACAGCGTCACCTGATGTCCTTCCCGCACCATACGAACACATAATTCTTCCACTGCAACTTCAATTCCCCCTGCTCTGGATGGAATCTGCTTCTGCCCAATCATCGCAATTTTCAATTAAAGCGCCCTTTCTACTACTATTTCCCCAGTACAAATCTCTGCTGCACATAATTACTCATATTATATACAAGTGTAAGTGATTCTTCCTTTTTTGTCAATGTCATGTAAATTATCTTCTGCTGCCATTTCCCCTTACAGATTCAGGTATCTAAAGAAAGAGACGGAGGTACGATTCTCATATCATACCGTCCGTCTCTTCCAACATTCTCATGCCATACTCACATATTGCCCAAAAGAGATTTGCTGCAAATTATTATGCATATTTTTCCATTTTTTCTTTTTTCTTATTGAACTTTCTGTCCGCAAGCAATTCGTTCTTCAGACCGATACGGTTCGTCTTGAAGTGGAAGAACGGGCGTTCCGGAAGTGCAATAATCTGTACCGGCTGCATATGTGGATCCAGACTGTCACGTACTTCTTTTTCGATATCCTCAACGGTATATCCATCTTCCAGCATGACATACAGGTATGGAAGGAAGTATCCGGCATGTTTATCATCAGGAACTACAACGAAGAACTCATCATCAATTCCGTCAATGTTCGCATCTGCAACACAGTTTTCCATTGGAAGCGTTGCCAGGTCGCCGCCGCCGAAGCGAGGTGCTTTGCCACGTGTCAGCGTAAACAGGTTACCTTCTTCACTCATGTATCCAATGTCGCCGGTATGCAGCCATATCTTTCCGTCTTCATGCATCTGAAGAGATTCTGCTGTTGATTCCGGATTATCATATCCTAACATCACTCCAGGGCCACTGATGCAGATCTCACCCTGCTG
>JALEKG010000048.1 GCA_022769185.1 Dorea sp. | reverse complement strand
TTCTCTGCCTCCGGATCCGACGGATCACTTCTCTGGTCGAACGGCCAGCAGGTCGGCATTGCAACAAAGTCGCCTCTCGCATTTGCCCCGAATAAAGGCATCCATCCTTCTTTCGCATCGTTGATGGCAATATATACTGCTCGTTGATTTGCCATCACCTGATATTCCATATCCAGAATATCCAGATTCCATCCTATCATTGTCTTTTTTCCATTATAAACAATACTTGTACACATCTGTTATTCCTCCTGTAAGATTCTCTCTACACATGCAGTCGATACATCCCGTGTCTGTTACAGTAAGCATACATCATTCCATGCCCCTTTTTTCGGAATCTCACTGAGATATCCTGTTCCGGATACAGTTTCACGATCTCTGCACCATCAGATGTAACATATGCGATAAATGATACATAATGTGCCTTATTCATCGGATGTTCCATCGACACATGATATTCATTGTCGATCGTTTCTAGCAGAATCCCGTGATCTTCATCACATGTCTCGGGTTCCTGCTCCGGAAGAGTGATCCCGCAGCAGGAAAAGGATCCTCTTCCGACCGATGTAATAATATTGCCACAGACCGGGCATACATAAAAATGCATCTTCCTCATATTGGCAGATGTATTTTCATTTTCCCGCAGATCTCCTGTCAAAAGCTCGACGATCGATACTCCCAGCGCTTTTGAAAGATCTTCCATGATGGCGAGATCCGGAAGTCCTTTCCCGGTCTCCCATTTTGATACCGCTTTATCACTGACATTGATCGATTCTGCCAGTTCTTTCTGTGTAATCTTTCGTTTTTCCCTTAACTCTTTAATGGTTTTACCTGTCACATAACTCATACTCTACACCTTACCTTTTCATATTTTTCACTCTCAACCCTAAGGGGAGCTTCCTCTTTTCATCAGGTATATTGTAAGTTCATATCTCATCTGCCACAACCTACGAAGCGTAGAGTTTGTCCTACATTTCTATCACAAGTCCAACACGCAGTTGATGGGCCATATCTCCCAATTCTTCTTTCAGAACCTGATATGCACGGTCACCCGTGCAATGTCCGGTATAGATCTTTTTTACCCCGGTATCCCGGATATCGCATGCCAGTTCACGAACCTCCGCATCCGTCCTCCCAAAGATATGAAATCCTCCAATCAGCGCCCGGATCTCCTGATCCGGATAAGTTTTCTTCACTTCACGAATGATATTGGCTGCTCCGCCATGAGAACAACTGTTGAAGATCACCAAGCCTTCCTCCGTCTGAAATACCAGACTCTGTTCATGTGCAAAATCATCCGGTTCCCATCCATTCTTTGTGCGGATATACATAAGATTCTTTTTGCCGATCCTGGAAAGTCCCGGTGTCTTATGTGGAATCAGGGACACACCCGGACAGAGTACGTAATCACCTCCTGCATAAACGATCCTTTCCCCATGCGCTTCCAGAATTCCCTTCGGCAATCCAATATATCTGTGAAAGATCCATTTCTTTCCATAACAATTCTCTGCGCTGCCTTCTCGCAGATAGAATTTTGCCTTTTTATTATTACAAAAAAACGCATCCATCCCATCCGCATGATCATAATGCGCATGGGATAATACTGCATAATCTACATCTTCGATATTTTTGCCCAGTTTTTCGGCATTCTTCAGGAAGAGATCCGATGCCCCGGTATCCAGAAGAATATTCCGGTTCTGATATTCAATATAAATACTCAATCCCCATTCTCCCTGAAGTTCTCCGTCCGCTATGTTATCGGTCAATACTGTCGCTCTCAATTTGTTTTTCCTTTCTGTCTTTCCATGTTAAGTCTGCACTGGATTCCCTGTCTCGTTACGGTGCCGTCGTTACAGATATATGGAATTTCTTTTTCATATTGAAATCCCAGCTTCTTCAATACTTTTCCGGAAGCCGGATTTTCCTTCGCGTATCTTCCTACGATTTCTGTAACCTTCAGCTCATCTGCAGCAAATGCAAGGACTTTCTGTGCCGCTTCGGTAATATACCCTTTTCCCCAGTATTTCTTTCCAAGGTTATAGGTAATCTCCCAGCTCTGTACTTCCTCTTCATAATAGATCAGCACCGTTCCCATCAATTCATTGGTGTGTTTCTGTTCGATTGCAAACCGATACCAGTCTTTTTTATGAAGCTGTTCCATTTCAAACCGGAGCCA
>JALEKG010000039.1 GCA_022769185.1 Dorea sp. | reverse complement strand
CAGGAAGACTGCCACGACGATTGCTGAGAATAACTTCATATAATCAGATGGCATCTTAAGCCACAATACAAGTGTATATGCAATATAATACAGAATCGCACCTACGAATACAGCTGCAAGTGTATATGCAAATGCAATCTTTTTGCCTGCACAAAGTTTTCCAAAAATCACTTCACTGATAATTACTGCTGCCAGACCAATAACGATTGCTCCACGTCCTGAGTTAACATCCGCAGATCCCTGGTACTGCGCATAAATACCTCCACACAGTCCTACCAGACCATTGGAGATCATAAGTGCAATTACTTTTGTAAAATTCGTATTGATTCCCTGCGCACGGGCCATCTGCTCGTTACAGCCTGTTGCACGGATTGCGGAACCGATCTCTGTTCCAAACAGCCAGTATACAATTGCTACCAGTGCAAGGCAGATTACAATCAATCGGATAAAGAATATATAGTTATCATCCGCAGACACAAATCTCAAGGAAGCCACCAGCCCCTTCTGTCCGATACCGATACTCTGATTTGCCTTTCCCATAATTCCAAGATTCACAGAATATAACGAAATCTGCGTTAAAATACTTGCCAGAATACCCGGGATGCCAAGTGCGGTATGGAGAAGTCCTGTTACGATTCCTGCCAGCATTCCTGCCAATGTGGAGAAAATCAGTGCAAGAGCCGGATGCATACCTCCCTGTATTAACATAACCGCTACAGCACCTCCTGTAGCAAGTGTACCGTCTACTGTCAGATCCGGGAAATCCAGAATACGATAAGTAATGTACACACCCAGTGCCATAATCCCCCATATCAGTCCCTGCGCTACATTACCCGGCAGTGCACGAACCAACGTCATTGGATCTAATGTCGCAAAATAAGCCATCATCTCACTTAAGTTCCTTTCTCTTATTCATCTGCCTGTTTTTATATAAGCTTAAATACGCCGAAGCATTCCGCCACGGCGTACTTATCTACTTTACAACCTTCTTAAATTATTCAGCAGCAATTGCCTCATAATCATCTGGTACTGTAATTCCAAGCTCATCACAGATGTCTTTATTATACATCTTTGTTACTTCTGGTGCAAACTCAATTTCCATTGTAGAAATATCAGCACCGTTAGCCAGTACTTCGTAAGCCATTTCACCAGCTCTGTATCCGATATCATAGTAGCTGATAGATAAGGTCGCAACACCACATCCTGTACAGATTCCCTGCTCACCTGCGATTACTGGAATACCTGCAGGTACACATACGTTTTTCACGATCTCTGTATTGGATGCCATTGTGTTATCTGTCGGGATATAGATTGCATCTACTTCTGAAACAGCATTTGTTACAACGGACTGGATCTCATTAGAATCAGCTGCTGTATACTCTTTGTATGCAATACCATCTTTATCAAGAGCTTCCTCAAACTTTTCTGCCTGATATTTGGAGTTCGGTTCAGCAGAGCAATACAGAATACCAACTGTTTTAGCATCTGGAAGGAGTTCTTTTAACATTGCTTCCTGCTCATCGATCGGAGCAAGGTCACTGGTTCCGGATACATTGATTCCGGTAGCACCTGTCCAGTCCTCAATCTGAAGAGCTGTTGCATAGTCTGTAATAGATGTTCCGATGATCGGAATATCAGCAGTTGCTGTTGCAGCTGTTGTCAATGGGTCTGTTGCGTTCGCAAGGATCAGGTCTACATCATCAGATACAAACTGATTGATAATAGTTGCACACATATTGTGCTCGCCCTGCGCATTCTGCTCATCAAATGTTACATTTCCTTCGCCACACAATTCTGTAAGAGCATCCTCAAATCCCTGTGTTGCCGCATCAAGAGCTTCATGCTGAACCAACTGGCAGATACCGATGCTATACGTCTCACCAGATGATTCTTCGGTTGCTTCTTCTGCGGATGAATCTTCTGCTTCTTCACTGTCTGAACTACCACCACATGCTGTCATAGAAACAGCCAGCGCAGCTACCATTAAAATGGATAATAATTTCTTTTTCATTACTACTTTTCCTCCTCAATGCACGTATTCTTTCGCGGTTTAAAGCGTCAGTTTTTTACACTTCAACTCGCGAAAGTTTTTCGATATTTCCAATTATATTCTTGCGCATTGGATTCGTCAAGAGTAATTTTATTTTTCAAATAGATACTGATATTTTCGCATCTGAGCACGAATCACCAGTTCTACTCTTTTTCTTTCTTCTTCTGAATATATCTCTGCATTATCTAACAACTCTTTTACATCTTTCATTGTAAAAGAAAATTTGATATGATTCTGATACAATGCTTCTGAAATATCCAACTGTTCTTCAAAATCACTACTTATTGTCTTGGATTTCACACTATCTATTAACTCATAAATATCTCCCTCCAGCGGATAATCCATGGTTGTATCAGCCAGGAGGCCAGCTCCATTATCAAAGATGGGACAATATGCAAATGCACCTTTTTCATTCATTAAAACAGCAATATTATGTGTATGCCTGTCTTCATTCAGAAAAAAAGCATCGATTGTAAGAAGCTTATTAAGATATTTTCCAAATCCCGTAAGTCCTGTAATTCGTTCCACCTGGTTTACCAGAAAAATAAGCCTCTCCTCATGATCCCTAATCTTAAATATTGACTGGTACAGACTCCGTCCAAAAAAATTCTGAAACAACCTTTCGAGAGTAATAATCTGCCAGCCACATTGCAGAAAATCCTTACTTTTTACTCCAGAATATATCTTTGATTTATACTTGATCTGTTCGGGATCGTATAACACATATTCTTGTTCTGACAAAGTGGATTTTTGAAGTAAATGTGATATGATATATTCTGCAAGACCTTCATATCCAGTATAATCCGCCTTGTACCATATTCCACAATTCTTCCATTTTAACAGATTTCCCTTGGAAGACTGTCTATCATCCATCTTCATATCCTGTTCAAATAATTCAATCATTTCATTACCTTTCTAACCGAATCCAGAAGTCATCTTCAGCCATACGTCCCTCTGTCTTCTCTATGATCATAAAAGGATCATAAAAAGGCAGATCCAAATCCTTCAGAATCAACTTCATTTTATCTCTGCTCCTCGGGAAGCATCTGGATTCCAAAAATTCCGTATACATTTGATAATCCGGCTCTTCAATATTTCCAAAAGCCCGGAACATAAGATTATCTACATAATTTCTGATACGGACCTTTTGATTCAACTCATCCACATCAATTAATGTACATACAGTCTGCTTATACATATACCACATCCTAAGAGGATATACTTTCTCTGGAACTTTTATATTCTGCACATATTCCGGTTCCTTGTTCAGGAATTGCAGCAAAAGTACAATTGGGCCTTTCACAGATTCATTTCCTGCTTCCCATCTTTCAATCGTAGACTTCGATGCACCAACTAATTCTGCAAACTCCTTCTGCGTAAGCCTTAATTTTTTTCTTACATTCTTGATCTCTTCTGCTGTCGTATAATCCGGCGTGATAAAAATTCTTTCTTTCACATTCACTCCTCCTCTTTCTATTATTAAACCATTATTTTAATGGTTTGTAAAGATTATAAACAATTAAAATAATGGTTTATACTTCTTTTTTACTTTTTGTCAAAAACAAGGCTGCCATCAATGCTGTAAATGGCCCGACCGTTACCAGTCCAAAGCTTCCTACCAGTGTATGCAGTACTTCGGAGGCTACATACCGATAATTCAGCACATGGTCGATCGGGGTTCCCTGTGCCATAAATACCATAAGAAGCGTCACATAGCTTCCAGAATATGCCAGTAGAAGTGTGGTTGTCATGGTTCCCATTGCTGCCCTGCAGACATTCATCCCGGACTTGAATGCTTCCAGCTTCTGAATCTCTGGCTTTTTCTGTACCACTTCTGCCACAGCAGAGGTAATATCGACTGACAGATCCATCATTGCGCCACTGGCACCTATGAAAATGCTGCTCATGAAGATTGCGGTCAGATCCAGATTCTGGTATCCGCTGTACAGTAATGATTCTGCATTTGACATGATTGCCCCATGAAGCTTGAACAGATCTGTGAACAGGATTCCAAATACACACGTTGTAAGAATTCCAAGTAGAGATCCTGCCGATGCTACCATCGTCCTTCTATCCCATCCATAGACAAAGAAAATAATGATCAGTGTCAGGGCCACTACGATCAGGATTCCTGTCCATATCGGAGAATATCCCCGCAGATAACACGGCACAAGAATCTTCCATATAATTAAGATGGAAATCACAAAAGAAAATATTGCCTGAAGTCCATTTTCCCCGGCAACCGCAATCAACAAAACTGCAAATAACACAAGAAGTACGGTTTCCTTATCCAGGCGGAAATGATCTGACATGACTGCAGACCTGATTTCCTCCCCGCTATGACTGATAGTTACCAGTGCCCGGTCTCCCGCCTCATACATCTTATCTTTTTCCAGTGAACCGCTCAAAAAATTAACACCCTCTATGGTGCGTCCTTTGAACATTCCGTTTGTTACTTTTAAGATACAGGACTGTTCTCCTGACTGGATCAATCCCGATGTGATCACAGCAGAATTATCAACTTCCACCACTTCACAGATCGCACGCTCTGCATCCTGATAAATAACAGCATCCTCATAGCCCGTTGGGAGAGCTATCAGGATGCCGGTAAGAAAGATGCCCACAATCAAAGTGAGTAAGAAATTATTCTGCTTCTTCCAAAGCATTTTCATATCTTATTCTACTCCTGTAAGTGCTGCAAGTTTATTGTAAATGTCTGTATTATCATAGTATCCGTCAAATGTTTCTGAACCTTCGCCTTTTACGAGTACTTCAACTGGAAGACCTGTATGTGCATAAGAACCGAAGTTAATACCGCTCTTGTTATTCAGGATATGAGTGATCGTTACTGTCAGAGGTTCGTAGCTTCCGTATTTTTCATATTCTTCCTGTCCAAATTCTTCCTCTTCTCCAGTACGGCTCATGGTCGTATCATATGCTTCCTTCAGTTGCTGATATTCGTAATCTGTCATAGCAAGTGTTCCGTCATCTTCTGATTCCGGATGCAGATCTGCGCTGTCCTTCTGTGCTGTGTCTTCTGCGGAATCCGCTGTAGGAGCTGTAAGACCGAACAATTCTGTAACATCTTTCATCACATCGTCAAAGCTTGTCTTATTTTTCTTATAGGCAGACACATAGTCAGAATCAAATTTTGCATAAGAAATCTTCTGGTTTTCAAAATTAGTAAGGAATGTATCATAATCTGTTCCTGCAAATCCAATTGTCAGACCACCAGTCTCATGGTCACCTGTTACAAGGATCAAAGTCTCATCCGGATGCTCGTTGTAGAATTCTACGGCACGTGCCACTGCATTATCCAGGGCAATCGTATCTTTGATGGTGCTTGTTGCATCATTTGCATGA
>JALEKG010000028.1 GCA_022769185.1 Dorea sp. | reverse complement strand
GAAATTCAGATACAACGTGTTAAAGAGTTTGTTCTATTGGCTGAATAGGCGTAGTCAGAAAAAGAGCTATACATGGGAAAGATTTCTGCATATGATAGACGAAGCCTATCCATTAGTCAAACCAAGAGTTTATGTGAATTTATTAGGATATACTGTGAATAATTAGTTTCGTAAAGAGCCGGATGCGGGAAAGCCGCACGTCCGGAGTTCTGTGAGGGGCGTGCTCAGTAATGGGTGCGTCTACTCGACCGAGAAACATGTGTGAAGCAATGAGAAGATTGATGCAAGATGAAATTGCTCATGAAGTGAGAGAAGCTGAGATGAATGGTAAAAAGGAAATGGCACTGTCGCTTGCTGGTATGGGTATGCCTGCTGAGAAAATTGCGGAAGCTGCAAAAGTCAGCTTAAAAGTTGTTCAGGGGTGGTTGGCTGGAAGCATGAGCTTGGCAAAATAGTTCTTGGTTCATCAGGCATTGGGGAAAAACACTGGGCAACACCACATTTCATCCTTGCTGGTATCACCACAAATGAACTCTTTCAAGCCATAGATATGGTCATCGACATGAAGCATAAGGGAGTCCTGGGCAAACCATGTCCAGACTGCGTGGACGAAACTGTGTCCATGAAGGTTGTCCGTATCATCCAGGGTTACGTGAATGTTGTGAATAAAATGGTGTGGAGAAAATGAGCAAGTAAAGAAAAAGTAGATGACTATTTAGATGAAGAGGAGGGGCAAATGTGTCCAGAGTACAAGCGCATGTAACGGAATCACTTTCAAGAATAATTTTTCAGTATGTTGTTACAAATTTTTCCAACGAAGAAGTGCAGAAAGGCGATTTGCTGTTTCGAGAAGTTACGGAGAAAGACTATGGTATTGATGGCATCGTTGAATTATTTTATGGTGGTGAGCCGACGGGGAGGTTTGCATGGATTCAACTTAAAGGAACGCAATCGGTTATAGAGAAACTTAAAGGATCTGACGAAGTATCGTGTTCTGGCGTGTCGAAATCCAATCTTTGCTATTACAGACATAATAATGTGCCGGTTGTGCTGGTTTATGTGTCTAATGTAGATAGAAAATTCTATTTTATTAATTTGCAATCCATTTTTTCAGAGTCAAGATATACGGATGAAGAAATACCAGATAGTGTGACTGTACGTATACCCATCGAAAATAACTCATCTGACCTAAGCTTGTTGGTACAGATGATAAATGATTATTATGACAATCGGGAGATGTATGACGAATGGGAAGTTGGGAAATCGAAATATGAAGATGAGATCAAAGATCTGTTTGAACCTAAGATCAGTGAGAGTGTTGGTCTATACGACAGAGTAGCGGATGGCATGCACAACAGAGTTTTTTCCTGATAACAGCCGGTGGAGTACCGATTGAAGTGATCAGGAGAGGAGACCGGTTTTCCGAAGTTCAAGTCAAAGCATCACAGCCGGGATGCATACACCACGAATCTGGTGAATGGGAATATCCGACTTTTTGAGAATGGGATCAGACTCCCGAAAGCCGGTGTTGTAAAGGCGAAGATCCACAGACAGGTTCCGGAAGGATTTCAGATGAAGGCTGTGACAGTCAGAAGACAACCTTCAGGAAAGTACTATGTCAGTATCCTTTTTGAGTACTGTGCGGATGAAAACCAAGTCAGTGACAGAGAAAGAAGAGAACGGAAGGTTATCGGTATCGATTATGCGATGCATGGACTGGCAGTATTTTCTGATGGAAGCAAATGCGAATATCCGGATTACTACAGAAGGTCTGAAAAACGGCTGGGCAGGGAGCAGAGAAAGCTGTCACGCTGTAAGTGTGGAAGCTCGAATTATCAGAAACAGAAGAAAAAGGTGGCACTCTGTCATGAGAAGGTGAAAAACCAGAGAAGAGACTTCCATCATAAGCTGAGCCGAAAGCTGGCGGAAGAGTATGATGTTGTTGCTGTGGAGGATCTGAACATGAAGGCAATGAGCCAATGTCTGAATTTCGGGAAGAGTGTTGCGGACAACGGTTACGGAATGCTGGTGAATATGCTCAGTTATAAGCTGGAAGACCGTGGAGGAAAACTTGTGAAGATAGACAGGTTCTTTCCATCCAGCAAAAGGTGCAGTATGTGTGGAAAGGTCAAACAGGTACTGCCATTGTCAGGGAGAGTATATCGATGTGAGTGTGGTTACACGAACGACAGGGACGTGAATGCGGCGATTAATATCAGAGACGAAGCATTACGACTGGTTTCTGCATAAAATATGTCTGTTTCCAGACTGAATTCATGTCTATGTCTGGACAAAATATAGTTGTTATGCCCGTTTCCGGGCCGAAAATCGAACCGCCGGGCAGGCGGGGATAGCTTATTGATACTTGCCCCGTTAGGGGCATTGAGTAAGAAGCCCCCACTTCAAACAAAGTTAAGTGGTGGGAGCATGTCACTTGACAAAGACTTAATGATTCACTACAATAAAGTTACTATCTTGTCAGAGAAAATTCTCGCTTTTAAAGCGGTAAGTAATTAAAATATGTTATATAGTAGGTGATGTCATGGGAAAATCAGTAAGATTGTCTGATATTGGTGCGAGATTGAATGTCAGTACGGTGACAGTTTCTAAGGCACTTTCCGGACAAAAGGGTGTCAGTGAAGAGATGCGTGCAAAGATTGTCAGCCTTGCTGATGAAATGGGGTATGTAAGGACAACATCTTCTGAAAAAAATGAGGAAAGAAGCAGTTATACAATCGGCGTTGTCGTTGCAGAGAGATTTTTGAATGAGAGTCAGTCTTTTTACTGGAAGTTGTATCAGGAGATTTCCAAACGTGCAATTTCAAGAAAGTGTTTTCCGGTCCTGGAAGTAATCACTTATGAGACGGAGAAAAAGAAAGAACTTCCGAAGGTAGTACAGGAGAAGAAAGCAGATGGAGTTATTATCATGGGCGCACTTCATACGGAGTATGCGAAGTTTCTGATTGACAATGTTCAGATTCCGCTTGTAAATCTGGATACTACTTGTGCGTGGGAAAAGTGTGACTGTGTGGTTTCCAATAACCTTTTAGGCGGATATCAGATGACGAACTATCTTTTTGAACTGGGGCATAAAAAGATCGGTTTTGTAGGTACAAGACTTGCCACGAACAGTATTGATGACCGTTTTCTTGGCTATTTGAAGTCCCTGATGGAGCATGGGGCAGAAGTGAGAGAAGAATGGATCATTGATGACCGTGACAGAGAACATGGAAGAGTCGATGGAGAAGAGTTTTTCAGACTTCCGAATGAGATGCCGACGGCATTTTTCTGTAACTGTGATCTGTCTGCAAGTCTTCTGGTGAAAAAGCTGGAAAACGCAGGATATTCTGTACCGGGAGATGTGTCAGTTGTAGGATTTGATAATTATGTGACTGACCAGTTTGCCGGAATCGGGTTGACGACATATGAGATTAATACAAAAGAGATGGCAAAACGTGCTGTCCACATCATGATTCAGAAGCTGGAAAATGCAAAATATACAGCCGGAGTATTTATGCTTGGCGGAACCTTTATTGAACGGGAGAGCGCAAGGCAGGTTGCTCCGCCAGTACCGTTTGTCTAAATGCACCGGGAGTCAGTCCGGTATTCTTTTTAAATAAATTAATAAAGTGATTGACATTGTCATAGCCGACTTTGCTGCTTATTTCATGGATGGTCCAATCCGTGGTAAGCAGCATTTTTTTGCTTTCTTCGATTCTTTTCCGGGTAAGATATCTCAGCGGTGGAACCTGAAAAGCTGCAGAGAATTCCCGACACAGGCGATAGCGATTGATGTGAAGGCGTTCTTCCCATTCGCCAAGTGAAAACTCTTCGCTATAATGATGTTCCAGATAGTCTTTTAGTTCAATCAGATATCCTGGAAGAGATGTGGAAGACGAATGGGTATGTGTCATGGTAGACAGACTTAAAGTACAGAGGATCTCTGTCGCTTTTTTAAATCAGAAATATAAAAATAAACTGTATCTATCCGCCGGAACCTGAGGTAGAATATAGTTATGACAGAAATTTGAGTAAATGGGGAATAACATGATGAGACAATTAACATTAAATGGGAACTGGGATATGAATCAGAGAGGGGAAGAAATGACATACCAGGCGCAGATTCCTGGCTCGGTTCTTTCTACGCTTCTTGCGTCAAGGGCAATTCCGGATCCTTATGACAGGATGAATGAGTATCCGACAAGAGAATTATTTCGGAAGGATTATATTTTTCAAAGAGAGTTTGAAGTAGAGAAAGAACTTCTGGAGGAAGAAAAAGTCGAGCTGGTATGCGAAGGGCTGGATACTCTGGCGGAAATCTATGTAAATGGTGAAAAAATAGGTTATGCGGATAATATGCACAGGACCTGGCGGATTCCAGTAAAGGAGGTGCTCTGTCCTGGGACAAATCAGATCCGGATGGAATTTCTGTCTGTGTTAAATTACATGGATGAATACCAGTATGAAGAGAAAAAGGAAGTGCAGTATGTTGCCTGTGGAGCGATGAAGGGGAATCATCTGGTCCGGAAAGCACATTCAATGTTTGGATGGGACTGGGGTCCGCAGCTGGTGGATGCTGGGATCTTTCGTGATATTTATCTGGAGGGCTGGACACATGAACGCATCGAAGAGATACAAATTCAGCAGAATCATAAAACAGACTCTGTAGAACTTCAGGTAAGAGTAGGATTTTCGGAAGAGATACAGGAAGCGGAAAAACGGAAAATCATGATGAGATTAAGGGATCGGGGTTCGGACAAGATTGTTGCGAAAACGGATGAAATGCTAAAAGAGGGCAGAGAGTATGAGGCGGTTCTGTCTGTTACTGAGCCGAAATTCTGGTGGCCGAATGGATATGGAGAGCAGCCGCTTTATGACCTGGAAGTATCTTTACTGGGTCCGGATGAAACAATCGTACAGAAGGAACATAGGACGATCGGGCTTCGGACACTTACCGTAAGCAGGAGTCAGGACCAGTGGGGAAAAGAATTCGCATTTCAGGTGAATGGAGTCAAGATCTTTACCATGGGAGCAAATTATATTCCGGAGGATTGTGTATACTCCAGAATTACAAAAGAAAGACAAGAGTTTCTTCTGGAATCTGCAAAACGTGCCCATTTTAACTGTATCCGTGTCTGGGGAGGAGGCTATTATCCTTCCGACACCTTTTATGAGATCTGTGATGAGAAAGGTCTGATCGTATGGCAGGATCTGATGTTTGCATGTAATGTGTATGATACGACGGATGCTTTCCTGGAAAATTGTAAAAAAGAAGTCGAAGACAATGTAAAAAGGCTTCGCCACCATCCGAGTCTTGGATTGTGGTGTGGAAATAATGAGATGGAGTCAGCCTGGGATCACTGGCCGGCTTTTCAGCGGGAAACCAAGAATTTACGTGCGGATTATATCAAATTATTTGAACATGTAATTCCAATGGTCATGAAAGAACATGCGGGAGATACCTTTTTCTGGCCGTCTTCTCCATCGTCAGGCGGATGCTTTGATCATCCGGATGATGAGAATGACGGAGATGCACACTACTGGGATGTATGGCATGGGCAGAAGCCGTTTACCGATTACAGAAAATATTTCTTCCGATTCTGCTCTGAGTTTGGATTTCAGTCATTCCCGGCGATGAAGACGGTAAAGACATTTACCAGACCGGAAGATCGAAATATTTTCTCACGAGTCATGGAAAGCCATCAGAAGAATGATGCGGCAAATGGAAAGATTCTCTATTATATGTCCGAGAACTTCCGGTATCCGGAATCCTTTGATGACCTGCTCTATGTAAGCCAGATTCTTCAGGGAATGGCGATCCAGTATGGGGTAGAGCACTGGAGACGCCACAGAGGAAGGTGTATGGGAACCCTGTACTGGCAGTTAAACGATAACTGGCCGGTGGCATCCTGGTCTTCCATTGATTACTTTGGCCGGTGGAAAGCACTTCAATATATGGCATGCCGGTTCTATGCACCGGTGACCTCCAGCCTGATCATTGAAGATGGAAAAGCCTGTCTTTTTGTAGAAAATGAGACGGAAGAAGAGAGAAAATGGCAGGGAGAGATCCTGCTGAAAAATATGGACTGCGAAGTTCTGAAAACAGTGAAGATCGAAGGGGATACCAGTGGTTTCTGTTCTGAAAAGATTGCAGAAATGGATTGGGACAGTCTTGGAGCCCATAAGGACATGGAATGGGAAGAGAGTGTGTTCCTGGAAGGAAGGGTTCGTTTTGAAAATGGAACGGAAGTTTGGAATGTAGAGACTCTGCTTCCGTATAAACACCTGGCATTAAAGAAGCCATCGATCCAGGTGTGTGTGGAAGAATCAGAAGAAGCATATGTACTTCATCTGGCGAGCGACAGGTTCGCCCCATTTGTGGAGCTGGACTTTGAAGATGCAGATGTGATATTCAGCGATAATTACTTCCATATGACAGGACAGGAACAGGAGATAATGATCCGGAAAGCAGATATCAGAAACGGAAGCTTCCGGGATGCGGCTGATCTGAAAGAAAGACTAAAAATAAGAAGTCTTGCGGATACTTTCAGCAAAGAAGACGCATGATAGAAAACGAAAGGAAAGGAATTAGTATGAAGAAATATGATGTCATAATTATCGGAGCCGGTCCGGGAGGAATCTTTGCAGCGTATGAGTTGCTGCAGAAAAAAGAAGGGATTTCTGTCGCCGTATTTGAGGCCGGACATTGTCTGTCAGGGAGAAAATGTCCCATCGACGGGGAAAAGATAAAAAGCTGTGTTCACTGTAAGACGTGTTCGATTATGAGTGGTTTTGGAGGCGCAGGAGCGTTTTCTGATGGAAAGTACAATATCACCAATGATTTTGGCGGAACTTTGTATCAACATATTGGTAAGAAAAATGCAATTGAACTGATGGAATATGTAGATAAAATTAATCTGCAGTATGGCGGGGAAGGAACGAAGCTGTATTCAACGGCTGGTTCTGGGTTTAAGAAGATTTGTATGCAGAATGGTCTTCATCTTCTGGAGGCATCTGTGCGTCATCTGGGAACGGATATTAATTATGTAGTACTTGAAAATCTCTATGCTGTGCTGGAAAAACAGGTTGATTTTTACTTTGATACACCGGTAGAGACTCTGGAAAGTCTTGAAGACGGGCGGTTCCGGATCAGCACGGAGCATGAGCAGTATGAAGGAACGTACTGCATTGTTTCCGCAGGAAGAAGTGGAAGTAAATGGATGGAATCTGTGTGCCGGAGTTTGAAGATTCCGACGTTGTCGAACCGGGTGGATATCGGAGTCCGGGTGGAACTTCCGGCGGTCATCTTCTCGGATCTGACGGATGAACTCTATGAGAGCAAGATTGTCTATCGGACCAGGCAGTTTGAAGACAATGTACGTACGTTTTGTATGAATCCGCGAGGCGTTGTAGTAAATGAGAATACAAATGGGATCGTAACGGTAAATGGACACAGCTATGAAGGAGAAGACAAGAAGACGGAAAATACCAATTTCGCATTGCTGGTTGCCAAGCATTTTTCCGAACCATTTAAAGACAGTAATGGTTATGGG
>JALEKG010000125.1 GCA_022769185.1 Dorea sp. | reverse complement strand
TCTTCGGCTTTTTTGGTGATGTCCTGCCGGATGGTCGTAAGAGCAATCGGAAGTGCACGGCTGACCGGAAGATCATCGAAGCCAATGACGGATAATTGTTCCGGAATGGACAGACCTTTCTGGCGGGCAATGCTAAAAAGCTGTACGGCCCATTCATCGGAAAAGGCAAAGAGTCCGGTCGGCGGCGTAGGGTCATTTAGAATAGAGTCGATCAGGTCTTCCGGTGTGATCTTGTCCAGATCATAGATATGTTTCGGTGCCAGGGACAGATGCTCTCGTTTTATGATATCGGAGAATCCCTGACATCTTTTGGAAATGACACCTCCGGTCCGGGTAAACGGACCGGCAAAGGCCAGAGAAGTGTGGCCTTTTTGTATCAAGTATTCTGCGGCGAGTTCTCCGCCTTTATAATCATCAATTCCTATGTTAATGAGCTGCCTGACATTGCTGTAACTGTCTGTGAAGACAAGCGGAATGTGATTGCTGCTCTGAAGCTGTCTGATCTCTTCATCAAATAATCCAAGAAAGATTGCACCTTCTGCATTCCAGGAGCGCAGGCGGAAGGTCACATCGGAAAAATCCTGGACAAAGTGGATCATAATATAATAGCCGCGTTTTTGCACTTCTCTGGTGATCAGGCCAAGAAAAGCGGCAGAATAAGGATCTGCAAGTGGATTGCCTGCCGGAAGATCTCTTAAGACCACGGCAATGATCTTCGAAGAATTTGCGGCAAGGCTTCTCGCGGAAGAGTTGGGGATGTATCCCATTTCATCTGCCAGTGCGCGGATTCTGGCAGCAGTTTTTTCAGATACTTTTCCCTGATTTCCATTCATAACGCGGGAGACAGTCATCATACTGACTCCCGCTTTTTCTGCAATATCTTTTAAAGTTACCATAAATGCTCTCCTATCTCGCCTATCTAAAATAGGTTTAACGCTAATCTCAATTCTTTTCATTTATTATAGCAAAGAATTGAGGAATACAGTAAGATTTTTTATGGAAAAGCGAGAGGATTATAAAATCTGCACAAATAGAAAAGCAAAATTTTGGTGAAATAAGAGAAAGAACAAAATGAAAAATCAAAAGATTGACTTCTGAAAACAGGTGTGCTAATTTTTAGTTAAAGGTTAGCGCTAACATTAAGGAACTAAAAAGGTTGTAAGGTATAAAGGAGGAAATGATATGTGGAGGAAAGTGACGGCAATCTGCCTGGCCGTTTCCATGATGGTGCTCACATGCGCCTGTGGAAAGTCGGGCACGGTTACTTATAAAGGTGAAACGGATACCAATCCGGACAAAGGTCTGGAAGTCATGGGAGACCATGTTACCTATGATCCGAATCATCTGGTCAATGACGGGGATCCGATTGAATTAGACTGGTGGCTCTGGGATGCTCCGGATCTGTTCGGAAGTATTGCAGAAGAATATGAAAAGATCCATCCGAATGTTACGATTCATATTATAAACAATCCATGGGATGGATTCTGGACGAAGCTTCCGCTTGCACTTCAGAAGGGAGAAGATGGACCGACACTGTTTAATGTACATAACAGTTATCAGCATCTGCTGCTGAATTATATGGAGCCGTATGATATTGACATTCAGGATCTTGAGGAGGATTTCTTTACCGCAAAGTCTCATGAGATTGATGGAAAGATCTATTATATGGATTTCGGAATTATGACGGGTGCGATTTATTACAACAAAGACATGTGGGCGGCAGCAGGACTTACGGAGGAGGATATTCCAAAGACCTGGGATGAATTCCGGGAAGTTGCGAAGAAACTGACCATTATGGAAGACGGGAAAATGGTTCAGGCAGGCTTTAACTTTAATGGAGATTTTGAAAATCTGATGCAGGGCGTTCCTTATCAGTATGGAGATACGATTTTTGATGAGACCGGAACGGTTCCGAGACTGACACAGGAAGGGCAGATCGAGACGGCGCAGATGTTCCTTGATTTTTATGAGAAGGATCATGTAGGGGACAAAGATTTCGGAACAGATGCGGCTCAGAGCTTCGGACAGGGACAATCCGCCATGGTTTACCGGTGGGGACATTTCTATGGATACATGGAGACGAATTATCCGGACATCAATTATGGAACTTTTGAGATACCGACCGCTACAGAAGATCCTTTTGCCTATGACCGGTATAACGGAGAATCTACACCGGGAATCAACAAGAATGCGACGCCGGAACAGAAAGAAGTGGCACAGGATTTTATTCGGTTTTATCTGGCCAATCAGGAGAAGCAAAAAGAGCTTTGCATGAATTACAGCCTGTTCCCATCCAACAATGCATTGAGAGACGACAAAGATCTTTTGAAAAATCCGGCAATCCAGGCAGTTTCCGAACATATTGATAATTACATCTGGCCGGGGGCAATGCCGGCAACACTTGGAGATAATCTGAAAATTGCCTGCCAGGATATGATGTATAATAATACGCCGGTCGAGGAAGCTCTTCAGAATGCAGAAGATATCGTTAAAGTGGATCTGTCAAATCAGGAATTTGTGGCATCAGAAAATCTGTATTACAGGTACAGTGAACATCAATAGGAGGAAAATGTTATGTTGAAAAAAAGAAGGCCGCTGCAGAGCAAAAGCGAGATCGTGCTGCGAAATATCGTAGTGATATTTCTGGTCGTGTATATGTTGATCTTTCTGGTTGTTCCGGTGGTAATTGCTTTTGCAGGAAGTTTTCATATATGGAATCCATTAAATGGGACCTATAAATGGGCCGGACTGGACAATTATATCCGGATGTTCCAGTATCCGACATTCTGGCTGTCGATGAGAAATACCGTTGTTTTTTGTGCGGTAGTAGTATTCTTCCGGGTGGTTCTGGGACTTGCGCTGGCATATGCCATTTCATCGAAATTAATGAAGCATAAGACATTTTTCCGTACCATCTTTTATATGCCGACGGTTACACCGCTGGTGGCAGTAGCGTATGTGTGGAAGATCATGTATAATCCGCAGTTCGGTCTGGTGAACCATCTGTTTGGATTTGATATCAACTGGTTGTATGACAGTAAGTTTGCACTGGTGGCGGTTATGGTAATGACCATTTGGAAGGACTTTGGATACGCAGTCATCTTATTCATGTCAGGTCTGATTTCAATTCCGACGGATTATTATGAAGCATCGAATATTGACGGGGCAAATGCATGGCAGACCTTCCGTTATATTACACTGCCGTTACTGAAACCTACCATGGTATTTGTAGTGATCACATCACTGATCTCTTATCTTCAGGCGTATGTACCGGTCATGGTCATGACAGAAGGAGGTCCGGGTACTTCTACATTTTTGAGTTCTTATCTTGTATACGATCAGGCATTTGTAAAATATAATTTTGGTTTTGCATCTGCAATAGCATTTTTCATTCTGATCTTTACAGTGATATTGACCATCTTTTCATTCAAGTTAACGGGTGAGACTTCACCGAGAAAGAAGGTGCGGTAATGAAGAAACGTGTTTTGAAAATTGTTTTATATATTGTGCTGGCAGTAGTTGGAGTGATAACGGTGCTTCCGTTTGTCTGGATGATCTTATCTTCCTTTAAGACGAATGAGGAAATCAGTGCATTGCACCAGACGCTGATTCCGCAGAATTTTACACTGGAAAATTATACATCACTGCAGTCGAACTTTAATTTCCTGAGGTATTTCGGAAACAGTATCCTGGTAGCAGTGATCGTGACGGTGCTGGTGGTATACATCAGCTGTCTGTGTGGATTTGTACTGAGTAAATACGAATTTAAGGGGAAGAACCTGATCTTCGGATTTGTCATGCTGACGATGATGATTCCGTGGTCTGTGACGATCATTTCCCGCTATACGATGTTCATGAAGGCAGGACTTCAGGATACCTATCTGTCACTGATCCTGCCGGTTATGGTCAGCGGATTCGGAATCTTCATGATGAAGCAGGATATCTCGTCACTGCCGGATGAGCTTCTGGAGGCGGCGAGGATTGATGGGGCAAATGAGTTCCGGATCTTTCATCAGATCGTGCTTCCGATGAGTAAAAACTCCATCTCCGCAATTGCGATCTTTCAGTTTTTGTGGATCTGGGAAGATTATCTGTGGCCGTATTTGATGATCGACGATGAAAAGAAACAGCTGCTGGCAGTCGGACTTACGATGTTCAACGGAAGATATTCGACGGACTACGGCGGATTATTTGCTGCGACCGTGATCTCCATTGTACCTGTGATCATCGTTTACACCATTTTCCAGAAACGATTCGTGGCAGGTGCCACGGCAGGTTCCGTAAAAGGTTAGTAAGCAAAGGACGGAAGGCGAGAAAGAAAGACGAAAAAGAAAGACGAGAAAGGAAAGGACAGGGAAAGATGAAGGAAAGATATAGAATGCATACCAAAGGAAAATGCCACAAAGAGGCGGTGGTTCAGGGAGAAAAATACAGGATCACTCTTTTAACAGAGGAGCTGATACGGTTGGAGTACAGTGAGGATGGACAATTTGAAGACCGTGCATCGCAGTGTGTGGTCAATCGCGATTTCCCTGTCCCACAGTTTCAGGTGTTTGAAAGGGAAGATTCCCTGGAAATTATGACGGATAAGATTCACCTCATCTATAATAAGCAGGAGTTTACCGGTTATGGGCTTTCCATTCAGGTGCGGGGGAATATCAGCGTTTACCACAGTATCTGGC
This sequence comes from Dorea sp., assembly GCA_022769185.1. Lineage (GTDB taxonomy): Bacteria > Bacillota > Clostridia > Lachnospirales > Lachnospiraceae > Dorea_A. The sequence continues at coordinate 2,065 of JALEKG010000125.1, read as the reverse complement.
ATTATGGAGAGGAGGCGACAGATCTGCGGGGAACGGCAAGGACGCTGGATGAGGCGGACGGAGCGGTAGAGCTGGAGCACGGAGTGATCTCCAGATTCGGCTATGCGGTCCTGAACGACAGTCGTTCCATGCTGCTTTCTGAGGATGGCTGGGTAGCACCAAGAAAACCGGGAAGTGTAGACCTTTATTTCTTCGGATACGGACATGATTATGAGAGATGTCTGAAAGATTTTTATCATCTGACCGGAAATACGCCTCTGCTTCCAAGATATGCTCTGGGGAACTGGTGGAGCAGATATTACAAGTATTCTGAGCAGGAATATAAGGATCTGATGCTCCGGTTTGAGAGAGAGGAAATCCCGTTTTCCGTTGCGGTTATCGATATGGACTGGCATCTGGTCGATATTGACCCGAAATATGGAAGCGGCTGGACCGGATATACCTGGAACCGGGAGTTGTTCCCAGATCCGAAGGAGTTCATGCAGTGGCTTCACGAGCATCAGATGAAAGTAACCTTAAATGTCCATCCTGCGGGCGGCGTGCAGGCGCATGAGGAGCATTACCGGGAGATGGCGGAAGCGCTGGGAAAGGACTGGCAGAAAGAAGAACCGGTGAATTTTGATGTTACAGATCCAAAATTCCTGGAGGCATATTTTGAGTATCTGCATCATCCAAACGAAGATGACGGAGTGGATTTCTGGTGGATTGACTGGCAGCAGGGCGGAATGTCCGGGATACCGGGGCTCGACCCTCTGTGGATGCTGAATCATTATCATTATCTGGACAGCAAACGAAGAGGCAGACGGCCGTTAACATTTTCCCGCTATGCGGGAATCGGAAGCCACAGATATCCGGCCGGATTCTCGGGAGATTCGATCATCAGCTGGAAGTCCCTTGATTTTCAGCCGTATTTTACCGCAAATGCAAGCAATGCCGGGTATGGCTGGTGGAGTCATGATATTGGCGGTCATATGCTGGGATATAAAGATGATGAGCTGGCGACCAGATGGGTGCAGTTCGGTGCATTCTCTCCGATCATGAGGCTGCATAGCTCGAACAGCCAATTTAATGGAAAGGAACCATGGCGTTACAATCTGATTTCCGAAAATATTATGAAACGCTATTTAAAACTTCGTCACGAACTGATCCCGTATCTGTATACGATGAACTATTATGCAAGTCATAACGGGCAGCCCCTGATCCGGCCGATGTATTATCTGGAACCGGAGCAGAGAGAGACCTATGAGGTGCCCAATGAGTATTATTATGGAACAGAACTCATTGCATGTCCGATCACAAAGCCGATGGATAAACAGGCACAGGCTGCAGAATTTAAAGCCTGGATCCCGGAAGGATTATGGTTTGATTTCTTCAATGGTATGCTGTACCATGGAGGAAGAACATTAACTTTATACAGAGGTCTGGAGGATATCCCGGTTCTCGCAAAGGCAGGAGCAATCGTGCCGATGGCGGATCTGGAACATTTTACGAACAGCGTGGAGAATCCGGAAGCGCTCACGGTAAAGATCTTTCCTGGGAAAGAAAATACTTTCCAGTTATATGAGGATGAGGGAGATACGGCAGAAGACTTGCCGGAAAACTGGGCATGCACCTTACTGGAATGGCAGTATCAAAAGTATCCGGTATTCCGTATTCATGCGGCAGAGGGAAATCGATCGGTCATTCCAGAAAAGAGAAGCTGGAAGCTGGAATTCCATGGAAGTGAAACCATGCTTCGCACGGTAGTTACGGCTGACGGCAAAGAGATTCCATGTCAGACAGAATACGAGGAAGAACGACAGATCTGTACAGTGAAAATTCCGGAGATGTCCACAGGATCAGAGATAGAAGTTCGATTTACGGAACCTTATGAAACAGCCAAAAATGAGATAAAAGCAAAAATATTTGCATGCTTGTATCGTGCTGAGATAGAATATAGGAAGAAAGAAATCATTTTTGGATACGTAAAAGAAGGAAAAACACCGGTAGAACTTCTGGGAATCCTGCGGGGAATGGATCTTCCGGATACGGTATATGGAATGTTAAGTGAGATTTTATTAGCATA
>JALEKG010000118.1 GCA_022769185.1 Dorea sp. | reverse complement strand
AGGATTCCGATATATCCCGGATATAATCCCATATACCACCAGTTATAACTGTCCACCGCAAAAAATGTATGTGTCAGCCAGGCAGCCAGCAGCACCGTGATCAGCGGCATCATAACGGTGATGACATTCATGGATGTATGGCGGTACTTTAATCTTTCTGCTAAAAAATACTGTTTCATCTTTCTTTCCGTCCTTTCGCTACAACTTCCATAAATAATGCTTCCAGATCTTCCTGTTCCTCCATCTTTCCTTCAAATCCGAGCTTTCCTTCTGAAATAATTCCGATATAATCTGCCGTCTGTTGAATCTCACTCAAAATATGGCTGGACAAGATTACCGTAATCCCTTTTTGCGGAAAACTTCGGATCAGTTCCCGCAATTCCTGTATTCCCAGCGGATCCAGCCCATTGATTGGCTCATCCAGCACCAGAAGCTTCGGATCATTCAAAAGTGCAAGTGCAATTCCCAGTCTTTGTTTCATTCCCAAAGAAAATGCTCCTGCCTTTTTCCTTCCCGTATCCGCAAGATCCGTCAATGTAAGCACTTCGTGCATTCGTTCCTCACTGACCCCCAGAAGCAATGCACGTACCTTCAGATTCTCCCATGCCGTCAGATTCTCATAGATGGGCGGTGTCTCAATCAGTGCGCCGATCTCAGACAAGTCCTTCCGTGACCATTTATGTCCCTGGAAGAAAATTCCTCCTGAAGTCGGGCGCAAAAGCCCTGTCATCATTTTTAAAAGCGTAGACTTTCCCGCACCATTCGGTCCTAAAAGTCCATACACACAATTTTCCGGGATTTTCATTGTGACTTCTTTTAAGACTTTCTGCCCTTTAAACTCCTTTGAAAGATTCTTAACTACAATGATATGATCTTCCATTTCAAAAACCTCCTGTTTTGTATTTCTACTATCAGTGTAAAAAACAATTCTAAGGAATTTATAAGAGTAGAAAATATTTCCAGTTATTCTGCCAGACAGATCATCCTTGCATATTTATTTTCCGAGTCCTGAACCACACGGATTTTTCCCTGAGCAATAAAATCATTGATTCTCTTCGCATACCACCAGTCACCGATATTCACCGGATACTTCCCCAGGATATCGCCAATCAGTCTGGCTTCCTTTTCTGGCTTTTCGCTAATCCTGTTCCAGATCAGGAAATCATAAAAATCTTCCGGGACGCCGGTTACTCTGCCATTCACAACTGCTCGCAGAGGGCTGTTGTCCTCCTTAAGTTCACACCATAATGAACAATAAAGCCTTTGTTCTTCTCTGGATAACTCTTTTTCATATTGCAGAAATCCGGCAAATTCTTCAGCCGCTACCTCGCCCCAATTTTTATATGAGATGATCACATTATCACGAATACGATACTGTGGCAACTTCACAGTCCGAACCGGATTCTCATACTGGGTCAGGATACTGCATAACTGGTAAAAACCACAAATAGAGTAAGGAGCTTCACTGTACCACACCCGGATCTGCTCTCCAGATTCTAAATAATTCTTCAGCCGTTTCATCTCTTCTATATAGCAGTCTGCCAGGTTCCGGAGTTCTGCATCCAGTTCCGGATCTTTTCCCCATTGCTCCTGAACATACAGAGAATAAATCAAGTCTTTTCGGTACTGACTGTCTATCGTTTCACTGATATCACCGATATCCAACATGAATCCCAGACAGATGACTTCTTCAGAAGTTCCTTCGATCCATCCGGCATGCTCCCGTTTCGGAGGTTTCTTTTTCCCAGCAATCCAGACAGACGTAGGTCCATCTGTTTTTCCATACACAACTGTATTCTTCGCAACCCTCATGGAGGCAGCTTCACTTTCTGCAAATAAAACTTCTATCATCACTTCACCCCTTGTTCTGGAAAATATCATTTTCTCTATTGTACTATATCCTCTTACACTTTCACAGTTCTATATGCCGAATCTAACGTGCCCGCAAAATCTTTATATAGTATCCCATTCAAACAATGATTTTTACAAACAATTTACAAACCTCTGATAGCAACATAGATTTTTTAATGATATACTTCGCATAATAATCAAAGACATAAAGGAAGATAACCGCTAATGAATGAACTTTTTGAATCCATTCCACTTATAGGAATTATAGTGCTATCTATAGTGTTTATATTAACAGGCATCTATCAGATTATAACAGGCAGAAAATCATTTTTAATGCGTACATTGGTGCGAAAATACACTTTAGCAGATAGTTTTGCAAAAATAGATGGCTGCATGACAACGATTACAGGCTGCATTCTGTTGGGTACATATTTCGGCTATTGGTATTGCTCTAAAGTGGAAGTCCTTTACATCGGTTTTATCTTTCTTTGTATCCTTCTTTTTTGTGAACCCTTTGTTATCCGAAAATATCAAATGGATATAGAAGGAACTGATAAAAAACGTATCATAACAAATAGTATATTTGTTCTCTTGATTATAAGTGTCGGTTTATATTTTCGACCGATGAATATATCCTCTCTATTTGATAATACGACAGTTATAAAGATATCTTATTCTAATCTTGGTATCGCGGACGGCGAAACATATATTAACGCCACAGGTTATTATCCCTTAACAGAGGAAGAAAAAACACATATGCTTTCCATTTTATCCAAGTATACTTATGCAAGAAAGATGTCTACCATTTTTTCAAATGGCTCATCAAATGGGATAGGAAACGAAATAATATTACTGTATACGAAAAATAAAGAAAAAGAATCTCAAATAATCTGTATATCTTCTTTAAATGAAATAATAGTAGATAATCATGTATATGCAGCAAAAGATTCCTGGAAAATGATTGAAGAGATAAAAGAGATTATAGATAGAAAGTAATAATTTCACCATTCTTTTCCCTATCATATTCACGCACCAGATTTTCAGAGCTTTTTATTGAATCTCATTTGTAGAATTACGATACGGGATACAATGTATCCGTCTCGATTTTCTTTACGAATGATGAATATTTTATTTCTGGTGTTATAATTGGTTTAAACAATTTAACGAAGGGAAGATCATTATGGATATTTTTGAAATCATTAAGAAGCGTCACAGTGTACGACAATACGAGGATAGAAAAATTGAACCAGAAAAAAGAGACATTTTGCTGAGAGAGCTGGACAAAATCAACCGGGAAGGTCATCTTCATATTCAAATTCTGTTTGATGAGCCAAAGTGCTTTCATTCTTTAATAGCACATTATGGAAAGTTTTCTGGCGTACAGAACTATATTGCACTGGTTGGAACGAAAGCGCCGGATCTTGAGGAAAAATGCGGGTATTATGGAGAACAGCTGGTTTTACTTGCACAGTCCCTTGGCCTAAATACCTGTTGGGTCGCAATGACTCATGGGAAAAGTGCAGCCCAAATTTTCAAAGGTGAGAAACAGACCTGTCTGATTGCACTGGGTTATGGAAAAACGCAGGGCGTTGCTCACAAGAGTAAATCAATAGAAGAAGTAACCTCGCTGAACGGATCTATGCCAGAATGGTTTAAAATAGGAATGGAATCCGCTTTGCTGGCTCCTACAGCGATGAATCAGCAGAAATTCAGATTTACCTTATCCGGTGAAAAGGTTTCTGCCCATATAGCCGGAGGCATTGCCTTTTCAGGCGTAATGGGCTTATACACGAAAGCAGATCTTGGTATAGTCAAATATCACTTTGAAGCGGTAACAGGAAGGACGGTTCTCTGATGGACGTTTATATGGAAGCAAAGGAAGTTGCTCATAAAATCAAAGAATGCCAGAAGGTGTTGACCGCCATAGGTGATGAAAGCCGTCAGCATCTTCTTGTGGAAATGATGCAAATGGATGACTGTCGTGGCGTACGTGTTGGAGAGATAACGAAGAGAACCAATCTTTCCCGCCCCGCGGTATCACATCATCTTCAGATTCTGAAAGATGCCGGTCTGATCAAGGTTCGCAAGGAAGGGACTAAAAACTACTACTATTTTGATTCAGATATGAAATCAATGAAAAAACTGATTGGTGCACTTCAGGCAGCAGTTGATGTTGCTTCACATCTCCCTGACAGAGATAATTAAGAATTCCTATAGTGTGAACAGTGGTTCTGTCTTTGTAATTGGGCTCATGTGGGTTCCAGGAGTATCTGCACTCATAAGCAAGTTCATTGTAGTTCACTCCATCAAGGGACTTGGATGGAGAATCCATAAAAAGAGTCTGCCCTACATAGGCATGGCATATGTCATTCCCTTTATTTTGTGTTCCATTGTTTATGGCCTCGCATGGATCACTGGTATTGGAACACTTGGCAAATATTCCATCTCACAGATTGTTATATTGGCCACTGTCGGTGTTCTCATCAACTGCCTTGCTGCAGTAGGAGAAGAAATTGGCTGGCGCGGATTTTTGCTGACAGAATTAAGACAGGTTGTACCGCTTAAAACAGCATCAGTAATTATCGGCGTTGTCTGGTTTTTATATCACGCACCAGTCATTATTTTCTCCGATTATAACAATGGAAATATACCTTGTTCCTTGCTTTGTTTCTTTGCGATGGTAATGGGATTTACAATTGTAGTAAGCTATCTTTGTGTAAAAGCCCAGAGTTTCTGGCCTGCAGTATTGTTTCATGCAAGCCATAATGTATTTGTGCAGTCAATTTTCGATTCCATAACAGTAACCGGAAAATATACAAAATATGTCACCTCTGAATTTGGAATAGGACTTGCTGTGGCCTATATAGGGACAGCAATCGCAGGAGCGCTCATTCTTGGAATTGTCAAAAAACTGCCTGATGCAACAGAATAATGCACTTAACCAGTTTTACTGTCTGTGAAGAAGCCGCATTTTGTATGCTCTGATCTTTGCTGCATATTTACTGGTCATGATTACTCCTACGATCATCATTCCAAAGGTAATACCCAGGCACATTCCGCCAAGAAAGTTATCTGAATGATCTGTAAAAACCAATACCATATAGATCACTGCCGCAATAAAACCTCCGATAAACAACCAGTGCATACGTTTTGTTAATTTCTGTTTCTCCTCATTACTATAATCTGCCACTTTTAATACAGTTTCTTCTAATTCCTTATTCATTTTCTCACTTTTCCTTTCTCCATCAAGTAGTTCTCTGAGATCCACATCATAATAGTCAGCCATTTCAATCAGAATATCCAAATCCGGCAGATTACTGCCTGTTTCCCATCTTGATACGGTTCTTCTGGATATCTGAAACTGCTCTGCAAGCTGTTCCTGTGTAAGATTCTTCTCTTTCCGAAGGTCTTTGAGAAACCTTCCGATTTTTTGTTGATCCATGATCCTTTGTCCTCCTTTCTGGGGAAAGCATACCTCACAAGTATCTCATAGGTACAGGACACAAAGTGAGCAATACCCTGTTCTTTCCGCATGAGACACCACTTGTCCGGTTTTCCTCAGATATGATTTTATCTCTATTCCATCTCAAACCACCTGGACAATGGAATCACTCTTCCTTGCTTATCCCATTGATGATATCGTTGAAATACTTTTTCAACAGATCCAAGTTTATGTACCAGAAAATCAACAGCAAGAAAGCTGCGCCAGTATTCATAAAAAATCGCACCATAACTGCCATCAAAAGTAGATTGACCAAAACACTCAATAGAATCTGTCCGAAAATATTCTTCAAATAATTCTGATAATAACTGATTGCTTTTTTTACCAATAGCATATTCCTCTTCCGTTAGAAAATACTTTCTGCTAATATATTCAACCATCCCTTCTTCGAACCAAATTCCTTCTTCCATAGAGTCTTCATTATTGAAATCTTCTACAAACAACTCACTCTGGTGCAGCAACTCATGTCCTAATATCTGTAAAATATGATTTTCACTCAACATACTTTCATAATAATTTCTTACAAATTGAACTCTTGAATCTATTTTATAATGATCCAGTTGTCTCAAATAAATTTTTTTCCAAACTGAAATCTCGGGAGTAATTACCGTTCTGATCTCGTTTGTATATGCAGGAACAGGAATCATTTTATGAACTTTTGTAGCCATATCCAAATTAGAAAAAACAATATATTCGGGTAGTTCTTTTACATCATAATATTCGGATATGAAACCAACATATTCACTGATCACACGCGCATGCTTTTCTACAAATAATTGATATCTCTCTAATTCACAATTGTCACTGATCGAATATACATATTTCATAACCCTAATTATCCTTGTGTTTTGATTGTTTTTTCTGCTCTTTTAACTCTAGTTTTTCACATCTGGTCAATGATTTTCTTCCGGTCATCTGATGATGATGCGCTCTGCACTCATCGCATTTTCCATATCTTTCACATTTCGTCCTTTTACAAGGGCATACCATATTATCCATCCCGATTCTCTCTCTACACACATAAAGTTAATTGTCTACCCCCAGATGCTTTTCAATCGCTGCATCCAGCATTTTTTCTTCTTCGTCACTCAGTTTCCAACCAAAACAGGCACAATTTTCCTCTATCTTTTTTCTGCTCTGTGCCCCTACTATGCAGGTTGAAATAAATGGTTCGATAAGCCCCTGTGAGGATTCCGCCTCCCAGTGAACCGTACGTCATCACTCCCATTCCCTGGTCTGCTGACCAACGAATCTGTGATTCATATGCCCGTGCAACCATGGAATTTTGTGGCTGATACGCTTCTATCTCACAATATTTTTGTACTTCCCGGATCTGTTCAATCGTAAAATTGGATACTACGACATGCAGGATCTTCCCTTGTTTTTTCTGTTCACTGAGTGCACCGATCGTTTCTCCAAGCGGGACATTTGGATCCGGCCAGTGTACCAGATACAGATCAATATAATCTGTTCAGAGATTTCGAAGCGAGTTTTCACACTGCTGCATGATCTTTTCCGGTCTTCCGCAGCGGACATATTTCCCGTCAATAAAATCATTCCCACACTTTGTTGCAAGAAAGATCTCCTTTCTTACTCCCATATCGTTCAGCACATCTCCGATACATTCATTCCTGTTGTTCCAAATTCTTTATAACGCATTCTGCTTCCTCGCTTTCCAATTCTGCCTGGATCACTGTCTGATAATTTTCCCAGTGCTTGATTATGGTTCTTTCAATCTTGAAAAGTTGTAAAAACATAATCACAACGCTTCTCTATATCATATTCCTTAAAATACTGTTCTTCAAGTGGAATCCAGAGATCACGAAATGTAGTCAGAGCTTTCTCACCATTTCTACAACGAATTCGTCGCAGCTGTTCTTCTGCGTCAACTGTTAAAAACACACGGAAATCATAAAAATCCCAGAGTGCAGGATGGCAGCAGTAAGCACCCTCCACAACGGTCAATCTGCCTAGATCCACGGGTATTTCTGACACAAACGTCATACTTTTACAGTCAAACACCCTGTAAGAAAATGGCTTTCCTTCTAGAAAAGGATGCACAACTTCTTCAAGGAAACGTTCATAATCTACATTTCCTCCCGGCTCCTTAAGACGTGCTTCTGTGCGTTGCCTTGGCTGCAGGAAAAAATGATCCATATGTATTACATTACAGTCTAATTCTTCCTTCAGTCTGGCGGTTAGCGTAGTTTTCCCCGAAGCACACCGTCCATCAATAGCAAGCACCATTGGCACTTTCTTATACATCTGAACTTCTCGTAAAATCACAGAAAAAGCATCTTTCACTGCTCATTCCTCCGCATCTTATACTGTCCTGCCCTCTCTTTCAAAGGTACCATTCCGGTCTTATTTAATGCAAGCATAATCCCCGGAATCAGTATAAGCTGAATCACGATTCCCGGAATTGCATTGAGCAAGGCTCCGGAAAGAAACATCTGCCAGGTAAATGTGCTTCCACTTATTCCCAACAATACAATCTCCGCAATTCCCCAGACAATTCTTCCTGCCAGCATTGCCGCAATCAGAGAACGATAAAGTGCCCTCACACATTTCCATCGCGAACGTTCATACAACATCCCAGCTACCAGTCCGTATGTGGCCAGTTCAAAAGCCATTGCCAGTGCCATCGGATATAATGCAGGCATACCAAATGTAGCAGAACGCAGCAGTGGCAATATGAATCCTACCACCACTCCGTACTTCCAGCCACATATGAGTCCACACAAGAAAACTGGCAAATGCATTGGAAGAAGCATGTTTCCTATTTGCTGGATCTGACCTGTCAAAAAGGGCAGTACCATTCCCAATGCCATAAACATTGCAGATAATGTAAGCTTTTTCGTTGTTTTTTGCATAATTCTTCTCCTTGTCTATTTTCAAAAATGATTCTACATCGGTGTTCCGACTTCAATGAGATTACCATCTGGATCGTAGAATCGGATCACCTTCTGCCCCCAGGAATGAGTCATTAACCTGTTAACATATTTCACCGGTGGATCATACTTTTCAAGCCTGTCAGCAAATGCTTCCATCTCTTTTTCTTCAAAATACAATTCACAAGAATGATTTTCAGGAACCACTTCTTTCCCGATAAATTGCTTCCAGATTGCTTCATCCTGAAGCACAAGTCCTTCCGTTAATATCATATTTCCATCATTATCCACAATCACATCAAGTCCAAACAGATCATGATAGAATTTCTTTGATCTTTCCATATCTTTCACTACAATAAGCACATTCTTTAATTTCATAATTTCTCCTTTACAAAATCCACGATTTACAGAATTATTTAAACTTATATTTATCAACATGATCCCACGCTCTATTCTTACACCAGTATACCACACGGTCTGTCACATCATATACCATGGAAACTACCGTCGGACAGACTGTCTGGGCTGTTGCTTTTAATACCTGAAAGCAATCTTCTGCATCAAATCCACTATCGGCACTTTCCAGCATTGCTGTGGCCGTCTCATACCGGTCCAGTCCCATCCATGGATGTCTTTCACTGTCTCCTTTAAAAGGTGAGAAATTGGTCAGAACCGAATATGCCGGACGCTCCAGATATCTGTAACCCTGTCCCGGAATGATCTGCAGAACATTTCCGTTTCCATCCGAAAGTTGTGCCTGAAATGTCACACCGGGGACACTGACAATCTCTCTGTTTTCAACAATTTCTTTGATCTGTCCAAATGTTTTCTTCTCAAGCAACAGATCAATATCGAGATTAATAATGTTCTCTGCCTCCGGATCCGACGGATCACTTCTCTGGTCGAACGGCCAGCAGGTCGGCATTGCAACAAAGTCGCCTCTCGCATTTGCCCCGAATAAAGGCATCCATCCTTCTTTCGCATCGTTGATGGCAATATATACTGCT
>JALEKG010000109.1 GCA_022769185.1 Dorea sp. | reverse complement strand
AGCACCTGACGGTATAAAACTTTTTCAGAAGACCGAATATCACGGATTCGATTAAGGAGCTCTTTCCAGTAATTTCCGCCACCATTTCCTTTCAGGCGTTCATCGTCCATAGTAAAACCTTTAATCATGTACTCTTTCAGACGATCCGTTGCCCAGCGCCTGAAATTTGTAGCAATCCCTGATTTCACTCGGTATCCGAGAGAAATAATCATATCTAAATTATAGAAGGGCAATTCTCTAGATACTTTTCGGTTCCCTTCCTTGCGAACTTGTCGGAATTTCCGACAAGTTGATATTTCATCCAGTTCACCTTCTTCATAAATATGCCGGATATGTTCCACAACATTTGTCCGGGAAGTCTGATATAATTCCGCCATTTGTTGCTGACTTAGCCATACGGTATCATCTTGTATTTTAACCTCAATATTTGTCTTGCCGTCCTCAGTCTGGTAAATAATTATTTCACCGTAATCGTCCATCTAAAGAATACCTCCCATCAGCCAGTTGTTTGTATTTGGTTTATCTTAACATATCATTCCGTGAGAGACAAGATATTGTTAATATAAAAAAATAAATTTATTAATTAACAATATGGCGGGGCATGAAAGGATTTGGATGAGAAACCTGTCTGTTTTGTAGGCAGGATTTCTATTCTCAGGTACTGCACCATGAGTTAATAATAATAGTGGAACCAGTCAAAGTCCGCATGATTCGTACTTTCGGAGCCATTCGAGCTTGCATACATACCGATATATGCGCCGGTAAATCCTCCATTGACGGAGGAACTTAAGAGTGCGGCATCCAGTCCTTCGATGGCACAGATCATTTCGCGGTCTTTATAGCCGTAATAGAATGCGTATGACGATTCGTTACATTGTGCGGACAGGTAGATCCGTTTTGTGTCTTCGACCGGTAATTCTTTGATCACGCTGTATACACCTTGTTCTGTCTTTGCGATGCGAAGGATGGTCTGGCCATTTTTGATGGTCTTTGTAAAAAGATAGTTATAACGATCATCCTGAAGAAGAACGAGTCCGGCTTCTTCCGCATCAGAGGAAGGTGCAAATTCCATAGCCGTTTTGGCATGGCAGAGTTTATGCTGCTGTCTGCGTCCTACGAAAGCTGGAGAGCTCTGAGTCGGTGACAATGGTCCGGGTTCATTTTTAGAAATCGAAGCCGGAAGAAGGTCTATCCGGAGGAAGCTGTCTCTTGCGGTCAGAGAATAGAACGGATGAACCGGTGGATGAATGGTGTTCCACATCATTGCCAGAGTGTCATCTTCAAAGTCGTCATTCGGGTCGGACAGCATCACGTAGGATGTTGGAAGATCCGGAAGCCGTTCTTCGGTATTGACCAGGCCATTTTCGTTATCGACGGTAAGCCAGCCATCGGCGCCCCAGGTTACTGGCACTAAGAAGGTCTCACGGCCAAGGTTGTAATGGAAATTCGCGCAGCGGTCCATTGGTGTAATCTCAGACTGGCTGTCGTAAGGACGGACTGCCAGAAGTACCATCCACCATTCTCCATTCTGGGTCTCTACGATATCTGCATGTCCGGTGACGGAGATATCCCGGAACGGAGTAAGGTGACGGTGGGTCAGGATCGGATTACGCGGGCAGATCTCATAGGTACCGTCAATTTCGGTACAACGTGCCATCATGACACTGTGGTTAATGAAAGTTCCTCCTTCCGCAACGATCAGGTAATAGAACCCGTCTTTTTTATAAATATGAGGAGCTTCCAGCCATTTATTTCTGCTTGTGACTCCATCCCATATAACATGGCGTTCTCCTTTGAACTGGAATGTCTCAGGATCAAGTTCACACAGATAGATGCCGTGATGGCCTTCGTACAACGCTTTCGGGCAGATGAAATTCCCGACATACCACAGGGAACCGTCGTCATCAAAGAACAGGCTGGAGTCGATGCCGTCAGCTCCTTTGACGAAGACCGGATCGCTCCATGGACCGGCAGGATCTTTCGCTGTAATAATATAATTATCTCTGTCTACCTCACGTCCACCGGAGACAAAGGTATTAATAATATAGTAGGTTCCATTATGGTATCGGATCGTCGGAGCCCATAAGCCCAGAGAGGTTTCACAGTCTTTATAGTCCAGCTGATCCGGGCGTTCGATCCCATGGCCAATCTGCTCCCAGTGGATCAGATCACGGCTATGAAAGACGGGAAGGCCTGGAAAATAGGAGAAGCTGGATGTCACCATGTAATAATCTTCACCTACCCTGCAGATAGATGGATCCGGATAAAATCCGGAAAGTAACGGATTTTGAAATGTGTTTTTTATCATGTTAGAATCCTCCTGAAAATATATTTAGCTGATTTCTTCTCTGTAACGGGAGAAAATCTTGTTTATGTATACAGAGCTCCAGAGCGTCAGCAGAGAAAAACCAATTAAAATCCAAAATAGTAATGCATATTGCATAATCCGGGTATCCACTCCAAAACTAACGAAAAATGGAACTGCAATGGTAAGATAAGCCGTCAGGACCATTGGGAAGTGTGCGATGATCATGGATAGCGCATTGATAAAAGTACCTTTCAGTGTGTTTTTAAAAGTGGCAATCAGCGGGAATACAAATAAAAAGAAGATACTGTATAAAATAGCCATGGCAGTAGTGATTACAGTATAAACTGTAAGAAGTGTCCCGCCATTTACTGCTGCAGCTGTATAGATTACATACAGAAGAAAATACAGCAAAAGCGCGATCAGCCAGAATATGGTTGCCTGTTTAAAATTCCGGATAAAATCTTTCAAATATCCACGGATGACATAGCCTTCTTCTTTTCTTACCATTTTCAGTGAAATAGAGTACAGAGCGGTAACGGATGCTCCGATGGTAATAATGGGGAGACATGTCAGGATAAAAACGCAATTTAACAGCACAAGTTCCATCAGACGTGTCATAAAACGGGCAAATTTACCTTCATAATTAAAAATATCAAACTTCAAAATAAAGCCTCCTTGCATTGATATTTTTTAGTATAGCAGTTCAAAAAAATACGAACAAGCAGCCAGAAAAGATAAACAAAAAATCACAGAAATTAGACAAAAAAATCAAGGGGAACAATCATCAGAAAGCTCCCCCTGATCGCTGAAATGACAGGTTGTTCTAGTTCAGATATTCAGTTGCTTCGCATCCGCAGGCAAATGGTCCTGCAAGTGGCTGCATATCGCGTTTCTTTCCGAAGTAATCCTGATCGAAAATGATCTGGCTGCCATCTGGAGATTCAAATTTCTGTTCTGGCTCGAAGGCTTCCCCAAGTGTCTCTGTGCTGACAAATGGTGTCTCAAATTTAGGAACAAAGTCATAGAGATTGGTTTCCAGTTTATATTTTCCGTTTTCCTCAATTAAGCGAAGCTGAATCTCATGTTCGGTATCAGCAATGTAATTCTCTTCGTGGTCGCATGGAAGAGCACCATTGAAGTATACATTTCCGCCAGTGTAGATCGGAAGGTGATCGTAATAAATATCCTTTCCGAAATGGTCAATGGCAGTTTCTGGTGTGAACTGTGAGAAATATTCGTCAGCAGTCGGATATCCGTCATAAGGCTTGGTTCCGCAGATGAACTGGAACATATGGCTTGCGGACAGGTTCTCCTTCTCAACATAGGCAACCAGATCCTCACGAATCTCTTTCTGTACGAAGATATTATTGTAAAAACGTGCATCTCCATGAAGGAATGTCATAAATCCGGCAACTTCTGTACGGTGCGGAACATGGTAAGGTGTATAACGCGGAGTTGGAAGACGTCTTCCACCGTTGTCGGTGCCGTCGCCAACCCATGTAAAGGATCCGTTGATCAAGTTGTGGACAAAGGCGATTCCCTGTGTGCTGATACGGGCAGAGCAGTCGGACAGAAGCAGATTGTTGTCGATCAGTGTCGGACCGTGAGATACTTCAATGAAGATATCTTCTGCGATTGCAAGACCGTCAGCGATATCAGTTCCTTTTGGAGGAACGTTGTCATGGAACAAGTTCTGCGTGACACGGGTTCCCTGTGCCTGCCAGTCAAGCCAGAGCCCTCTGGTACAGTGATGGAAATGATTCCGGCGGATGATCACGTCAATGGCTGCATGCATTTTGATGCCGCCGATCTCAGCGCCTGCCAGATTCTGCTTATTGTTAATGTGGTGGATATGATTATCTTCAATGATGGAAAATACTCCTCCGAGATGGCCGACAATACCGGTCTGTCCGCAGTCATGGATATTACAGCGGCGGATGATATGGGAACCGATATTTTCTTTGGTCCATCCTTCTCTCTGAGCCTGACAGATGGCATCTCGTTCCGTCTGTGTGCCATCTTTATAAAGCTTTGTTGTCCATTTGTTCTCGTTTTCCGGCTGTAAATATTTTCCGAGAGAGATACCGGAGCATTTGGAATGAGATACTTCACAGTCTTCAATAATCCAGCCTTTGGACCAGTGAGGTCCGATCATGCCTTCCTGATATGCGGTCGGCGGTGCCCATGTGGTTGCTGCCTGTTTTACAACAAATCCGGACAGGGTAATATAGTTTACGCCGGTTTTATCCGGATAGAAGCAGTTGCGGCGGACGTTGATCTCTACGTTTTCTTCATTCGGACATGCGCCCTGGAAATTAGCATAGATAACGGTAAAATCACCATCCTGCTCAGTGTACCATTTATAAATGGTAAAATCAGGATCCCAGGAGCATTTGTAGATGGAAGGTGAGATTACTTCTTCCAGGGAGCTGGCTTCATACAGAGATTTTCCGTTCAGATATACTTCTCCTGTATGTGCCGGAGTTACGGAATGATACCAGTCACCTTTAATGACGGTCGTATAAGGATTATAGCTTCCAAAGATTCCGTTCGGGATACGTGCCACCCATACATTCCCGTCATACTGCTTCCAGTTCTTGACTGGTTCGGAACCGGTGATCACTGCCCCAAGAGGAACCTCGCTCCGATAGACAATGCGGTGGTCTTCATCTGTACCGCCGCTCACTGGATTGACATATTCACGATAAATGCCAGGTGCTACAATTACCTCATCTCCAGCTTTTGCAATTGCGGCAGCCTGACTGATGGTCTGAAATGGAGCTTCTTTGGATCCTCGTCCGGATCTGGAAGCATCCGCTGATACATAATAGATCATAAATAAAAACCTCCTTTACTTGACGCATGGTATAATAAGATAATATAATTGTACTGCAAGAAAAACAGCATATAAATAATCATACTGACGAAAAATATAAGGATTCTGCCAATTAAGCGATCGGAGAGCTGACAGATGGAATGGAAAGAGAATCATATTATGGATGAAAAATATTCTGGGGAAAAAGCAAGGATCCCTATTGATGAGAGACGAAAGGAAACTATTCGTTTTCAAAGTCAGATGCTGCATTACGGATTATATGGTCCGACATCCAGTTCGGATCTTTTGATGGATGTCCCGTGGCACTGGCATGATGAATTCGAATTTGGCTATATTACCAAAGGAAGTATATTATATAAAACGAACCGACAGGAATTTCTGCTGCATGAGGGGGATGGTATTTTTATCAATTCGGGTATTCTTCATTATCTGCATCCGATGGAATCTTTTGCCGGTACGGGGCTGCATTCGCAGTTTTTTGATAAAACATTTCTGGCCGGAAGTGCAGGAAGTATTTTTGATATGAAATACATTGCTCCTGTGCAGGATCAAAAGATGCTCGATGCAGTGCCATTATATAAGAATGATTCGAAATGCCGAAGATTTCTGGATAAAATGTTGTTGGGAGAGGAGATCAGCCTGAAAAAAGAGCCCTTCTTTGAACTGCGTCTGAGAAACCTGTTCTCAGAATTGTGGGAGACGGTATATTCCTGGGCAATGGAGGAAAAGCACAGAGAAAAAGAGTATAATCCGGCAGAAGATGAGAGAATGAAAAAGATACTGTCCTATATTCAGGAGCATTACCAGGAGAAGCTGACTGCGGCAGAGCTGGCACGAGAGGTTCATGTCAGCGAGAGAGAATGCTATCGTTTATTTCAGAATAATCTTGGAATCACTCCGGGGGAATATATTGTATCAATCCGGCTGCAGGCAGCACAGGAGCTTCTGCGATATTCGGACAAAAGTATTCTGGAGATTGCGCTGGAAACCGGATTTGGAACGAGCAGTTATTTCTGTAAAATATTTAAATTGCATCACCATATTACGCCGAATCAATACCGGAAACTAAAGCTGTGATTGGGTAAAAAACAGGAAATATAAGGAGTTTTTATTATGCCAAAAGGGACGAATCAGAAATTTAAATTGTATTATCTGGCTAAGATTCTGACGGAAAAGACGGATGAAGATCATTATATTACGATGTCGGAAATTTTAGAAGAACTGGAACGATACGAAGTGACAGCGAACCGCAAGAGTATCTATAATGATCTGAAGGATCTGGAACGTCTGGGAATTGAAGTGGAAGGGGAGCCGATTGGAAAAGGGTATCACTATCACGTGGTGGACCGTCAGTTTGAGCTTCCGGAGCTAAAGCTTCTGGTAGATGCGATCCAGTCTTCTAAATTCATTACTGCCCGGAAATCCAATGAGCTGATCAAGAAGCTGGAGACACTGGTCAGTAAATATGAGGCTGCGAAGCTTCAGCGCCAGGTATTTGTCTCCGGCCGGATCAAGACGATGAATGAAAGTATTTATTATAATGTAGATGAGATCCACAATGCAATCGCAGAGAACCGGAAGATCCGTTTTCAGTATTTTCAGTGGAACGTGAAAAAAGAGATGGAGCTGCGCCACGGAGGCGCCTATTATCATATCAGCCCATGGGGAATGTCATGGGATGATGAGAATTATTATCTGGTCGGCTATGATTCAGAGGCAGATATGATCAAGCATTACCGGGTAGATAAGATGCTGCACATCCGTATGTCGGAAGAAACGCGCGAAGGAAAAGAAATCTTCCAGAAACTGGATATGGCAGCATATACGAAAAAAAGTTTCGGGATGTACGGTGGAGAAGAAGAACGAGTAAAACTTCTGGTGAAAAACAGCTTTGCCGGGATCATCATTGACCGCTTCGGAAAGGATGTGACAATGATACCGGTGGATGAAGAGAACTTTACGGTAAATGTGGACGTGCAGGTAAGCAGCCAGTTTTTCAGCTGGGTGTTCGCTTTGGGCGACGGAGTAAAGATTGTGGGACCGGAAAAAGTAGTGAGGCAGGTGAAGGAGGAGATTGAACGGCTGAAGAGGCAGTATAGTGGATAAGACGAAAAGGCTGAAGATGTAATATAGAGAGCAGAATGTTTTAAAAATGACAGGAATGTCAGGAAATTAGCAGTCTGTGTTTTGCACAAAAATGGGGAAGGATTCTTGTCTATTTGTTCCCTTGAAAACAAATGTTGAATGTAGTACATTTGTCATGGAATATTGAAAGACCTTTTTAGTTGGGGAAAGAGAGAATCTTATGATGACAGGAGAAGAAGCATTAAAAAAATTAAAGCACGGAAATCAGCTATATCTGAACGCGGCGACGAATCCGGGGAATATATCACTGCCGATTCGAAAGAAAACTTTTGATGAAGGGCAGTCTCCTTATGCAGTTGTCATTGCCTGTGCGGATTCCAGAGAAATTCCGGAGGCAATATTTTCCGCAGGAATCGGGGAGCTATTTGTCATCCGTGTGGCAGGAAATGTAATTATGGAGTCACAGCTTGCCAGCATCGAGTATGCAGTAGCACATCTTGGCTGTTCACTGGTGCTGGTTCTGGGACATGAGAAATGCGGAGCAATTGAAGCAGCAATTGCCGGTGAGGATGAAGGATATATACATTATCTGGCAGATGAGATCAAGGCTGCGATCGGGGATGAGACCGACGAGGCAAAAGCCAGCTGCATGAATGTAAGAAAAAGTGTGGCAAAGATCCAGGAAAGTCTGGGGCAGAAGCTTCCGCAGATGCAGGTAACAGGAGCATATTACCAGATCCACGATGGAAAAGTAGAGTTTGAATTGAAAGGAATCTGAATTGAGAAATAAAGGATTGCTGTAAGTTGTAGTATCTTTTGACAGATGCAAATGCATGTTACAGCAATCCTTTTGCGTTTGTATGAAGAAGGAGGTTTCTGATGGAAATTCCGGGAGGATATGGCAGACAGAAAATTTATAAATGATACAAAAAGGATATATTTATCCTGTATAATGAGATTATCAAAGAAAAGGCGGTGAGGGGAATGAATGACGAACAGGGGCTGAATCTATTGATTGTGGAGGATGATTTCTTGCTGGCGGAAGCGATTGGAGACTATTTTTCCAGTAAGGGCTGGAAGGTGGATGCTGTTACGGATGGGAATCATGCTTTGGAGCAGTTTGAAGTCCGGATGTATCAGCTGATCCTGCTGGATGTGATGATCCCGGGCAGGAATGGATTTGAAGTCTGCCGAAGGATTCGGGAAGTTAGCGATGTGGCGATATTTTTCATCACGGCTCGGGTGATGGAGGAAGATGAATTGAATGGCTATGCATTGGGAGCGGATGATTATGTGACCAAGCCCTTTTCCCTGCCAGTCCTCTATGCGAAAGCAATGGCTATGATGGGACGGCTTCGGGGACACGATCCGATCAGGAAGTTAATCCGTGGTGATGTTGTAGTGGACGTGCGTACTCATGAAGTGTGGGTACAGGGGGAAATGCGGGAGATTGCGCCACTTGAATATGAGATGCTTTTATTCTTTCTGGAAAACTCCAATCGGATCTTCAGCAGAGAACAGCTCCTGATCCGTTTCTGGGGATATGATTTTGATGGAAATGAACGGGTGGTGGATAATCATATCAAGAAGCTTCGCAAAGTCCTTTCCGGCAGCAGATGCGTCATACAGACGGTGCGCAAGTCGGGCTATCGAATGGAAGTTTCCTGATGAGAAATGTGCGTAAGTTAGGTTATCGAATGGAGGTGCGGCGATGAAAAATGGAAGAAAAAGAAGGAAACGGCTATTTTTAGGGCCTGTCGTTCTAGGGTTCACATTTTTATATGTGGTGAGCATGCTGCTTACAACCTGGCTGGTAAAGTGGAAGTTTGTTGAGGACTTTGAGCAGAATTGCGCGGCCTGTGCAAGTTCGGTCCAGGCGGAGATCCGGGAGATATCGAAAGAAAATGCGTGGAATGCAAATGGATTGACGGAGAATCAGAAGAAACACCTACAAGCTGTTCTTTCGAATATGTGGCAGGCAAGCGATTCCAAATATCAGCAGCTGTCCGGGGCGATTTATGATGCAGAGGGCAGTCTGGAAGCTAAGAGCCAGGCACTGCTGGGGATCACCCGGTATGCGGAAGAAGAGGATGAAGAATGTAAATATCTGTATTATCCACTTTCCGATTATTTTACAGAGGGTGAGATAGAAAAGCTTGCAGAGTATCTGAGCGAAAGCTATGAACACAAAGATGAGCTGTCAAAATATTTGATGTGGGTGGATGTTGGAACTGAAAGCTGGGATCTGGCGCATGTCCGGGTAGATGAAGTGCAATGGGCTTCCTGGGAATATTCAGAGGAGTCTTACAACGAGCTTCTGGAAGGAGAATACCAGTATTTCAGAAGGAATGATGGGGAGACGGAGTATTATGTGAGCGATTATCGCACTGTGTGGGAATGGGATAATCCGGAAATAAAGGGAGAGACAACGGAGAATCTGATGCCACATACTCTGGCGGAACAGATCCTGTCAATTCCGGAAATTGAAAATGGTATCTCTGGTTGGAAGCAGTGGAAGGGTGATTCGTATCTGCAGGATTATCCAGAGACAATGGAAGGGGGATACTTCGGATATATTTCTTCCAATAATTACTCGGAATCTGCATCAGATTCAGAAGTGTCGGAGTATCAATCTCTTGCAGATAATATTGTTCCAATCTATATCAATGATGATCTGGAACATATCTACGCTCTGCTCCTTCGGACAACAACGCATCCCTGGCTTGCGGCATTTGCTTATATGAAATACGTCTACATCAGTGGCTTTTTTCTGATGGTGTTATGTGCCGGGATTGTGATTTCAGTCATGAACAAGACTTATGAGAAACAAGTCCGCCTGGAGGAAATGCGCCGGGACTTTACGAATGCAATTGCACATGAACTTAAGACCCCGCTTGCAGTGATTCGTGGATTTACAGAGAACTTGAAGGAAAATACGTTTGCAGAGAAGAAAGACTATTATCTGGATAAAATTGTTGAGCAGACGGAAGAAATAGATCAGATGGTCCGAAGGATGTGTGAGATCTCCAAACTTCAGTCTGATCAGCTGGTTCTTCAGAAGGAGCAGGTAGATCTTCTGGAGCTTCTGAAAGAGCAGGAACCGAAGATCCATCCCCTGGCTGAAGAAAAAGATCTGGATATTGAATACTGTGTACGGGATGTATTTGCGCTGGAAGGAGACCACTATTATCTTGGAAAAGCACTTTTGAATCTGCTCTCCAATGCGGCAGAATACAATCGGCGGGAAGGGATGATTCGGATTACCGTGGAGAAAGACTTGTGTTCTATAGAAAATACAGGCGAGTCGATCCCGGAAGAGAAACTCGCCTATCTTGGAAATATGTTCTACAGTGGCAGCGAAAGCCGGACGCATCAGGAGAAACATCTGGGACTGGGACTCTACGTTGCAGAACGGATTCTTGAGCTGCATCATCTGAAGTTGTTGATAGAGAATACCGAAGAAGGAGTGAAAGTCACAATAAAGAAGTATTCTTGATTATCTTTGCCACGGAGTCACGTTCTACCAGCTGCACATCTAAGATGACGCTTTCGCATGGTTTTTCCGGAGCCGTGATGTGCTCAAACAAGAGCCGGCAGGTTTCTTCGGCTTTTTTGGTGATGTCCTGCCGGATGGTCGTAAGAGCAATCGGAAGTGCACGGCTGACCGGAAGATCATCGAAGCCAATGACGGATAATTGTTCCGGAATGGACAGACCTTTCTGGCGGGCAATGCTAAAAAGC
>JALEKG010000107.1 GCA_022769185.1 Dorea sp. | reverse complement strand
ATCTGATGTCAGAAGAGAGCAGGGCGGCTTTTTCGCTGATGCGTCAGATGGCAGAAGAAGGAATCATCAGCAGGCAGTGTGATAATCTGATTTCGAAAGATCTGGCAATGCAGTTCGCAAAAGAAAATGTTGCCATGATGGTAGGAAGTTCGATTCAGGCGGCATATATCCGGAAGCAGAATCCGGAATTGAATTTCGGGGTGGCGGATATTCCGTCAGATGGAGAGAAAGTGACGGTACAGGGAGGAGAAATCTTTGCCGTTACGAATGGAAAACATGTGGATGAAGCGGTAACCTTCCTGAATTATATCAGTGACAGTGGAAGGATGGCGGGATACATGGATGACTTTGGTTATCTGGCGGCAAAAAAAGAGATTCTCGAGCAGCAATTTCCGAATAATGAGATCTGTCGGAAATATGTGGACATTTTTTCATATGCAAGGCTCAGAGATCAGTCATCACAATGGCCGGAAATCTCAGATGAGCTTGTACAGGCACTGGGGCAGGTTGTGAATGGAGAGGAAGACTTGATGGTGATCCTTGATCATGCTTCCGGTGAAATACAAAAGATCAGGAGGATGGCGGATGAAGAAAGATAAGACGATCAGAGAACGACTGATCCCGATTTTTCTGGTTTCAACGTGTATTCCGATTATACTGTTTGCAGTGTTTTCAATGTTCCGGTTAAGTCAGTCTGTGGATGAGAATACGGAACTGCAGATTGAGAATAATCTGAAACAGGCGGATCAGAGCCTGAATATGATCCTGGACAAATATGATACGCTTCTTTATGATCTTTGTACCAATGATGGAATGATTGAAATTGTGAATGATATCAATCAGGATCGGGACACACTGGAAGGAAACAGCAGTTGGATTCGCCATGAACTTAGCCATATCTGTAATCGAAATGATGGGATTGCGGGAATTACGATTATCACAGAAAGCGGGCAGACGATTTTTTATGACAGACTGACAGGGTCTTCTGCATCTACGACCTGGGCGGATCAGATTGAAGTGCCGGAAAAAGAAAATACAGCTATCTACAGAAGTATGGGAAATGCAGTGGAATCGGATGGTGAGCAGGTATATTTATTTCAGATTATTCGGAATATCGTTGATTACCGGGATATTGATAAATCCATCGGAACGATTATTTTCAGTATTGAGGAATCTGTGCTGGATCCGATCCTGGATGCCGGAGAGAATGCGAAGATCCGAATTATAAGTCAAAACAGGGTCATGGCTTCTCTTGAGAAGGCGGAACTGGGGAAAGCGCCGATAAAATCTGATGCGAGAGATTACAGATATGCAAATAAAATAAATGAAAAGAGTGGATTTTTGATTAATGTGGCTCATTCGATGTCTCTGTATAAAGATACGATAAGAGATCAGATCCTCTTTTTGATTTTGATCGCATTGGGAAGCATCTTTTTGCTGAATCTGACTTCCTATTATCTGCTCAGACCTTATATTCGTCAGTTGGAGCAGCTGGACCAGGCAATGGGAGAAGTAGAAAAAGGGAATCTTGAGATCCAGATTCCGGTCAAAAATTATATGCCGGCGGAAATTAAACAGATTTCTTATGGTTTTAATGACATGGTGAAGCATCTTGACAGTCTGATCGTACAGGTAAAAGAGGCAGTGGTAGAGCAGAAAAATGCAGAGATATCTGCATTGGAAGCTCAGATTGATCCCCATTTCTTATATAATACACTGGATACGATCAACTGGAAAGCAATTGAAGAAGGGCAGTTTGAGATTAGTGAGATGGTAGGAGCGCTGGCAGATATACTGCGGTATACGGTAAAAAATGCCGGAGCGGAGACGTCAATCGAACAGGAGATTTATTTCCTGGAGTATTATATTCTGCTTCAGAAGGCAAAACTTGGAAGAGAACTAACGGTGGAAATGTGTGTTCCAAAAGAATTGTATGGATGTCGCATTCACAAGCTTCTATTGCAGCCATTTGTAGAAAATGCGTTAAAGCATGGACTTAAGGATATCGAAGATGAGCCAAAACTTGGAGTTATCATGAAGCAGATCGAGGATCAGATCCACATTATTGTATGGAATAACGGGGAAGCGATTTCAGAAGCAGAGCTTCAGAAATTAAATACAGAA
>JALEKG010000038.1 GCA_022769185.1 Dorea sp. | reverse complement strand
TCTCACTTGTAAAACTTACTTCCACCCCTACCTAACTTGATGTGGAACTTACTACTTCCAAACATCAGGTGTAGAAATTACTTATTCTTAATGCTATCTTATTCCTGTTCATCCATCTCTAAGCTCCGGCCGGAACAGGAGAAATATATGAATAAGAATAAACATTTAGTTTTAGATGAAAGATATGTAATCGAAAATTCTCTTAATAAAAACATGAGTTTTAAAGCTATTGGCAGACTGATTCTCAAGGACTGTACCACTGTATCCAAAGAAGTGAAATCCCATATCGTATTCGAAAAGAAAGGAGCTCCTTATAAACCTTTTAATGACTGCCTAAACAGAAAGAACTGTTCCCATTATGGTGATGTATGTTGCTCTTGTAAACGTCATAAAAGCCGAAACCAATGCAGTTTCTGTGGTCGTTGTACAACCTCTTGTGCGGATTATTGCAAAGAGAAATGTCCCAAACTTTCCAAGGCTCCCTATGTATGTAATGGGTGTGATCTCTTACATAGCTGCACCCTTGAGAAAAGATTCTATAAAGCTCTTACAGCACAAAAAGAGTATGAATTGGTGCGGAGCGAATCACGTTCAGGCTTTAATCTCTGTGAAGAGGAATTAAAACAGCTGGATTCCGTAATCAGCCCTTTACTCAAAAATGGTCAGTCTATTCACCACATACTTGCTAACAATCAGGACAAGATTTCCTGCTGTGAAAAAACAGCTTATATCTATGCTGATCATGGCCTTTTTTCTGCCCAAAACATAGATATGCCCAGGAAGGTCAGGTTTAAGCCCAGAAAGAAAAAGTCAGTTCCTCTCAAAGTTGACAAATCCTGTAGAATAGGCAGAACCTATGACGACTATATCGTTTACAGGAATGAGAATCCTTCGCTCCCTGTTGCTGAACTCGATTCTGTAGAAGGGATAAAAGGTGGCTCTGTATTACTTACCATTCACTTTATACTTCCAAAGCTTCAACTGGCATTTTTGCGCGAAGCAAATGACTCTAAATCTGTGACTGACATATTTAATCATCTATACGAATTACTTGGTTTTGATAACTTTACCAAACTATTTCCCATATGTCTGGCAGACAACGGAACCGAATTTTCTGATCCTTTCGGTATTGAAGTTGACTCCGATGGTGTGATAAGGTCTCAGGTATTTTATTGTGATCCCTCTTCTCCCGGTCAGAAGGGTGCTTGTGAAAACAACCATGAATTCATAAGAAGAATCATTCCAAAATCCACTGACCTTGGGCTGTACACTCAGTCACAAATAGGTCTCATGATGGACCACATCAATTCCTATGGAAGACCTGAACTTGGTGACAAATCACCTTATGAAATGTTTGAATTCTACTATGGCAGGGAAATATTAGATTTACTTGGTATTCATAAAATACCTGCAAACGAAATAATTCTTAAACCGGAATTACTGAAGCACAGATAAGGAAAGCAGACCACCACACTTTATCTTTGTGCATCGCACAATTCTATCCTTACTTCGCTTGTTGAATACTATTCTGATGAGAATTAACTGTGTCAAGGCTGCCGCAGGCACCTTTTTTATAAGGCCTTGGCCTTGACACAGTTAATTCCATCAGATAAAAATCACCCAAGCGAAGTAAGGATAAAGATTTCTGCGGCTGCAGAAATTCCCTTATTAACATTAACAATAAAAAGGCCGGAGTCCTGCGCATTGGATGAGTTCCATAACGTTCCTTTAGGGGTGGAATTCACTAACTCTTACCATGATCCGTGAATTCGACTTCTCATTTTGATGCGTATTTTTCCGGCTTTTGACTTATTATAGATGTTTTTTGACGTAAATACCACTATTTTTGTAACAAAAAACTTCCACCCAGTGGAATTTACTCCTACAAGGTGGAAGTAAGTCTTACAAAGTGGAATTAACTTTTACAAGTGACCAAACGGCTACAGTGAACCGTTCCATACTCTTTCCACCTATCTTTCCCCTCCATCCAGGAAGTCACGTCGATACTGGGAAGGAGTAATCCCTTCTGTCTTTTTGAACACTTTGGTAAATACTCGATAATCTCCATACCCTGACTGTTCTGCCACCTCCGCAATGGAATAAGATTTTGAAAGCAAAAGTTTTTTTGCCTTTTCCATTCGAATATTTGTCAAATAAGTCAGAAACCCTACACCTATCTCATTTTTGAACAACTGGCTGATGTATTGAGGGTTCAGGTAGAATTGTTCTGCCAGCACAGAAAGACTCAGTTCTTCTGCCATATGCTCCTGCAGATACCGGGTAAGGAGCGTAATTGTCCGTTCTTCCTGTTCTTCCGGTTCTTTTGTAATCCGGCGCTCGAACAGTGATATTTTCAGATTGTCAATGCAGGCACCGAATTCTTCGTAATTTACCGGTTTTAGGATGTAATCTGTAATCTGCAGCCTGAGCGCTTCACGACAATAAGAAAAATCGTCATATCCAGATACAATGACAAAAGCCATTTCCGGATGCTTAATTCGGCCAAGCTGGATTACTTTCAATCCATTCATAATTGGAATGTTAATATCCATGATTACAATATCCGGTTTCAGTGCATCCATCCTCGCCAGGGCTTCCATCCCGTCGGCAGCTTCTCCCACCACCTCACATTCATGGGCTTCCCAGTCAAATAACCGCTTAAATCCTTCTCGAATCATGATTTCATCGTCTACCAGCAGCACGCGCAATTTTTTCATTTTCTTCCTCCTCAACAGGCAACAGCAGATGAGCTGTCAGTCCACCTTCTATATTTTCTGTATACCAAAGTCCAAATTCCCGACCACAGAGCAGTTTGACCCGTTTTTGTACATTTAATAGGCCAATACTGTTTCCTTCCAGCTTTGGAGCCTGTTTCGCATAATTCAAAAGCATCTGTTCAATTGCTTCTTTCTTTCCTTCTGCAAAGCCACTGCCCGTATCCATAATCTGGATTTCCATGTGTCCATCGGCCGTTTTTTTTGCAGAAATTCGAACTTCCCCTCGATAGCCTTTATTTTTCATTCCGTGTAGCAGACTATTTTCCACAAGAGGCTGCAAAATAAAGTTTGGAACCAAAACACCGCCCAGATCAGGATCAATATCATAATGACAGACCAGCTCCGGATAACGGTAACACATTAAATCCATATAAGCTTCCAACAGTTCCAGCTCATCATCCAGCGCAACCATCTGCCGGTTCACCTTAACACTAAGCCGGAAAAAATCCACCAGCCGCATCAAAAGATCTGCCACTTTTTTATCTCCATTTAGCTGCGCCTGTATTCGGATCGTATCCAGTGTATTGTAAAGAAAATGTGGATTTACCTGGCTTTTCAGATACAGCATGGAGATCTTCTGCTCTGTCAGCTCTGCCCGGAGAATATCCGGATTTTCCAAAGTAAGATAGAAGGACATGGTCATAAGAGTCAGACCCATTCCACTAATGAGCCATGTCGGATTCAAAGCCTGTAATAATGATACACACACCTCGATCAGAAGCGCCGCCCCAATGGCAAACTTCTTTTTTGGATCGATCTGTTTCCAGTTCCTCAAAAACAGCCATACACACAGGAACAGATAAAATGCTGTAGTAATGTAACAGACACTGGCATGAATTCCGTCCGAATAGTTCCCACTCGGTGTGACTGCGTAATGAACTGGCAGTAACAAAGCTCCCAGCTCTGCCACAGCCAGAAATATCCTGGCAGCCGCATCCAGCTTCCGTGGCTTTCCAGTCTCTTCCTCCACAAGAATCGCAATATACTGATAAAACAAGTACACAATCAATATCATCGTACCAATAAAAATCCTGTGAAGAATATCATTCAACAATACAGGGACAGTTTCCAGATGATTTACCGTATAGATTGTCGCTCCGTCAAAGACCAGATGCACCAGCGTGGCAACCAGAAGAAACGAGAATGTCCTGTGCAGCAGCGTATTCTTTCTTCCGGCAGAAAAATAAACAATGGCTACAAATAACAGGACAAAAAACAACGCAATTTCCATTCGCAGCATAACTTTCACCTCTCTTACATTTTATCCCCATGATTTCAAATGCAATAGACAACATTTATAGGGAAATGTGTCAATTCTTCATGTGAATTAAAAAATCAACATACGATCATGAAGTTTTCCCAGAACAGCTTTTAATTCTTCTACCCCCATCTGCCCGGGTGCAGATGCTTTTCCCACAGCTCCAAAAGTAAGTGCTGAGCCAAACACCTCACCACAGACTCTGCTGATCACACCCATTCCTGACATAGACATTGTGATGATCGGGCGGTCGGCATACTCACTTGCCATCTCTTCCGTTGCTGCAAGAAG
Source organism: Dorea sp. (assembly GCA_022769185.1). Lineage (GTDB taxonomy): Bacteria > Bacillota > Clostridia > Lachnospirales > Lachnospiraceae > Dorea_A. Next base: position 59,366 of record JALEKG010000038.1, on the reverse strand, counting down.
CGTCAGCACATCCTTTTTATTTTGAGGCATTACTGCAATTTTAGGGATATCGGCCCCCAGTTCCTGCATCTTACGCAGCCGGGATACGATTTCTTCTTTTTCCGGCGTCTTCTGGAAATCATGATTTGACACGATCACTTTGACACCATTTGCATGTGCGGTTTCAGTCACCTGCCTGACGGCCTCCTCTCCAGTAAACATTTCCACATCCACCAGATCAATATAGCCTGTTCTTGCCGCTTTCTCATTTAATTCCACATACTCACTTACTTCGATAGCCTTTTCTCCGCCCTCTCTTGACGTACGAAAGGTAAATAAAACTGGCATATCTCCAAGAACATCCCTCAGCTCTTTCATCGTCTCTTCTACTTTTGCAAACTCGCAAATATCCTCATACCAGTCCACACGCCACTCTACAACATCAGCGCCAATATGACAGATCTTTTTTCCGGCTTCCAGAATTTCTTCTCTGGTTACCCCCACAATTGGTACACATATTTTCGGAATCCCTGTTCCAATTTCAACATTCCTGACTTTTACTGGATTCATAATCAATCTCCTCGCTCTTTTCCACTTTGCATTATAGTTTAACACAAGAAAAAGGAAGATGTCCATCGATGTGATGGAACCTCTTCCTTTTTCTTCTTTTATTCTTCTTCAGACTTCACAAGTGTAACTCCCTTTACCCGTTTCCCTTTGGAAAACCCACATTGCTTCAGTCCTTTTTCGATAACCATTCCCATTAATTGATGGTCAAGTTCTACGGTAGTATCATCCTCCATCCTAATCAGGCATTTTCTGCATGCATCTTGTTTTCGGCCACACAATTGGTACGCAGTCTTTCTCTTTAGCGCACCAATCTGTTCCAGTGCATCCACCGTCCGATATACCGTCGCATTTCCAATCCCCGGATCCTTCTTGACTGCCAGATAATACACTTCTTTACAACAGGTGCATGGTTCCTCCAGAATAATGTCAATTAACAATTTCCGCTGTCTGGTAATCCGGAATCCATTTGCACGAAGCTGCTCTATGATGGCTTCTTTTTCTAACTCACCGGATCTGCAGGTCTGAAATTCTGTTTCCTTTTCTTCCATACCGGACACTTTGTTACTTCTTTTCATCTTTTATTCCTCAGCTTCTAAATGACAATGTCCGCTGCAGTGTTTACAATCCTGACCGCACTGCAGAGATTTTCCAGCTTTTTTATCCTTTACCATGCTGCGCACTGCCAATCCTACAACGCCTGCCAATATCAGTAATACGATAGCTGTTCCCATATATCTGCACCTCCCGATTGAAATCCAATGTAATATCAATATCATTCCATGAACTATGCTCTGACCTTTCCTGCAATACTCTTTGGTACATTCAGGCTCTGACTTTCCTTATATGGACGGAACAACAGATAAAGGAAACCAATGATCAATACGAATGCCACAACTGTTCCAATTCCAAAAGCTCCGGTTGTTGCCAATGTTCCAATCTGATATACACACAGAGAAACGACATAAGCAAGAATTGTCTGATATCCGATTGCAAACCAGAACCACTTTGCATTGTTCATCTCCCGTTTGATTGCTCCCATTGCTGCAAAACAAGGTGCACATAACAGGTTGAATACCAGGAAAGAATATGCCGCCACCTGTGTCATAGCTCCTGCAAGGGATCCCCAGATTTCAGCACCGTCTTCTGCAACTTCGCCGAAACCATACAGGATACCGAATGTTCCAACTACATTCTCTTTTGCAACTAATCCAGTGATTGCTGCCACTGCCGCCTTCCAGTCTCCCCATCCAAGTGGAGTGAATATCCATGCAATAGCGGAACCGATTGCTGCGAGGATACTATTTTCCATATCTTCCACCATACCGAAGCTTCCTCCCTCGAATCCAAATCCCTGTGCGAACCAGACAAAGATGGTAGAAAGGAGAATAATTGTTCCGGCTTTCTTAATAAAGGACCATCCACGTTCCCAGGTACTTCTGAGTACGTTTCCTACCGTCGGCAGATGATATGCCGGAAGTTCCATAACGAACGGCGCCGGATCTCCAGCAAACATTTTCGTCTTCTTTAAAATAATACCTGAGCATATAATTGCCGCAATACCAACAAAATATGCACTCGGAGCCACCCATGGAGCCCCGTCAAACAATGCACCTGCGATCAGAGCAATGATTGGAAGCTTTGCTCCGCAAGGGATAAATGTAGTCGTCATGATCGTCATCTTACGATCCCTGTCGTTTTCAATCGTTCTGGAAGCCATAACTCCCGGGACACCACATCCGGTACCAATCAGCATCGGAATGAAAGATTTACCGGACAGACCAAATTTGCGGAAGATACGATCCATGATAAATGCAATACGTGCCATATATACACAGCCATCCAGGAATGCCAGGAAGAGGAATAATACCAGCAACTGCGGAACGAATCCAAGTACTGCGCCGACACCACTGATGATACCATCCACCAGAAGTCCTGTCAGCCAGGATGCACAGCCGATGGATTCCAACGCTCCCTGTGCTCCAGGAATGATCCACTCTCCAAACAATGTATCATTCGTCCAGTCTGTCAGGATTGTTCCGACAGTTGTAACCGACACATAATATACGATAAACATCACGACTGCAAAAATCGGCAGGGCAAGGAAACGGTTCGTTACCACTCTGTCAATCTTATCAGATAAGGACATCTGATTCTTTACACGTTTCTTATAACAGTCTTCAATAATACTTCCTATGTAATTATAGCGCTCTCCGGTAATGATACTTTCCGCATCATCATCCATCTCTTTTTCACAACTTGCAATATCTGCCTCGATATGATCCAGAAGCGCTTTTTCAAGTTTCAGGCTTTCTTGAACCTTTTCATCTCTTTCAAATAGTTTCACCGCATACCAGCGTTCCATGCTAGGCTCTACCCGACCTGTGATCGCTTCTTCAATATGTGCGATTGCATGCTCTACACATCCATCAAAGCTGTGTGCCGGCTGACTGTTTTTTCCAGATTTTGCGATAGATACCGCACGCTGTGCGAGCTGATCGATTCCTTCTCCTTTTAATGCAGAGATCTCTACAACTTTACAGCCAGTATCTTTCCCCAGACGTTCTACATTCAGCTCTTCTCCGTTCTTTCTTACCAGATCCATCATGTTAACTGCGATAATGACCGGAATTCCAAGCTCCGTGAGCTGTGTTGTCAGATAAAGGTTTCTTTCCAGGTTCGTACCATCAATGATATTAATGATTGCATCCGGTTTTTCACCGATCAGAAAATTTCTGGAAACTACTTCTTCCAATGTATACGGAGACAGTGAATAGATCCCCGGAAGGTCTACCAGGATCGCTTCATCTCCTTTTGCAGTATATCCTTTAATTTTTCCTTCTTTTTTTTCTACTGTTACACCAGGCCAGTTCCCTACATACTGATTGGAACCAGTCAGGGCATTAAACAAAGTTGTCTTTCCACTGTTCGGATTACCCGCAAGTGCAATTTTTACTTTCATATTCTGCCTCTCTTCCTCATTAAATCATAATAACTTTTTTTAGTTTTAACTAACCCATAGTTAAAAAAAAACACTATTTCACTTCAATCATTTCTGCATCTGCTTTTCTAAGTGACAGCTCATATCCTCTTACCGTTACCTCTACCGGATCTCCCAAAGGAGCTACTTTCCGAACGTACACAGATGTATTTTTCGTAATTCCCATATCCATGATCCTGCGTTTCACAGCACCTTCTCCATGGAGTTTTAAGACTGTGACCGTCTCCCCGCATTTCGCATCTTTCAATGTTGCCATTCCTGCACTTCCTCCTTACACCATGATTTTATTCGCCATTTCCTTACTGATTGCCACACGTGAATCTTTCACCTTTACAATCAGATTTCCATTGATTTCTGACACAACGGTGACGAACCCGCCCATCACAAATCCCAGGCTCTCTAAAAAACGTCTGGTTTCATCCTTTCCGCCGATCTTCCTGATCTGAATCATCCGACCTGTCTCAGCCATAGTTAAAGGCATCATAATCCACCTGCTTTCGTTTTTAATAAGCATTCTCATTTATTACACAAGTTAGTATATGCTTACTTCCGTTGTATGTCAATAATTCATGTTGAAAATTTTTCTCATCTAGGAAATAGATTTCTACGAATCAAAAACTGCTCTTTGTGTCTTGCGGACACTTGCTTTTCACTTGACCCAGGGAAAAGTTACTGTTATAATCGATATAAATGTAGAAAAAGTAACTCCAGAAAAGGGGAAAAAAAATGCGCAACAACAGATCTTCAGAAGATTATCTGGAAACCATATTATTATTAAGCAAAAAGCTTCCTGTTGTACGTTCTGTAGATATTGCAACCGAACTGAATTTTTCAAAACCCAGTGTCAGTGTTGCCATGAAGCACCTCCGCGAGAACGAATGTATTGAAGTAAGTTCTGCCGGCTTTATTACACTGACTGAAAAAGGGAAAAAAATTGCCACAAGTATCTATGAACGTCATACCGTATTATCCGACTGGCTGATTTCATTGGGCGTGAATCCCGAGACAGCTGTAAATGATGCGTGCGAGATGGAGCATCAAATCAGCGATGAAAGCTTTCAGGCAATGAAAAAATTTATCAAAGAACATACAACTGAACAGATGTAATCTCAAAGGCTGTTATAAAAAGATTCCACTTCTTTTTTATAACAGCCTTTTTTCTCTCAATCTTTTATCATCTATGGCAACATATAAAGCAGTGCATTACAGATGCAGGCTGCAATGTTGCTGCCTCCTTTTCTTCCTCTGGCAACAATATAAGGTGTATCTTCCAGTGTCAGAATCAGCTCCTTAGACTGAACCACATTTACGAATCCAACCGGAACACCGATTACAAGTTCAGGACGAATCTTCCCTTCCCGGATCATTTCATATAAATGAATCAATGCTGTCGGAGCATTTCCAATTGCAAAGATCAGCTTTTCTTCCAGACCGCTTGCTTTTTCCATACTTGCCACAGCTCTGGTTGTTCCTTTTTCTTTTGCCGCTTCTGCAACATCCTCATCTGACATAAAGCAATAAACCTTCCCGCCATATCTGGAAAGTCTCTTCTTATTAATTCCAGCTTTTCCCATCTGTGTATCGGTAACGATTGATGCTCCGTTTTTGATTGCATCAAGCGCTTTTTCCACCGATTCCACTGAGAACATCAGATTTTTCGCATAATCAAAGTCTGCGCTGGTATGGATACAACGTTTAATGATCGCCGCCTGCTTTTCTGGCAGATAGATTCCTTCCTGTCGCAATTCTTCTGTAATAATCTCAAAACTTCTTTTTTCTATCTCCGCCGGCAAGACGTTTTCTATCTCAACTTTCATATCATCCTTCCTCCTCTGCAAGGATCTCATAGATCCGTTTCATATCAAGATGCTCTCTCAAAGTATCTGCCAGTAAATTATATTGTATCTCTTTAAACTTTTTTAAATCCATCCCGCTTTCTGGATGAATAGAAATTCCTTTTTTCTCAGCAAGTGACCGGATCATTTCTGCAACAATTTCTTCCCGATCAAAAATTCCATGAATATATGTTCCATATACATTTCCTTTGGACGCTCCGTCCTGAACATGCAGATTCTTCAAGTCTTTTTCCGATTGATCAAAATGCAGCACTGTATCATGTATTTCATTCATTGGCAGAATTCCATGCAGTCTTGTTTCTCCCATGTGAATCTCATATCCTTCAAATTCGATATCTTTCAGCCCTGACAGAATCCCATCCACCTGCCGGAATATTCCGACGATTCTGGTCCTGGTCTTCTGTCGCCCAAAGATCGTTTCAACCGGAAGGAGTCCCATTCCTCTTATGCTTCCTCCTGCTTCCACACCATCAGGATCAGATAGCTTCTCTCCCAACATCTGGTATCCCCCACAGATTCCCCAGATGACGGTCCCTCTGGCTGCGGCTTTTTGTATCTCCGTTTCCAGACCATTCTGACGCATCCAGAGAAGATCCTCCATTGTATTTTTGGTTCCAGGAAGAATGATCATATCCGGATTGCCGATCTCAGCATGGTTTGTCACATAACGCAATGAAATTCCTTCTGTATTTTCCAGCAACATAAAATCTGTAAAATTTGAAATTCTGGGAGTACGAATCACCACAATATCAATACTTCCTGCCAACGTTTCAAGAATAGTCCCCCGATTCCTGCCATTGAACCGCTCTGTCAGACTGTCCTCATCTTCAATTTCTACCTGCATATATGGAGTGACCCCCACAACCGGAATTCCGCCCTTTTCCTCCAGCATATCGATCCCCGGATCCAGAATTGTCTTATCCCCCCGGAATTTATTGATGATCAGACCTTTGACCAGCACTTTTTCCTCGTTTTCCAACAGCATCAGTGTTCCCAGAAGCTGGGCAAAGACACCTCCCCGATCGATATCACCCACAAGAAGCACCGGGGCATGTATCATCTTCGCAAGCCCCATATTCACAATATCATCCTGCTTCAGATTGATTTCAGCCGGACTTCCTGCTCCTTCGATCACAATGATGTCATATTCCTCTTCCAGCTGATGAAAGGCCTTCATAATATCCGGTATCAGCTGCTTTTTATAAGCAAAGTAGTCTCTTGCACTCATATTTCCGAGGACTTCCCCATTCACGATCACCTGCGAGCCTACATCATTGGTCGGTTTCAACAGGATTGGGTTCATCTGCACCTGTGGCCGGATACCGGCAGCCTCTGCCTGTACGACCTGTGCACGCCCCATCTCAAGACCATCCTCTGTGATAAAGGAATTTAACGCCATGTTCTGTGATTTAAATGGTGCCACTTTATATCCATCTTGTCGGAAAATCCTGCAAAGTCCTGCACAGATCAGACTTTTCCCTGCATTAGACATGGTCCCCTGTATCATAATTCTTTTAGCCATACAATCAACCTTTCATTCTCTTCCTGTGTGCGAACTGCAATCCGGTAATATCCTTCCATTAACCCTTCATAATTCTGACAGTCACGGATCAGAAAACCAGCTTCCAGCGCCCGGTCATAGAGCCCGGTCTCTCCGGAAAAAAAGATATAATTTGCATGGGATCCATAAACCCGGTACTCCATCATTTCAAGCTCTTTTATCATCCATCTTTTCTGCAATCCTATATATGCCCTTGTCTGCTTTAAATACTCTTCTGGATTCTGAAGAGCCGCTTTTCCCGCTTCCTGTGCAAGCACTGACACATTCCAGGGCTGCAGCATCTTCTTCATCTGCTCCAAAAGCTTTCGATTGGTGCTGATCGCATATCCAAGCCGGATTCCCGGCATGCAGAATATTTTCGTAAATGCTTTGATGACCAGAAGTTCCGGATAGTCTTTCATGAATTCTTTACTCTCATACTGTTCCGGCTCTTCCAGAAAATCCAGAAAACATTCATCCAATAGAAGGATTGCTTTACATTCTCTGCATTTCTCCAGGATTTCCTGAATCAACATTCTATCTATCACCTGACCGGTAGGATTATTCGGATTACACAAAAACACCATGTCTGTCTGTGGTGTAATCTGATCCAGAATATTCTTCCCGACTTGAAATTCATTTTCTTTCTGAAGTCTATAATACTCTACCTCGGCATCTACAACCTGAAGCGCGCGCTCATATTCCGAAAATGCCGGTGCTGTCAAAAGTGCTCGTCCTGGTTTTACCGCAAGGACTGCAGCAAAAAAAAGCTCTGCCGCCCCATTGCCGCAGAGAATATGTTCCATCTCTGTTTTTTCAAAATCCCCTATGGCTTTCCGCAGCTCAGTGCACCACACATCCGGATAATGAACCATATTTTCCACATTCATCCGTACAGCCTGAAGTACTGCTTCTGGTATTCCAAGTGGATTACTGTTTACCGAAAAGTCTGTCACATGCGGATTTTGATAGATATCCCCGCCGTGAATCTGTCTTTTGTTTATTCCCACCAGTTTTTCTCCTTATTCTGCTGCTTTTCGAATTCTCTGTTCCTTTTTACATCTATCTTACTTATTTTTCAGAAAATAGTCAATCTTGACTCGCTAAAATCCCGCACCGTCCTAACATCCGATTAGTACCACCAGGCAGATCATCTTGATTCCCAGAAATATCAACAATGCCAGTATCGCTGTTCCATATAAAAGCCGATGCGATCTCCGGATATCCTGAATCCCAATCTTCCGGATTGGATCTCCAATCGTAGGTTTCTGATATAGTTTCCCAAAATACCATGCATTCCCGGCAAGCTCCACATCCAGTGCTCCTGCCATAACAGCTTCTGTCTGTGCTGCATTCGGACTTTTATGATTGTGACGATCTCTTCGGTAGATCCGGATAGCATTTTTCCAGTCCATTTTCAGACATGTAGCTGCCAGGATCATCAATACTGCAGACAGTCTGGCAGGGATAAAATTAACAATATCATCCAATTTTGCTGCCGCCGTTCCAAAATACTGATATCGGTCATTTTTATATCCTACCATGGAATCCATCGTATTCACTGCTTTATATGTAAAGCCAAGCACGGCTCCCCCGATCATCAGATAGAATAATGGTGCAATGATACCGTCAGAAGTATTTTCTGCAACAGTCTCTACTGCTGCTTTCGTGACTCCTTCTTCTGTCAGATTCTGTGTATCTCTTCCCACGATCATGGATACTGCTTTCCTGGCCTTTTCGATTCCTTCCTCTTTGAGAGCAAGATAGACTTTATCACTTTCATCCCTTAAAGATCTTGTTGCCAGGATCTGATAACACATGAAACTTTCCAGGAACAATCCCAATTGCCATGCATATGAATAAGCCATGTATAAGAGCAGTGCCGGAACTGCCGTGCTGACAGTCATAACGATCACAACCAGCAGACCTCCGCCGATCCGTTCTCCCGCCTTAGTTTTGGGCAAACAGCTTCTGATAATTTTTTCCGTTCCGGTAATCAGATGACCGATCAGCCTCACCGGATGATACAGCCACCTGGGATCTCCCAGGATCAGATCCAGCACAAATCCTGCTGCCACTGCAATAGTCATCCATATCACTCTCTGTAATCCTAAGCTCATATCCTTCTCCGTTTCCTACCTGATAATCATAATAACTGCCAGATGGCCGACCGTTTTCTAAACATGCATACTGTTCCATAATACTCATAATCGTGCCACCATGGACCACCAGTGCAGCACTTTCCAGCTTTTGATTTCTGCACTGATCCAGTACCTCCCGGAATCCCTTCAGAGTTCGACGGATAAATACTTCTCTGCTTTCCCCTTCCGGGAACGGAAGCATCCCCCCGCTGTCGATCCATTCCTGATACTCTGGGCAATCCGATAATTCCAGATAATTTCTATTTTCGAAAAGTCCGAAATCACACTCTTTCAACAATTCTACGATTGTATATTTTTGCCCCGGATATATCGTCTCAGCTGTCTGAATACATCGCCTCATAGGACTTACGAATACCGCCTGAACCGGTGGATATCCACAAGTTTTTCCCTGATTACCCGCATGTTCCCCCATTTTTTCTTTCAGAAGTTCAATTCCTTCCTGGCACAAGTCTTCGTCAGTCCGTCCTATATAACGTTTCTTTAAATTGCCCTCCGTCATCGAATGGCGGATCAGATATATCTTCATGATTCCTTAATTGCCTTTCCAATTCCACAGACTACACGGAATACACATTCCGCATATTCTGCAAGCTCTGTACAGATTCTTCCGGTTGTCTCCCGGTATTCTCTTTCGAAAGGATCTGCCGGAACGATCCCATATCCTATTTCATCTGTCACAATGACCACATTTGGATTTTTTCGGATCAATTGTTCCGCCAGCATACTGACATCTTCTCCATTTTTCATCTTCCGCTCGATCCATTTATGAAAATGATGAATTCCCCCACAAGACCAGACAGCTTCCTCCGTGCAGTTTCGCCCATCTGCCCATGCGATCCCTGGATATTTTTCCTTCGCATACGCAAGCTTTCCCTGATATGCACCACCTATGATCATTTCCACAGATCCACTCCTCCTTTTTGTCTGTGAAGCACTACTATTTCTCCTTCTATATCCCTTTTTAGAGAGGTTATCCAATGATACTCTTGATGACAACATCTGACACTACAACTGCCGCAGCCATAAGCAGCTCACACATCTGCAGGAAATATCCTGCCAGATCTCCGGTAATGCCGCCAAACTTATCCATCGACATCCGATAATAATATAAAAACATGAAGCCCGCCGTGATCAGGCACACAAGGCCTCTCCATCCGCCGACTGCCAAAATGATCATTCCCAGAATAATGAGATAGAGAATCAGCACGGCTTTGGTCGCTTTCTTGGCTGCGTTCTGAGAAAAAGTTGCTGCCATTCCATTCTTTCTTGCCTGTGGAAACGTCACAACCGCAAGGCCGCTTAAAATCCGGGATAAGACAAATCCCAGCGCAATTACCTTTATACTTTCCCAGGAAAGAGAAGAATAGACTCCTACATAAAAAAGCAGATATACTGCACAGGAAATAATCGCGAATGCTCCTGCATGGGAATCCTTTAAAATCTCCAGTCTGCGTTCTTTTGGCTGATAAGAACTTAATGCATCCTGCGTATCCAGAAATCCATCCATATGAATCCCTCCGGTGATCAGGATTGGAACCAGCACAAGAAGGATTGTCCCGAGCAGCGGACTAACCGATATCCCCATTTTCTGTGCCCATTCAGATAATCGGAAGATTCCCAGACTTACTGCTCCGATCACCGCCCCGATCCAAGGAAAAAAGCACATAGCATACGATATATTTTCCTCCGTCCATTCACTATTCGGCATCGGGATCCTGCTGTACATCGAAAATGCAATTTTAAAACTATTCCATAATCTCTTTCTCATTCTTTTATCACCACCGGAATTCCATATACGACTTCTGTCACCCGATCGGCCATCTGCCCAAGCTTCTGATTCAGCCTGCCGATCAAATTTCGATATTGCTCCGTCTCAGAGCTGTATGAATTGATATCCGAATTCACTTCATTGGTCACAATTACCAGGCAAGGAGTTTTACATACCAGATAACTGACACCTTTCAGAATCCGTTCACACGTCGAGCCAACCTCTTCCATCGATCCATCCTCATGATAGAATTCATTTGCCGCAAGATTAGACATACACTCCAGAAGAATTCCCTGATTCTCCGGAATGCCAAGTCCTGCAAGATCTGTATACCGTTCCAGTGTCTGGAATCCTTTCCCTGCTCTAAGTCTGTGATGTCGTTCAATCTTTTTTTTTGTCTCCGCTCCATATGGCATCATCGTTGCAATATAAAGACACGGAAACTTTGAATCGTTCCCTTTATGACACATCAGCCACTCTTCTGCATAGGCAGATTTTCCACTTCCACTTCCGCCTGTAATCAAATGTATCATTATTTATCCCCTAATTCTTCATAATCTTCAATATTATTTTCCGAAAAGGTGCTCATCTTCTGATATACTTCCACTGCAAGATCCAAGACCGGAAGATAAGCTACTGCTCCGGTTCCTTCTCCCAGGCACATATCACAGGTAAGCGCAGCTTCCATTCCCAGCACATCCAGAATCATATGCATTCCAGGTTCTTTTGATACATGGGATGCAAGCATATATTCTTTTGCTAAAGGACACATTCGTTCTGCAATCAGCGCTGCCGCAGCAGAGATAAATCCATCTATCACAACTGGAAGCCGATAGTACGCACCTCCCAGAAACACACCCGCAAGTCCGGCAAGATCAAACCCTCCTACTTTCGCTAAAACATCCATAGCATCCGATGGATCTGGCCGATTCACCTGAATTGCTTTTTGTATCGTTTCTATTTTTCGCCTCAGCCCTTCACTGGTAAGTCCTGCCCCTCGTCCGGTCATTGTCTCCACCGGTTGTTTCAAAAGTACAGATGCTACTGCACTACTGGTCGTTGTATTTCCGATTCCCATCTCTCCGGTTGCCAGAATCTGATATCCCTCTTCTTTTCTTTTCCCGACTTCTTCCATTCCTGTCAGGATTGCTCTTACTGCCTCTTCCCTGGTCATGGCCGGCTCTTTCGTCATATTTTTCGTTCCATAAGCAATCTTATGGTTTGGAACCTTCGTATCGGTAATCATTCCAATATCAATCGGAAACAGATCCACTCCGGCTTTCCTGCACATCAGTGCCGCACTGGTATTACAGGTCAGAAAATTCTCTGCAACAATGGCTGTTATCTCCTGGCCGGTCTGTGTGACTCCTTCTTCCACCACTCCATTATCCGCGCACATCACAATCAACGCTTTACGATCCAGACTCACTTCCGGATCTCCTGAAATTGCGGCAATTCGAATCACATGCTCCTCCAGTTTTCCCAGACTGTGCAGCGGTTTTGCAATGGAGTTCCACTTCTTCTGCGCAGTCTCTGCTGATTTCTGATCAATTGGCTTTATTGCTCCGATCAATTCTTTCAGGTTCTTTTCTTCTGGCCTCATTTTTATCTCGTCTTTCTTCTTTTTTCTTCCATTTTCTGCATGCATCCAGATACGCCTGAAGGATTCGTGGATTTCCATAATAATGTATATGCGGATAACCGGCAAGCAGCGTATCTGTACTCATCATACACCTCCAGGACCGGACAGACAATGGCTTATCCGCCCGAAAAGCTTCCCCGCACATTTCGGAATCATAATAATGAAACTCATGCGCAGGAATCTCACCAACCTCCTGCCCAAATACAGTTCCTTCCTTAAGGGTAATATATCCGAACCGTTTTAGAGAGCTGGTATGATAGCTTTTTCCCGGCAGCACTCCTGCCATGGCAAAGCATTCTCCTTCTTCATTCTGAATCTCCTGCTGCAGATACATGAATCCCCCACATTCCGCCATACAGGGCATCCCACATTCCAACATGTCTTTTATCTGCATCCGCATACCTGCATTCTCACTCAATTCTTTCGCATAAAGTTCCGGATATCCTCCATATAGTAAAAGTCCATCCAGATCGTCCGGAAGCATCTGATCATGAATTGGGGAGAATGGAACCAGCGTAACATTCCAGCTCTTTATCAGATCCAGATTATCCTGATATACAAAGCAAAATGCCTCATCCTTTGCCAGTCCGATCCGAAGCTCCCGGTAATCTTGTCCTGCCGGATCAGTCCTCTGTTTTTCGATAGTTCTCTCTTCTGTCTGGGAATCCAGTTTCTCAGGAGAAGCCTGCACCGCCAGTTCGATCAATCCGTCCAGATCCAGTGTTTCTTCCATTGTCTCTGCCAGGTGCTCCAGGCGCTGCCTCAATCCTTCCACTTCATGCGGAAGCTTTAAACCAAGATAACGACTGTCCAACGTGCCTTCCTTTATCACCGGGACATACCCATATACTGTGATTCCTGTCTGTGTCTCGATCATCTGTTTCATCCGACCATACATCGCAGGTGATAACCGATTCAGGATCACCCCGTGAATATGACTATTTTTTCTATAATTCAAGAATCCCTGAATATATGGCACAATTGAAACACTGACACCTCTGCAGTCCATCACCAACACTGACGGTGTGTCCGTAAGATCTGCAATGTCATATGCGCTCGCCTGGACAGAAATACCTGCCAGTCCGTCATAATATCCCATGACTCCCTCGATGATAGCAATGTCTGCCTCTTTTCCATTCTTCAGAAGCAGCTCTCTCACACCGTTTCGCCCACACAGGAAGGAATCCAGATTATAGCTGTTGACCCCGATGGCTTCCCGGTGGAACATCGGATCAATGTAATCCGGTCCGCATTTAAAAGAAGATACATTCAATCCACGTTTTTTCAGTGCCTGCAGGATTCCGCAGGTAATCATTGTTTTTCCGGTACCACTCCCCGGTGCTGTAATGATCAATCTCGGCAGTTTCATTTTGTCTCCTCTTTTCCATTCAATTGAAAACTAATGATATAAATCGGATTCTGTCCCATCATCATATGATAACTTCCTATCTTTCTGGACTTATTTACCGATATCTGCAGAACCTCTTCGTCCATAACATTTCCATTTTTCACCCATTCCATGGCTTCCTGCAGCGTTTCCAGAGAAATCGCATTGATCACGACACGTGCTTTCGGATTCTTCTTCTCCACAAGTTCAAGGATCTCTTTGAGATGTCCACCGCTTCCTCCGATAAAGACACCATCCGGTGCAGGCAGTTCTTTCAAATCCTCCGGTGCCGTTCCTTCGATCACAGTCAGATTCTCTGCATGCATCTTTTTCTGATTTTCTCTGATCAACTCTATTGCTTCTGATTTTCGTTCAATCGCATAGACTTGTCCATGCTTTGCCAGAAGAGCGGCTTCTACTGAGACCGATCCTGTTCCCGCACCCACATCATAGATTACGGAATCTGAACAGATTCGAAGCTTTGACAACGAAATGGTTCGCACTTCTTCTTTTGTCATTGGAACCTCTCTGCGGATGAATACCTCATCTGAAATTCCGGGTGTTACAGGATTCGTTCCTCCCACCGGGTTCTCTATATACAGTACCGCCAGGTTCTCTCCCGGATCCTCCTGAAGGGAACGAGCAGTTCCTTCCCGGATCCGCTCCGTCGGATAAGATAATTCTGTCCCGGTGCAGACGCGAAGATCACCATATCCGTAATCATCCATTTTTTTCAAAATATCACATATTTCTTGTGTACCGCTGACCAGAGCAAATACTTTCTGATGTTCCCGGATAGCCGAGATCAGATTCTCTTTTCTTCCATGTACACTGATCAAAGACGCATCCTCCCAGGATACTCCTAGTTTTGCTGCAAAATATGAGACAGAAGAAATTCCTGGTATGATTCCCCCTTCCATCTGTGGCTCCTTTGTTATCAGCTCCATCAATTTTTTCGCTCCACTGTAAAAACCAGGATCGCCCGAAAGTGCCACTGTCACTTGCTCGTACTCCGGATGTTCTTTCATATATCCAATAATCTTCTCTGGCAGATATTCTTCATAAACCGGCTGTCCTTCTTGTGCCGCCGCACGGAGCATTCTTCCTGCCCCGATCAGAAGATCCGCATGTTGGATGGCTTCTTTTGCTTCCTCTGTAAACACTTTCGCCGCTCCAGTCCCGATTCCTACCAAAGAAATATTCCACTTGTCATTTAAATTAAATTCTTTTTTTAGAAACTTACAAATTTCTCCATAGCTGTATCCCGTTTCTTTTTCCGGACGTCCGATTACAACAAGCTGCACACCGGCTTCCCTTGCCGCTTCCCATTTCTGCTGAAATCCTCCTGCCACGCCGGACTCCTTGGTAACAAGATAATCGATATCATATTCCCGTAACATTGCCAGATTCAATTCTGTGGAAAATGGTCCCTGCATACAGATCAGATGACGTCCGGCAAATCCAAGCTCTTCACATTTTTCAACGACCTGTTTTAAGGATAACACTCTTGCGTAGACCCGTTCTTTATAGTCAGGGATCTTCGTATAAGCCTCCAGCTCCTTACTTCCGGTCGTAACCAGTATATTTCCACTTGTGTTCTCCAGATATCTTACTGCTGCATCTACATCTTCCACGCAGATTTCCCCCTGCAGCTGCTCCTCTTTCCGGACCAGCCGCAGATAAGAAACACTCTGCTTCTCACATGCTTCTTTTACATTTTTTGTCACTTCTTTGGCATAAGGATGTGTTGCATCGACCACATAATCCGGTCTGTACGCTGCAATGAATTCTTTCATCCGCTCACAATCCATCCTTTCATGGGATACGGTAATATTTCCCTCTTCCGGCAGAAGACTGGCCCCATAGGCAGTCGCTACGCAGACATGTACCTGCATGCCTCTCCTGACCAGGTAAGATGCCAGTTTCCTTCCTTCCGTTGTCCCTGCATAGATCAGAATCTTATTATTTTTCATATCTGATATCCTCTTGGTGTTACCATCCGTCCCCGGATGATCTTTGTCTGACTATTGCCAATAAATACGGTAGAAAACATATCCACAGCTATATCTTTCAGTTCATTCAGGGGCAGAAGCTGTATTTCTTCTCCCTCTCTTGCAATCTGCCGCACAATTCCGCACACCGTATCTTCCTTCTTATACTCCAGCATCAACATACATGCTTTTTTTAGATAATCACTTCGCTTTTTGCTCGACGGATTATACAGACAAATCACGAAATCTGATTCTGCTGCCGCCAGTAATCTTTTTTCAATTACTTCCCATGGGGTCAGAAGATCACTCAGGCTGATCAGTGCACAGTCATGCCCAACTGCCGCACCAAGGACTGCAGAACCACCGATTGCGGCCGTTACGCCAGGTACAACCTCTATTTCTACCTGTGGGAATTCTTCCCCTAATTCATACATCAGACCTGCCATACCATAGATTCCCGCATCCCCACTGCATACCATTGCTGTTTTCTTTCCAGTGGCTGCCGCTTCGAATGCCATACGGCATCTCTGCACTTCCTGCCTCATAGGTGTAGTCATGAATTCTTTCCCCGGGAAATGCTCTTTTAATAGATCCACATATACTGTATATCCAACAATCACTTCGCATTCTTCCAACGTTTTCACCGCTCTTACCGTCATCTCCTCATAGGCCCCCGGCCCCATTCCAACTACATATATTTTATTCAAACTCAATTTTCCAATCCTCCTGTGCCAAAGCAACTGTCACGCCGTTCAGCGCCATTTTCCTCATAATCAGGTTTCCATTCCCACTTGCCAGTACCGCACTGCGTTCACACACATTATCCACACCAGTCACCTGTGTTACAAATTCCGATCCCGAAAAATCACCAGGAACCTGATTTAATTCTTTTGCTGAATAAAATTCCTTCTTCAGATGATATTTCTCACAGTATTCCAGAATCCCCGTTTCCTGCTCTTTCAGATCGATACTTGCGACTTTAGAAAGGCTGTTCCGGCAGATTTTTGATCGCTTCAGAGCTTTTTCTACCGCCTGTTCTATCTGTAGCAGAGAACTCCCTTTTTTACACCCAATTCCCACTACTACTGCTTTCGGAATCAGATACAGAGAATCTCTTTCCTTTTCCTCTTTCTCATAGATGCCGATCCGTATATCTGGTACATTTCCCACATCTTCTATATATTGTTCCACTTCTTTCGGAAGTTTTCCTTTCACTCTTCGATTCCATTCATTTACTGCAACCGTAACCGTATTCCCTTTCAGAATAGATGCTGATATCCGCTTTGCCTGTTCCATCTCACAGATTACAAGACGATTCTTTCTGGCAAATACATCCACTGCCCATCTGCCATTAATATCGGTTGCAGTAGTTACTATCGGTTGTGCCTCAATGACTCCGCAGATTTCCTTCACCAGCTCATTGGCTCCACCAAGATGACCGGACAGAATTGGGATTCCATAGTTCCCTTTTTCATCAAAAACCAACACTGCCGGATCTGTGGTTTTTGATCGGATATACGGAGCGATTGCCCGGACAGCAATCTGCACCGCACCCACAAAGATCAATGCATCCTGGCTTTGGAACATTTCTTTGGTCCATTCTCCCAGACTTTCCTGAATGGAGGATGCCACACCAGAACATTTCACTGCACTTGTGAACATATGCTGATTTTTCAATTTCTCTATCATCCTGTCAGCAAGACGTTTCCCATTGATTGTAAAGCTTATGACTGCAATCTTCATTTTGCCTCCCTGAACTCCGTTGTAAATCTCGGATCATATAACTTTGACCGCTCATAAAAATGATGGGTTACGACATCCCCTACAATAATCAGGGCTGTCTTTGTAATCTGATGTTCTTTCGCCGTCTTTGCAAGATCAGATACGGTGCAGACATATTTTTCCTCATCAGGCCAGGTTGCTTTATACACGATCGCAGCCGGAGTATCTGGTGTATATCCGCCTTCCACCAACTGCTGTTCCAGTTGTTCCAGAAGCCCTGTACTTAAGAAAAGCACCATCGTTGCACCATGAGAAGCGAAAGAAGCAACCGTCTCTTTTTCTGGTACCGATGTTCTTCCCTGCATTCTGGTAATGACCACACTCTGGGACACGTTCGGTAACGTATACTCCAGATTCAAAGCTGACGCCGCACCACAGAAAGAGCTGACACCCGGACAGGAATCATATGGGATTTTCTTTTCATCCAGCCAGTCCATTTGCTCCCTGATTGCTCCATAAAGGCAAGGATCTCCCGTATGAAGTCGCACCGTCATCTTCCCTTCATTCTCCGCCTGTTCCATGACTTCTAATACTTCTTCTAATGTCATTGTTGCGCTATTGTATACTTTACAGTTTCTTTTGACACAATCTAATAATCCAGGATTCACCAATGATCCTGCATAGATCACAACATCCGCCTGTTCCAGCAGCTTTTGCCCCCGGACGGTAATCAGATCAACCGCTCCGGGACCTGCTCCTACGAAGTGTATCATGCTTCTCCTCCTTCTTTCACAAACAACAGAGTATAATAACCGGCATCCTCCGGAATCTGGTTCGTTTCATAATAGATCCGTTCATTTTCCATACCACAATTTTCTACCATCACTGCCTCAGCGTTCCGGTCCTGCAGCAGTTTCTTTACAGCAGGGAGCTTTTTCCCTGCTTTCATCAATATCTTCGTTCCTGGCAGATCCAGCGCTTCTTCCATCTGATAGGATGCAGGGATCACATGAATCTGTTCGTCTTTTTCACCAATACTCATATGAAGTTTTGCTGCCGCTGCACAAAATGAGGGCACTCCACTTATGATCTCTGCTTCGTATCCGGCACTTCGGATCTGGTTATGAAGATACAGGTATGTGGAATAGACAGTCGGATCCCCCAGCGTCATAAACGCTGTCTTTTTCCCGGCATCCAGCTGTTCCCTCAGCATCCGCACTCCCGCCTCATGACTTTCTTCCAACATCGTTTTGTCCTTTGTCATTGGCATATAGATTCCAATCAACCGTTTTTTCTCTATTTCAGGACATACCTGAACAGCAATCCTGTATGCAACCGTTTCTTCCGGAACTTTTCCTGGTACTGCGATCACATCACATTCCTTTAATATTTTGACCGCCTTGATCGTCATAAGCTCCGGATCTCCCGGCCCGACTCCGATCCCGTATAATTTTCCTGCCATACGTTTACAATCCTCTTTCTTTTCTAAAATGATATATCAATGCTTCTGCCTGATTTGTCTTTCCAAGAATCCCATATACATTGGAAAATGTAACCGCTCCGGTCATCAGTTTTCCTCCGGTGCGATAATTCATATATTCTTCTATCTTCTCCATCACCTGCTGCATCACCAGCATTCTCTCGTTCTCCGTACATTTTTCTAACGCATCATCGGTCGTCACACAATCCAGGAGTGAAGAAGCTTTTTTCCCAGTTAACCCACCTCGAAGAGCAGCCGCAGCCAGAAGCTCCATCCGGCAGTCCGCCCATTTTGAATGCGTATTCATAATACCTCCTGACACTTTGATCAACTTGCCGATATGCCCTGCCAGCAGAATTCCATCACATTCCATCTCCACCGCCATATCCAGTGTCTGTCCGATATAATTACTGCACTTCACAATTTCAGAATCTTCGATTCCATATTGTGCCTTCAAAAAATCAAGACCATAATTTCCCGGGGCGACGATCAGATAACGGTGCCGATCCGCCAGGCATACCTTCATCTCTACGCGGATAGTGTCAATTAATGCCTGCTCGCTCATAGGCTCCACGATTCCCGTTGTTCCCAGAATGGAAAGTCCTCCTTCAATTCCAAGCCTTGGATTAAATGTCTCCGCTGCCAGCCGTTCTCCCTCTGGAATGGATATCTCTACCGTAATCCCGTCGGTATATCCGACTTCTTCACATGCTTCCCTTACTTCTTTCAGGATCATTTGTCTGGGAACTCTGTTAATCGCAGCTTCTCCAACCTTCTGATCAAGTCCCGGCTTTGTGACTCGTCCAATTCCTCTTCCACCATCCAGAATCATGCTTCCGTTTGAATTCCTGACCACTTTACTATAGACCAGTACTCCATTCGTGATATCAGGATCATCTCCACTGTCTTTTTTTACCGCACAAGACACTTCCACAGGTAATATCTGTTTTTTTTCATCATATATCATCTGAATCTTCTGAATATCCAACACGAGTTTCGACCCCTGAGGCAATTCTATCTGAACCTTTTCACAACGATTTCCCGTCAACAGCATCTGCATCGCAGCCTTCGTCGCAGCCTGCGCGCAGGTTCCCGTCGTATACCCCTTTGCAAGTAATTTTTCTGCCATATTTCACCTTCTCACCTATCCATCTTTTCCGTAATCAAAACCCATTCTCCCTACAATTCTATCGGTTTCGTTTCCTGATGTCAAATCATTATTCCCAAGTCAATTGACCGTATACATTCCCATATCATTATGCATTCTGTATGACTTTTCACCTTTTTCTCTTTTCTCATTGACACATTTTACCAATTCTGCTATGTTATTTATAGACTAAAGTCTAAACCAAAGTATACATATTTATTTTTTCTATAAGGGAGGACTATCCAAATGAACAAAATTGAAAAAATATTAAGCATATTGGAGGAACAAAACCTTGACGGGCTCTATATTACCAAGAAGTCCAATGTGAACTACACCACCGGTTATCCGGACGAACTGGCCTATGCTGTTATCTCTAAAAATGGACAATATGTTATCACAGACAGTCGTTTCACCGAACTTGCAGAAGCTTCCTGCCCTGAATTCGAGATTGTTAACTGGCACTTTCATGACAGAAGTCTTCCAAAAGCAGTCGCATATGCCTGCTCCAAAGCCGGAATCAAAAAACTTGGTTTTGAAGAATGTTTTACAACCTACGATAAATATGCAGAATTAGAAAAACTTCTTGCTTCCTGTGGAACGGAGCTTGTCCCAACCCGCAATATCATCGAAGAATTACGGTATGCAAAATCCGAAGAGGAAGTAGCGAATACCCGTATTGCCTGTGAAATTGCCGACAAGGCATTAGAAGAACTCGTTCCTTATATTAAACCAGGTGTAGGTGAACGTGAATTATGTGCTCGTCTGGAATTCAGTATGAAAATGCATGGTGCACACGATCTTGGATTTGAAACCATCCTGATCTCCGGAGCGAAAACTTCTCTCCTTCACGGAAAGCCGGGAGATAAGAAAGTAGAAGAAGGTGATTTCGTCCTGGTTGATTTTGGCGCTATGTATAACGGATATATCTCCGATATCACACGTACTTTCGTTGTTGGAAAACCTGACGAAAAACAGCGTGAAGTCTACGAATTAGTAAGAAAAGGACAGGAAATTGGCTTACAGAACATGGGTCCGGGCGTTCATGCAACAAAGCCGGATGCTGAGATCCGCAAGATTGTGTCAAAATATGAAGAATATTATTACTCCGGCATGGGCCATGGCGTCGGACTGGATCTTCATGAGGAACCTTTCCTCGGCATCAATGGTACCAGAACAATGCTTCCAGGATGCGTCATCACCATGGAACCAGGCATCTACATTCCTGGATGGGGTGGTGTACGTATTGAGGACACCGTTCTCATCACTGAAACCGGAACTGAAGTTCTGACTCATTTCCCAAAAGAACTAATGATTTTGAAATAACTCGTTTTATAAAAATCTGGTGCTGCTCCAAGGCTATGATCTCCTTTGGAGCGGCACTTTTCTCTTTATGCATTTCTGTTTTTTTCATCCCATTCTTTTATCTCTCCACAGGCTATCATTTCTCCTGAATTTCCTGATGGCTGTGTATGAAAATCATCTGCCATAGCATGAATAATTACCGTCTTTCCTATAATATCTTCCGGATAAAACCGGTCTGTATATACAGACATCCATGCAACACCGTTGTTACTCAACAGAGGTGGAAGATCTCCCGCATGCTGCGGATGTTCTGTATTTTCTGGATTATAATGTCCATCCACATTCATAAATGGCTCTTCCTCATTGCCCGTACACTCTTTTCCGGCATGAATATGAAATCCATGGAAGTTCTGACTGTTTTTTCCATTTCCATCTGTAATTCCACGAACAGTTACTGCTGCCATCGTTCCTCCATAAGTATCATAAAAATACACTTTTCCTTTGAGATTCGGATAATTTTTGTTTCCTTGAATATCTGCATATGCTGCAGGAGATTCTTTTAAATTCATTTTCTCATCACACTCCTTGTCGCATTCTATGCTGGTTCTACATCAAATATGAAAACAGCGTGAAACTGGCAGTTGAAATCATAAAACGACTTAATGATGAACGGATTCGCTCATTTTAGCCTCGTACGCTATATATACAAGGCGATCTGCCAATGACAGATCGCCTTAGGATAAATTATATCAAATCTTAATAAAAACTCTACTTGATAAACATCGCATCCCCAAATGAGAAGAATCGATATCGTTCTTTGACTGCCTCTTCATACGCTGCCAGTACGTGTTCTCTTCCTGCCAGTGCAGAGACCAGCATGATCAATGTCGATTCCGGCAAATGGAAGTTCGTGATCAGACAGTCCAGAATCTTAAACTGATATCCAGGATAGATGAAGATATCCGTCCATCCGCTGCATGCTTTCAGATGTCCTGTCTCATCTGCCGCAGATTCAATCGTTCTGCAACTTGTTGTTCCGACACAGATCACCCGGTGACCGGAATCTTTTGCACGGTTAATCTTTTCTGTCGCCTCTTCATCAATTATGAAAAATTCTGAATGCATGTGATGGTCGGTAATCTCATCCACCTTCACCGGACGGAAAGTTCCAAGCCCGACATGCAGGGTAACTCTTGCAATATCCACCCCCATATCCTGAATCTGCTCCAGAAGTTCAGGAGTGAAATGAAGTCCCGCCGTTGGGGCCGCTGCCGATCCGGTATGTTTTGCATATACCGTCTGATATCGGTTTTTGTCCTTCAGCTGATGTGTAATATACGGTGGCAGAGGCATCTGCCCTAACTGATCCAGGATTTCTTCAAAGATTCCTTCATAAGTAAACTGAACCAGTCGGTTTCCCTCTTCTACTACATCGATAACTTCTCCGATCAGAAGTCCTTCTCCAAAGCTGATCTTTGTGCCAACTTTTGCTTTTTTCCCTGGTTTAACAAGCGTCTCCCAGATATTATTTTCTTTTCTTTTTAATAATAATATTTCTATCTTTGCATTCGTTCCAACCTTGGAACCAATCAGTCTTGCCGGAATTACTTTTGTATCATTGATTACAAGGCAGTCTCCTTCATGCAAGTAATCTACGATTTCTTTAAACACATGATGGGAAACAGCCCCAGTCTCCTTGTCTAGGACAAGAAGTCTGGAGCTGGAACGATCTTCAAGCGGATCCTGCGCAATTAATTCTTCCGGCAATTCATAATAAAAATCCTGACGTTTCATAATTATGAATTCCTTTCCTGTTTTTCTTCCGATAATTCTTCCGAACTCGGCTGTATCACCGGTTCTTCCGGGCCTGGCTGCACCGGCTGTACAATCGTTTTTACTTTGATCTTTTTCAGATACACGACTCTGGTATCCGCAAGCATATCGTGAAGTCCCTGCTTTTTTCCGTCCAGACCGGCCATAATATATCCAATGCCGATCGTCATACTGCACAGGAATCTTCCAACGGTTTCCCGGTAAACGATAGAGAAAAGATCCGGCTTTTCTTCACCGTCTGCACGGACCACCCTCAGATTCAACGCTCTTTTCCCAAGTGTCGTACCTGTATAATATGTACACAAAATAAAATATAATACCTGAAGTACATACAAAATAATATCTTTCAAAGTATATTGAAATAAAATGCTTTCACTCAGGATTGTTCCATTGGTTACCAGTGATACGACACATAAAACCAGACGCACAATCAATAACGCTGCAAACGCGATCAGGCTGTCAATTACATATGCAGCCAGACGAACCCAGAAACCAGCAGGATCTGCCTGTTCATTACTGTAACTGTTCTGCATAGTACATCGGCACCCCGCTTTCCATACTTGCTGCGGTTTCCTTCAGAATCTGTGCTTCAGACTTCGGAACCAGTTTTTCTACTTTTAAAAGGAGTGAAGACAGCATACCAGTCTGTGTTTCCATCTCATAGAACTCATACGTTCCCAGTTCCTCACACATCACATCCACCATATCATCATACAGACTGATCTCATCAATCAGACCATTCTCTTTCGCCTGATTTGCAGTATAGGTACGCCCGTCTGCCAGCACTCTCACATCATCTGCTGTCATTTTGCGTCCTTCTGCAACGATATCTACAAACTTATTATAGTATTCATTTACCTGTTCCTGATAGATGTCAATCTGACTGTCTGTCATCTTACTGCTGTCTTTATTTTCCCCACTGGTGATGCTGATATAACGGATTCCCAGTTTTTCATACAGACCGGACATATCATACCCAGACATAATCACACCGATGGAGCCTGTCGTCGTATTTGGATTGGCATAGATCTTATCTGCTGCCATAGATACCATATATCCGCCTGACGCTGCATAATGTGCCATATAATCCCAGATTGGCCGTCCTGTCGTTTCCTTATATTCTTTTAATTTCAGATACAGTTCTTCTGATTCATAGACGGTTCCACCAGGAGAATCCACATACAGCAGAATTCCCCGGTTATTGGAATCATCCATAAGATTATCTATATACTCTAACGTTGTCGAATGCTGATATACCCCAGATCCACTCAGTGAATCACTACCCGACTGTTCCTGAATAGTACCTTCTACTCTGACCACTGCAATGTAGTCCTCTTCTGGTGGATCAAATTCATAAGAATCTGCAAGGAAGTCAAAGCCACTCATCTGCTCCTGCAGCATATTCCGGGAAATTGTATTCGTCAATACGCTGATCACACCTGTCACAATAAACAGCACAACCGCTATGACCAGCCCAATGATCTGTTTTTTCTTCATATTGTAACCTCACATGAATTATTTACGAAGCTCAATACCCATTTCTTCCAGTGCTTTCAGAATCCTTTCCATTGCCGCCGTTACATCTGCATCTTCAAGAGTCTTATCTTTTGCGCGGAATACAATAGAATAAGCAACGGACTTGAATCCTGGCTTAATCTGTGCACCTTCATAGATGTCAAACAGAGCATAACTTTCCAGATATGCGCCGCCTTTTTCCTCAATGATATCTTCAATCTGTCCTACCAGAATCTCTTTTGGCATTACCATACTGATGTCACGGGTAACTGCAGGGAATTTTGCGATTCCACTGTATTTTCTGTCAAAGGTTGCTTTTGCTACGATTTCTGGCATATCAATGACTGCAATATAAGTTCTGGTTCCAATACCATATGCATCTGCCACATCCGGATGCACCTCTCCGAGATATCCTACAACTCTTCCGTCATAAATAATATTTGCCTGACGTCCCGGATGTAAGAACGGTTTTCCTGCATTCGGATCATAAGATTCTTTCTTATGCATACCGACTTTGTCGAAGAATTCTTCTACCACACCTTTCATGGTAAAGAAGTCCCCTTCTCCGTACATACCAAGGGTAAACTGTACACGTTCTTCCGGAAGCTCTGTCAGCGGCAGTGACTTCGGCAGATAGATATTTGCCAGCTCGTATAATCTTACATCTTTATTTCTTCTATTGTAGTTGGTTGCAAGAGAAGTCAGCATACCATTCAGGGAGGAAGTACGCATGATACTGTAATCCTCTCCCAGCGGATTCATAATCTCAATTGCATTTCGCAGGCTGGAATCTTCTGGAATGCGCAGCTTGTCAAATACCTTCGGGCTTTCAAAAGAATATGTCATTCCCTGGCTGAAGCCACAGAATTCAGCAATATCACGAGCCACCTGTTCCACCCTTAACTTAAAGGATAATTTACCAGTTGTAGTCTCTCCCTTTGGAAGGGTGGTCGGGATATTATCATATCCATAGAATCTTGCAACCTCTTCTGCCAGATCGGCGATACGGAACAGATCATGACGGAAGGTCGGTGCAATCACCTCATTCGTTTCTTCATCATATTCCAGATCAATTTTCTTGAAATAACCGATCATATCTTCTTTGGAGATATTGGTTCCCAGAAGACTGTTGATCTTATCCTGGTCAAATGGAACTCTTACAGGTTCTTTCTTCTTTCCATATACATCTACCATTCCGCCAACTACTTCACCGGCTCCCATCTCTTCCACCAGCTGGCAGGCACGGTCGATTGCTGCCTGTGCATTATTCGGATCCAGTCCTTTTTCGAATTTACCGGAAGCATCCGTACGAAGTCCGATCTTCTTGCTGGATTTACGGATATTGGTTCCATCAAAGCATGCCGCTTCAAACAGCATTGTATGAACGTCATCTGTGATCATAGAATTCTCACCGCCCATGATACCTGCGATACCAATGGATTTCTTTCCATCGCAGATCATCAGTACAGATTCATCCATCTCTCTTTCCTGACCGTCCAGTGTCGTGAATTTCTCCCCTTTTTCTGCAGTGCGGACAATAATTTCACGCCCTTCGATCGTATCCAGATCATATGCATGCATCGGCTGTCCATATTCTTCCATTACATAGTTTGTAATATCAACCAGATTATTAATCGGACGAATTCCTACCGAAGCCAGTCTTCTCTGCATCCATTTCGGGGATGGGCCGATCTTAATATTCTTTACGACTCTTGCACAATATCTCGGACACAGATCCGTATCTTTTACAGTCACCTTAATATAGTCATTGACATCTTCGTCATTCCCTGTCGGTGTCACTACCGGCGGATAGAACTCTTTGCCAAATGTAGCTGCTGCTTCTCTTGCAATTCCAACCACACTGAAGCAGTCTACACGGTTGGATGTTACTTCATATTCTACGACAACATCATCCAACCCAAGTGCTTTGACCGCACTCTCACCAACTACTGCGTCATCATCGAAAATATAAATTCCGAACTCTGGTGCTTCCGGATACATATCTCTGTTGGAACCAAGCTCTTCAATGGAACACATCATGCCACAGCTTTCCACACCGCGAAGTTTGCCCTTTTTAATCTTAATTCCACCCTGCACACGCTGTCCCGGTTCATGTCCTCCTGCAACACGTCCGCCATCCAGTACAACTGGAACCTTATCTCCTTCTTTCACATTCGGAGCACCTGTAACAATCTGTACCGTCTCTGTTCCGACATTTACCTGACAGATAATCAGCTTATCTGCATCCGGATGTCTCTCAATCTTTTCAATCTGGCCGATCACGATCTTATCCAGATCCGCGTCCAGCTTCTCATATCCTTCTACTTTTGTACCTGACAGAGTCATTGCATCTGTATATTCCTGAGCCGTTACATCCAGGTCTGGAACATACGCTTTTATCCATGATAATGAAGTATTCATTCTCTTTTCTCCTCCTTATGAATTAGAACTGTTTCAGGAAACGAATATCATTTTCGTATAACAGTCTCATATCATCAATCTCATATTTCAGAAGTGCAATACGTTCCAGACCTACACCAAAAGCAAATCCCGTGTATTCCTCTGGATCGATTCCGCACATTTCCAGAACATGTGGGTGTACCATACCACAGCCAAGGATCTCGATCCAGCCGGATCCTTTACAGAAACGGCATCCTTTTCCCCCACATTTGAAGCAGGTAACATCCATCTCGGCACTTGGCTCCGTGAACGGGAAGTGATGTGGTCTGAATTTTGTCTTTGTCTCTTCTCCAAACAGCTCTTTTGCAAACACTTCCAGTGTTCCTTTCAGATCTGAGAAGGAGATATTCTTATCGATGACCAGACCTTCAATCTGATGGAAGGATGGAGAATGTGTCGCATCCACTTCATCAGAACGGAATACACGTCCCGGAGACAGGATGCAGATTGGAAGCTTGCCCTGCTCCATAATACGTGCCTGTACCGGAGAAGTCTGAGTTCTCAGCACGATATCCTTATTAATATAGAAAGTATCCTGTTCATCCTTAGCAGGATGTCCGTCCGGAATATTCAATTTTCTGAAATTATATTCATCATATTCAATTTCCGGTCCTTCTACCACTTCATATCCCATACCGGTGAAGATTCTCTCCACCTCTTCCAGAGCAATCGTATTCGGATGACGATGTCCAACCGTGTTCTTCTTTGCCGGGAGCGTAACATCGATCACTTCCTGTTTCATTTTCTCCTCACGGATTGCTCTTTCCATCTTCGCTTTTGTCTCTTCCAGAACGCTCTCAATCGCAGCTCTGGTCTCATTTACCATCTGTCCCACCTTTGGTCTGTCTTCCGGTGCAACATCTTTCATTCCTTTCAATACTGCAGTAAGTTCTCCCTTTTTACCAAGGAACTTTACACGCACATCATTCAATTTCTCCGGCACATCAGCCTGTTCAATGGCTCTCAGCGCTTCATCTTTGATGTTCTGAAGTTTGTCTTTCATCGTTTTCTTCCTTTCTCTTCTTATCTGATTCTAAGAGGTCTGAATAATTACTCTTATAAAATAAAAAAATCCCCATCCCAGCAAAGGGACGAGGTCTAACCCGTGATACCACCCTGATTCCCATATCACAATCTGATACAGGCACTCATTCACTGCGTAACGTGCATCTACGGCATCCTCTACTATAACTTCAAGAATACAGCTCGCGTGGGAAATTCGTTTGCCATCTGAACCCGAGAGAACTTTCAGCCCGGTGATTCTCTCTCTCTTTTGGAAAATGGGGCACTACTGACACGGTCATTGCTTTTTTCATCAATACTTAATTATTGTAACATATGAATTCCGGATGTCAAGAAATAATTCCTCTGGCATTAATTTTTGCCAAAGAAACCGCTGTTCACCATGTAATTTAATTCTCCTCCAAGCAGAATACAATACATACAAAAATACATCCAAAGCATAATCAATACAATTGTAGTCAGGCTTCCATACATTGTGGAAAATCCTTTAAATACATCAAGGTATATAGAAAAAATCCAGGAAATAATCATAGAACCCACAGCGGTAAGTGCCGCACCTGGAAGCTGATTTTTTAACTGATCCCGTCTATTGGGAAGAAACTTATACAACATCAAAGAAAATCCCACGATCAACACCGGTGTCACAATTGTTCTGATCATGATCAGCTTATCTGCAATCTTTTCCAGAATTGGAATATGTTCTGTTACAAAGATATTCAACGTATTACCAAATACCGCCAGTACCAGCAAAAAAATGATAACCAGTAAGAACAGAACCGTATAAAACGTTGCCCGTATTCTAAGGACAATATAATTACGGGTCTCATTACATTTATAAATACAGTTCAGCCCATTCGTCATGGCAAGTACACCTTTTCCTGCCGACCATAAAGCCACAATGATCGTAAGTGGAATCACTCCTCCAGACTGATTATATACCTGATTTACAACGGATGTGATCAGGCTCTCCACAGAGCTTGGAAATACCTGAAGCACTGCTGTCATAATGTCCGCCTTTGTTACAGGTGTATACTGCACCATCGTAATCAGCAAAAGAATAATCGGGATCAGACTCAGCATAAAGAAATATGCGGCCTGCGCAGCATACGCCCCTACATGATCTTTTCCGATAACATCTGCTATATTCGTTGCTTTATTATATAATCTTTTCATTTTCTTCATCGTATTCTCCCAAGGATACTGAATGCAATTTTCGAATTATTTTACATTGTACTTGATTTTCTTAGGTTTGTCTATCAGAACTTCCATGTATCGACCGATACCCCCTGAAAAAACAATGTTAATATCTCAATATAATTCTTCCCCTTTTTTGCCATTTCATTAGCTCCATTCTGACTCATCCCGATTCCATGTCCATATCCTCCGCCCTGTATTACATATGTATCTCCATTTTTTTGAATAGTAATAAAAGCGCTTGGAAGCAGTGTCTGACTTGCAACAACCGTTCCGTCTCCCTTCATAATCTCATACCCATCTCCGCCAAGTGCTCTTCGGATCTTATTTTCTGTATCTACCTTTACGCTTCCCTTGTCACCTGTTGCACAGATCTGAAGCGCGACTCCACCGGCTCCTGTTTTTGTCACTTCCACTTTTTGAAGCTTCCCAATATCTTTTCCAGTATTTAACTCAATCAGATTGGATAGCATATCTGCCGGTATCTCAGCTTTCCATCTATACCATGGGAGATCCTTTTCATAATCACCATCTTTATCCTTCACTTCTACCGATTGCAGATACTGATTCTGCTCACTTTTCTTGGTTCCCCACGCTTCCAGGTCTGTTGTCTTCCCACAAGAAGTAGAATAATAGTAAGCCGTTACAATCTTTCCCCGATAACAAATCACCTGACCCTTTGTTTCTTCCACCGCCTGGTCTGTAGAATCCTGCGAAAGAGAATTTCCATATACCTGATAATCTGTACTGTCATTTACATGCGCTTTATATTCTGGATATGCATAATCTGAAATCTGACGGTAGGCATAACTCCTGGCACAGACCGCCTGAGCCTTAAGTGCTTCCATCTCATAAGAAGCCGGCATTTCGCTGGGAACTACACGGCACAAATAGTTCTCAATCGGGAGCTCATTAATTACTGCAATTCCTTCTGCCGTTGTTCGCAGTTCCAGTATCCCTGCGTAAGATGGGTTCCCACATGCTCTGTTTACACTAAGTAGTGTAATCTCACCTCCGTCTTTTGCCTGTATCCTGATGTGTCCTTTTTCAAACAGATCGTCGTCTGGTGAAAGTTGCATGGATTCTCCCGGAGATATATCCCGGTGCTCTTCTCCTGCCTCAACTTCGAGCCCGCTCTGTGAACATACTTCAACGGACGGATGTACTTCCTGCCGATATCCATCCGTCATAATCAAGACCCTGATATCCGGATTTTCTCCCACATTCTCCAACGCATCCAGGACTTCTTCATATGTTCCAGACTCCATTTGATCTTCAAATTGTTCTGATGTAACCGCGCTCAAAAGTCCACATACAATAAAAAGTATGATCAAAAGTGCGGTCCCATAATATGCTGTATTTTTGCTGCGTATTTTTCTATAAGAATTCACGTTCTATATATCCTCTTGTCCAGGTCTTCCTCTAAATGTATGTCTTTTCTTAAGAATCTATGACTAAGTATACTTACGGGCTGTCAATGCAGCCACCTAACATATTGAAGTATAAAAAGGCAGCCAAAATGGCTGCCCTTTATCATTTGCATTTCCCCAAAATGCCGGTTTCTGTATTTTGACTCCTAGCCACAGCTAGGTGGGTGTCCGCATCTGCTTTTCTGTCTTCCTCTGCGAAATCGAAGGCCTGACATATTACAGAGATATAAGAGTCCCGTTTAAAGTATTGTAGGTTCAAAATAACAGAAGTATCGTACATCCCAGGTTCACTAAAATTATTATAACCCATTTACATGGATTTTACAACCCCATCTTATAACTGTGGACCAGCTGAAACTAATGCTTTTCCTGCTTCATTTCCTTCGTATTTTGCAAAGTTTTTAACGAATCTTTCTGCAAGATCTTTTGCCTTTGCATCCCACTCAGCAGCATCTGCATAAGTATCACGAGGATCAAGGATTGCAGGATCTACACCTGGAAGTTCTGTAGGTACTTCAAAGTTGAAGTATGGGATCTTCTTTGTAGGTGCATTCAGGATATCTCCATTCAGGATTGCATCGATAATTCCACGAGTATCCTTGATAGAGATACGTTTTCCGGTTCCATTCCATCCTGTATTTACCAGATAAGCCTTTGCTCCGCTCTTTTCCATTCTCTTAACAAGTTCTTCTGCATATTTTGTAGGATGCAGTTCCAGGAATGCCTGTCCAAAACAAGCTGAGAATGTAGGTGTAGGTTCCGTAATTCCACGTTCTGTTCCAGCAAGTTTTGCTGTAAATCCAGACAGGAAGTAATACTGTGTCTGTTCTGGTGTCAGAACAGATACCGGTGGAAGTACTCCAAATGCATCTGCAGACAGGAAGATTACATTCTGTGCTGCCGGTGCAGAAGAAACCGGGCGAACAATCTTCTCAATATGGTTGATCGGATAAGATACACGTGTATTCTCTGTTACACTCTTATCTGCAAAATCAATCTTTCCATCAGCATCCAGAGTAACGTTCTCAAGAAGAGCGTCACGCTTGATCGCATTGTAAATATCCGGCTCAGATTCTTTATCAAGATTGATAACCTTTGCATAACATCCACCTTCGAAGTTGAATACACCGTTATCATCCCATCCGTGTTCGTCATCACCGATCAGAAGACGCTTTGGATCTGTAGACAGTGTCGTCTTTCCTGTTCCGGAAAGTCCGAAGAAAATTGCTGTATTTTCACCGTTCATATCTGTATTAGCTGAGCAGTGCATAGAAGCGATACCCTTCAGTGGCAGATAATAGTTCATCATGGAGAACATACCTTTTTTCATCTCTCCGCCATACCATGTATTAATGATAACCTGCTCACGGCTTGTAATATTAAATACAACTGCTGTCTCAGAATTCAGTCCTAATTCTTTATAATTTTCAACTTTTGCTTTAGAAGCATTGTAAACAACAAAGTCTGGCTCGAAGTTCTCAAGTTCTTCTGCTGTTGGCTGAATGAACATATTTGTAACAAAATGAGCCTGCCATGCTACTTCCATAATAAAGCGGATAGCCATACGTGTATCTTTGTTAGCTCCACAGAAAGCATCTACTACATAAAGCTTTTTATCACATAATTCTTTGATTGCAATGTCCTTTACAGCTGCCCATGTCTCTTCAGAAGCTGGATGATTATCGTTCTTGTACTCTTCAGAAGTCCACCATACAGTATCTTTCGAATTCTCATCCATTACAATGAATTTATCTTTTGGTGAACGTCCAGTATATACACCTGTCATTACATTCACTGCACCAAGCTCACTGACCTGTCCTTTTTCAAAACCTTCCAGACCCGGCTGTGTCTCTTCTTCAAATAATAAATCATAAGAAGGGTTGTGTACAATTTCTGTAGTTCCTGAAATGCCGTACTTGCTTAAATCGATTTTCGCCATCTTCGTTTAACCTCTTTTCTTTCATTATTCAGCACTGCTGTTACTATTCACATTTCCTATATTCATGCTCCATTACAGCAGTATTTGTCTTATTATTGCATTTTTCTTGCCAAAAGTCAATACTTTAACAATCTTTTCACAATCCTTTTGCGAAAGCTTGTGATATTTATTATTCATTTATCTTCTGTTTTTTCGCGGAAATACGTTTTTATCCTTATTGAAAATGCAGGATTTTGTTTTGAATCCTGCATTTTCTCATTTATGAAATATATCTATTGTTTTAAAAAACAAATTTACACATTCAAAATATGCTTAACCGTTTCTTTCATCTGATCTGTATCACATTCCAGCGTGTGAAGAATATTTGCTTTCAGAATATCTTTGATTGCCTGTGGCATCTCTCTTCCAGAAGTGTCTTCCAGAACTTTCAACAGTTCGAACTCATCAACATCAGCATATTTTTCATCAATCGCAGTCATAACGCTTTTTACGAACTTATACGGGCTGGCAGTAGAAGCAATGACACATTTTTTTGCGTCCTGAGTGTTTTCCTGATATTTTTTGCAGACATAAGAAGCCACAGCTGTATGTGTATCCATCACGTATCCTGTTTTATCATAGACTTCTTTGATATTCTCTGCACACTCTTCTTCTGTTGCATAACCGGCAACGAAATCCTTCAAACGATCTTTCATATCTTCGGTAATTTCATACACTCCGCCATTTTTTAATTCTTCCATCAGCTTTTTCGTCTTCTGATCATCTTCCTGCGCACTCAGATAAATCAGACGCTCCAGATTACTGGAGATCAAAATATCCATAGATGGAGAAGAAGTAAGAACAAACTCACGGTTTCTGTCATAAGTTCCCGTCTGGAAGAAATCAAAAAGAACTTTATTTTCATTGGATGCACAGATCAGTTTATCAATCGGTACCCCCATCTGTTTTGCATAATATGCCGCAAGAATATTCCCAAAATTTCCAGTCGGCACTACAACATTGATTTTTTCATCTTTGCTGATTTCCTCATTTTCCAGAAGCTTTGCATAGGCATATACATAATATACCACCTGTGGGACCAGACGTCCGATATTAATGGAATTTGCAGAAGAGAACTGATAGCCATTCTCAGCCAGTTCTTTTGCCAGCTGCTGGTCTTCAAACATTGCCTTCACACCACTCTGGGCATTATCAAAGTTTCCATGGATAGCAACGACATCTACATTCTTTCCCTTTTGTGTTACCATCTGAAGCTCCTGTACCCTGCTGACACCATTTTTCGGATAAAATACAATGATTCTGGTTCCTTCCACGTCTGCAAATCCTGCCAGCGCAGCTTTTCCAGTATCCCCGGATGTTGCTGTCAGAATAACGATTTCATTTTCCACATGATTCTTCTTAGCAGAAGTGATCATCAAATGCGGCAGAATAGAAAGGGCCATATCCTTAAAAGCAATGGTTGCTCCGTGAAATAATTCCAAATAATAAGTATTGTCCACCTTTACCAGCGGTACAATCTCTTCCGTATCAAATTTACTGTCATACGCTCTACGGATACAGGATTTTAACTCTTCTTCCGTAAAATCTGTCAGGAACTGCTTCATGACAACATACGCAGTTTCCTGATAACTCATATTCTTCATCTCATCCATAGAAACATCAAGTGTCGGAATCGTCTCCGGCACGAACAGTCCTCCATCCGGAGCAAGTCCTGTTAAAATTGCTTCGGAAGCTGTTACTCTCAGATTTGAATTTCTTGTACTTTTATAATGTAAATCCATTACTCTCTTCCTTCTTCCATATTTTCTTTATTCTGCTTTTCGAAACAGGATGAAAAGCACGGCGCTGACCGCCATTAATATAGGATAGAACAGATACGGTATAATCTCGAATGGTGTCAGGCCTGTAAGACTGGCCGCCGACAGAAGCTGTGCCCCATATGGGATCAGCCCCTGGCCGACCGATGTAAAAATATCCAGGAGCGACGCTGACCGTCTTGGTGAAATCTGATATTCGTCACTGATCTCTCTGGCAATCGGTCCCGCCATAACAATTGCTACCGTATTATTAGCGGTACATATATCTACAAGAAGAGCAAGACCTGCAATTCCTGCTTCCGCTCCGCGCTGTCCTTGAATCCTCTCCTTGATCAGATCAAGAATAAAGCGAATCCCCCCATACTCTCTTACCAGTGACACAATACATGCCACGATCATAGAGATTACTGTAATATCATACATTCCGGTCACGCCATCTCCTACCGCAGAAAACATTTCTTCTACAGCAAGGCTCCCGGTTGCAACTCCTACAACCAGAGACAGAACCGTTCCTCCCAACAGTACCAGAAATACATTGATTCCTATCAGAGCACCGACCAGCACCAGAAGATAAGGTATAACTCTCCAGATATGATAAGTAAGTTCCTCACTTAATTCCCAGTCTCCATGCATGGTAAGCACAAAGAACAACAAGACCGTAAGGAGTGCAGCCGGAAGTACGATCAGAAAGTTCTCCCGGAATTTATCCCGCATCTCACATCCCTGCGTTTTGACCGCCGCAATTGTTGTGTCAGATATCATGGACAAATTATCTCCAAACATTGCGCCACACACTACAGCACCGATACAGATTGCTAATGCAAATCCAGTTTTTTCGCTGATTCCCACTGCAATCGGTGCAAGTGCCGCGATCGTTCCCATGGAAGTCCCCATAGATACAGAGATAAAGCATCCGATAATAAATAATCCGACAACCGCTACATTCGGTGGGAGGATAGAAAGTCCAAGATTGACTGTACTCTCTACTCCG
This sequence comes from Dorea sp., assembly GCA_022769185.1. GTDB lineage: Bacteria > Bacillota > Clostridia > Lachnospirales > Lachnospiraceae > Dorea_A. The sequence continues at coordinate 23,620 of JALEKG010000038.1, read as the reverse complement.
CCGGCTGCTGTTACCGCACCGGAAAATGCACCGGCACACAGATAGATCAGGCACATTGTAATAATATTCTCATCTCCCACACCTCTGGCCGCCACCGCAATCTTTTCGTTAAAACTCAGTTTCCGATTCTGAACAAACGCAATAAACAATGCAATCAGGAAAGCTACGATTGCCGGCATCACATAAAAATCCCCCATCACGATACCGGAACCCAGAAATATGATCAGGAATACTCCTATTGGCAGCAATGCTGCCACATTTCCCCTCTCTTGATTCATACCAGTGCTCCTTATTTATTTTTTTTACTATTTGTATATTTTACTAATCCGCCGGCTGCGATCAGTTCCTGCATAAATGGTGGGAAAGGCTGTCCCTGGAATTCTGTCCCTTTTGTACGGTTATAGATCTTGCCGCTGTCAAAGTCAATCTCTACTTCATCCCCAGCATCAATGCCTTTTGCAGCCTCCGGACATTCAATGATCGGCAATCCGATATTGATTGCATTTCTATAAAAGATTCTCGCAAATGTCTCTGCAATTACACATCCTACACCTACTGTCTTCAGACACAATGGCGCATGCTCTCTGGAGGAACCACATCCAAAATTCTTATTTGCCACAATGATATCTCCCGGCTGTACTTTATTCACAAATTCCGGATCAATATCAACCATCGCATGACTTGCAAGCTCCTGAGGATCAAAGGAATTCAGGTATCTTGCCGGTATAATCACATCTGTATCTACATTGTCTCCATACTTAAAAACATGTCCTACTGCCTTCATTATTTATCACCTACTTTCTCTGGATTCGCAATATATCCTGCAATTGCGCTTGCGGCTGCCACCTCCGGCGAAGCCAGATATATCAGAGAGTCTACATGTCCCATTCTTCCGACAAAATTACGATTTGTCGTAGAAACACATTTTTCTCCTGCAGCCATAACACCCATATGTCCGCCCATGCAAGGTCCGCAGCTCGGTGTATTTACTGCACAGCCAGCATCTACAAAAATCTCCAGAAGTCCTTCTTTTATACACTGCTTATAGATTTTCTGTGTTGCAGGAACAACCATGACACGTACATCCGGATGAACCGTATGACCTTTCAAAATAGCAGCTGCTTTTCTCATATCTTCCATTCTTCCGTTCGTACAGGATCCAATCACGACCTGATCGATCTTGATCGGTTCCATAGCCTCAATCTCATCGATTGTCTTTGCATTGCCCGGAAGATGTGGAAATGCTACTGTCGGACGTACTTCTGACAGATTGATCTCAAGCACTTCGTCATATTCCGCATCTGCATCTGCTTCATAAATCATATAAGACTTTTTCGTATGTTCTCTCAGATATTCCTCGGTCTTCTCATCTACCGGAAAGATTCCATTCTTTGCACCGGCTTCAATTGCCATATTTGCTATTGTAAAGCGATCATCCATAGAAAGATTCGCAATACCGTCTCCTGTAAATTCCATTGTTTTATAAAGAGCACCATCTACGCCAATCTTTCCGATGATATGAATCATAATATCCTTACCACTTACATAAGGCCCCGGCTTTCCGGTCAGCACAAGCTTGATTGCACTTGGAACTTTAAACCATAATTCTCCAGTCGCCATTCCGGTCGCAATATCCGTTGTTCCGACACCAGTAGAAAATGCTCCCAATGCCCCATAAGTACAAGTATGTGAATCTGCACCAATGATACATTCTCCGGCGGCCACCACTCCGGCTTCCGGAAGAATCGCATGCTCAACACCTGATTTCCCCTGTTCAAAATACCAGGACAATCCCTGAGCTTTTGCGAATTCACGGATTGCCTTTGAATTTTCAGCCGATTTAATATCCTTATTTGGTGTAAAATGATCTGGTACCAGAACCACTTTATCTTTATCAAATACAGTTTCAGCCATCTCTCTGAAAATTGGCAGTGCCATTGGTCCTGTAATGTCATTTGCCATAACTACGTCTAATTTCGCTTCAATTAATTGTCCGGCTGTCACAGAATCCAGTCCTGCATGAGCCGCCAATATTTTCTGCGTCATTGTCATTCCCATAACTAACTGTTCCTCCTTATTTTATCTTAGTCTTACGGTGTATTTTAACACAGATAAATACAGTGACGCAAGAAAGAATGCATAATAGTTCAAGAACCATCAATTTTTATCGCATGCACGGCAACAAAAAAGAACTGTTGCAATTTTTCAACAGTTCTTTCTCATCTGATTATAAATCCGATTTCATTCTCAACTTACGAACCTTATGCAGATATGGCATCTCAATCGGATCGATCGGATCAATCGGATTCTCGATTTTTCCTTTTTCCGTCCTGCGATGCTGTTTTAAAAGTGCACCGCCTTTGTTATAAAACCAGAAAGAATATGTCAGGATCTTATGTGCCGCTCCCATCTTATCCTTGACTGTCTTCCCATACAATTCTCCTCCTGCTTCAATCGGAACTTTTTTCCGGAACAGAGAGATCAGCTCCGTCTCACATGTCACACGCTCTGGTAATATCGTGTAGCCTGTCCCCACACAATCCTGCTTATGAGCATCACTTCCTCCAATTCCAGGTTTCTTATACTTCTCCGCCAGTTTCATCGCACCTTCATTCGATTCTTTGGATTCACATGCATTAAAAGCTTCAATAAAATCAAAACGCTTGATCAACTCCGGAGATTTATAGAATCTGCTTGTGTTTGTAAAACTCAGATACTTCTCCCCGCAAGGATGAGCCGGACCGAGAATCCCCCCATGGCGATGTACAAAATCAATTAGAACGCTTGCTGGCAGGCCTTTCAGCTCCAGCAGTCTCATCTTGACCCCTTCCGGCATAATACAGATAATATGGCCAGCATCCAAGGTATCATATTCAATTCCTTTCAACACCACAAAATCTTCGTGCACTTTTCCTTTCATGTTATATTTCCAGTGACGATATCCATGATAAGTATCATGATCTGTAATCAGCATCCCATCAAAACCTTTTTCCTTAAGGATCGTGATGTACTCATCCAAGCTTACTTTACTGTCCACGGAACCTTCCCGTACGTGACAATGCATATCAAGTTTCATAGTAAGCCTCCTTCACAATAATCTTAATCATATTATAGCACATCTTTACTAAAATACAACTAAGCCCGAATACTGTGAATTAGATTCTTTTCCCATAATTTACAGAACTTTTCATAAAAAGAGCACAAATAACCCAGACAACCATATAAAAATATCCTGAGATGGAAGCTTCTGAAAAACTATAAAAAAGCATCGCCAGAATCTGTACAGTAACTCCGAGTATCAAATTGATATTTTTAATTCTTCTCAACATAACAAAGCACCTCTCCTTCTATAGCCACTACTATAGCAGAAGAGGTGTGTTATAAAACGGACTCATTATATTTCTTATTTTTCTGTATCATCATCGTCAAGATCTTCTACGTCATCATCATCCAGCATCATTCTTGCTTTCTCGACCTCAGATTCCATAGATACTTCTTCTTTTACTTTTTTAGAATAAATACGTTCTTTCTTCCCTACTTTTCTAGAATGCATCATCGTCTGTATTACACATCCGATTACAAAAAAAGCAGCACTAAGTGCATAACCAATCCATACATTTCCACCCATTCCAAACAGAACCGGCAATGCCATACCAGCCTCTACTCCTCCTGTGATTCCTGTGATCAGAATTACCAGAAGGTCAGTAAATAATACAGCAAGTACTGCGAGAATCACCGATGCCACCAGACATATCACAACCAGAATCAGGCTTGTCGGCTTCAACAGCATGAATAATGTCCCCAGACTATAAAAGAAAATCAAAAAGAAGATTCCGAATTTTTTCAGAACCGCCATCAGAATACACAAAATGACTGCTCCCACTCCCACCAGAACGATCATCGGTGTTTTGTCAAGATTTAACGCAATTCCAATCACAAATCCAATCCCTGCTCCAAGCAAAAGTCCAACCAAAGCGGACAATACCCGGATCAGCTTCAGTCCAAATATTGCGATCACAAGTCCAATTACAACCGTTACGATCATAGAAATCATGATCATCTGATTATTTGCTGCCAGAAATATACTGACAGGGCCATCTGCATTTTCTAACATACCTAGTATATTCAGCATTTCTTCCATTGTTCTAAAACCCTCCAACCCATATTAATTATTATACCCACACATATTATATCAGTCTGCCATACAATCGTAAAGTGTGTTTTACATAACAACAGCCATTCACTCCCCGAAAATAACTCCTGTAACACAAACGAGCTGCATATCCGCAGATATACAGCCCTCTCTTCCTACATCTTTCCTAGAATACAACTGCTCCTTTTTCAGTTCCGTTGATCACGTAATATACAGCTGCTTCTTCTGGTTTTATGTACAGATCCATTGTCTTGATATCTCCAACTTTCTTTCCGGAAGCTGTCCAGGACTTCTTTACTCTGGCAACGATATCCTGCTCCTCTACCTGTTTTCCATAATATTCAACGAAGGTATTTACCTTCATTTCTTTCTTTGCTGTCGTCTTCTTAACTGTCGTTTTCTTTGCAGCCGGTTTCTTTGCAGCCGCTTTTGTCGTCGTAGTCCTTTTTGCAGGTGCTTTCTTCTCAGGCGCTTTCTTTTCTTCTGCTGCCTCGGTTACAGGAGTCTTTACTTCCTCTGCTTTTACGCTCTCAACTTTTGCAGTTTCGGTTTTCTTGGTTGCTGGTGTTACTTTTTTTGTAGCCATGATATTTCCTCCTCATTATCCTAAGCCTCATCACCTAGTCTTGACTATTATATCACAATATTTAAAAAATGCAATTCCAACCTAAAATTCCATGATTTTACGCGTATATTCCCGAATTACCTTCGCAGATTCTTTAAATCTTGTCAATTCCTGTCCAGTCATATGAATTTCAAGAACATCAGATGCTCCCGTACGGTTCAGAACTACCGGAACTCCACAGTATACATCTTTTTCCCCATACTCTCCTTCCAGCAAGGTAGACACCGGGATGATCCGGTTCTCATTATGGAGAATTGCCTTGATCACACCAACTGCTGTTGTTGCAACTCCATAATAAGTAGTACCTTTTCTATTCAGAATCTCCCAGCCTTCCTGCGCAGTTTTCATAACCAGATTATCCAGATCCACATCTCCTACCAGATCCGGATTGTCACGGATAATATCATAAAATGGTTTTCCTGCGACCGTCACGGCAGACCATGGTACCATCTGAGAATCTCCATGTTCTCCCATTGAAAAAGCATATACACTTCTCGGATCTACATGGATCAACTCTGCGATAAAGTTTTTCAGGCGCGCGGAATCCAGAGCTGTACCAGTTCCGATTACCTGATTCTTTGGAAGACCGGATAACTTCTGCACATAATGCGCAATAATATCAACCGGATTCGATATAATCAGGAAGATTCCATCAAATCCACTTTCCATGATTGGTTTTACAATTGACTTTGTAATCTTTGCAGACGCCTCCAGTGTATCCAGACGAGTCTGTCCCTGCCTTGGAGGAGCTCCTGCTGTGATCACAATAATATCTGCATCCCCACAGTCCTCATAACTTCCCTGATAAACTTTCGTGTTTCTGTTCAGATATTCCACACAATCTTTTAAGTCCAGAACTTCTCCCAGGGCCTTTTCCTGATTGATATCCACCATCATGATCTCGTCACAGACTCCCTGTGTTAACAGACTGAATGCTGTAGAAGATCCAACCAGACCACATCCTACGATCACTACTTTACTTTTATTCGTCGTCATATTAAGTTCCTCCTTGCAGTTTTCTGTTTTTATCATATGCTTTCGGAAAATCTTTGTCAAGTTTTTCACAAAATATATTCGATTATTACATCCCTATTTCAAGGATAATTCCTGCTATGACCGCTATGACATATAAAGCTCCAAGGATCTTAAAATTCTCTTTTTTATTATGATTCATACGGAACAGCACCACCAGCCCGATTCCGGCTCCTGTACAGAGTCCTGCAATTACCGATGCAAATGAGATTGCACCACTTAAATACAATTGTGTGAGAATCACAGATGCAGCACAGTTCGGAATCAATCCAATAATTGCAGCAATCACCGGCTGAAAAATCGTATTTCCCAACAATATTGCAGACAGTCTGTCTATCCCAAGAACTTCAATACACAGATTTAAAATTCCCGTAAATATCAAAAGATATACAAAAATCTTCACCGTATGATTCCATGCAGGTTTCATAATCCCCGCATGGTCATTGTGACATCCACAGTCATGACACAGATTTCCATTTTCTTTCCGGACAGATATCTTCTCTCGAAAGAAAATATCAATAATATATCCTGCCACGATGGCAATTACCACTTTGGTAATCAAAAGTGTTCCCACCTCTCCGATATAGTCCGGATTCCCAAGTATGATCAGGATTGCTTCATCTGATGTTGCGATAAACACAGATAACAACGTTCCTACCGAAACGATTCCCCCGGCATACAGATTTGCCGCCATAACAGAAAAGCCACACTGTGGAACACATCCGGCAATGGCTCCTACAATGGGGCCTGCCTTTCCTACTTTCGCCAGAAGTTTTGCCGTGAATTCACTGGAATAATGTTCAAGTGCCTCAATCATTAAAAATGCAACAAATAAAAACGGAAGCATTTTCAGACAGTCCAGACATGTATCTATGATTACATCCAATAACATTTCCATATATTCATAAACCTTTCTATTCTTTTTTCACTTTAATATGTCTATTCTAGTGGTTGAAGACTAATTTTTCAAGGCAATTTTTCCATTTTTCATGTATACTAAAATCAGGAATGATTATTTACGAAAGGAGCGTTTTCTATGAGTACTTTTGAACGAATCTTTTCTGGACTCCCAGGGCTAGACTCGGTGTTGGATTCCATCCGCATGGGTGACAATGTCGTATGGCAGGTATCCGACATTCAGGAATATCTGTTTTTTGTAAAACCTTATTGCAGCCAGTTAATTCTTGAAGGGAAAACAATCTTTTACATGCACTTTACAGGACACCCTGTACTTCTTGAGGAATGTCCCGGAATCCAGGTTTATGAATTTGATCCCTCGGAAGGTTTTGAAATCTTCACCATGAATGTCCGTAGAAGGATTAAAGCAGAAGGCAGAGATGCTTTCTATGTATTCGACTGTCTTTCGGATCTTCAGACTGCCTGGACGACCGATCTAATGATGGGCAATTTTTTTCAGGTCACTTGCCCATATCTTTTTGAGCTGAACACTGTCGCATATTTTCCACTTCTTCGTGGTCGTCATTCTTTTGACACGATTGCCCGTATTCAGGAGACTACTCAGCTTCTTTTAGATGTTTACACCGATAAAGACCGTCTGTATATTAATCCACTCAAGGTTTGGAACCGATATTCTCCAAATATGTTTCTTCCACATCAGTACATCCCTGAAAGCGGCTCATTTCTGCCTTTAAAAGGTGGCTACGAGATCAGTCGCTTCTATACTCTTGTCGATAACACCGCTCACATCTACGAGAACCAGAATCTTGACAGCTGGGAACGTTTCGTTAGCGATACCCGACACATTTATCACACAACACACACTTTTTCCGAAGAAGCAGAAGATAAATTTACCCGAAATATGATGTCCTGTGATGAGAAGATACTGTCACTCTTGAAGAAATATTTAACACCGGAAGACTATTTCCATGTATTTAACCGTATGATCGGTACCGGAAGTATTGGCGGAAAAGCGTGTGGAATGCTGCTTGCAAGAAAGATTATCGAAACGGACAATCCGGAAGCTTATGAGCACATGGAACCACACGACTCCTACTATCTTGGATCGGATGTCTTCTATACTTATATCGTACACAACAAATTCTGGCGCCTCCATATTAACCAGAAAACAAAAGAAGGGTATTTCAAGCTTGCCCCAGACCTGGAGCAGGCATTTAAGAGCGGAAATTTTCCGGAATCTATCCGGCTTCAGTTTATCCGTATGCTGGAATATTTCGGGCAGTGGCCTATCATCATACGTTCCAGCAGTCTTCTGGAAGATGCATTCGGCAATGCATTCGCCGGAAAATATGACTCTGTTTTCTGTATTAACTCAGGAAGTATGGAAGATCGCTTAAATGAGCTGGAAGATGCTGTTCGAACAGTCTATGCCAGCACTATGAACCGTTCTGCTCTGGAATACCGAAAGCAGCGAGGACTCGGATTTAAAGATGAACAGATGGCGCTATTAATCCAACGAGTATCTGGTTCCATGTATGAAGATTTTCTGATGCCAAACGCTGCCGGAGTCGGCTACTCCTACAGCTCTTACCGATGGAATGATTCCATGGATGCATCTGCAGGTATGCTGCGCCTCGTTATGGGACTAGGTACCCGTGCCGTAGACCGCACAGAAGGAGACTATCCAAGAATCATCAATCTTGCCACTCCCGAGCGTTCCACGCTGACAGACAGCTGGTCCAGACATCAATATTCACAGCGTTATGTAGACCTGATGGATTATCATTCTAAGTCACTTGCCACGAGGCCGCTCAAAGAAGTGACCCCTTATATGGATCCCTGGTATAAAAAAATGGTACTGGAACACGATTTCGATGCAGAACGCACCTTCCGGGAACGCGGACAGTACCGTGAGATTCTCTTTGCCAGCTGTGAGGGTCTGGTACAAAACCGTCAGTTTACTGACTGCATGAAATCTCTACTTCACTCGCTGCAGTCTGCCTACGATTATCCGGTAGATATCGAATTTACTATCAACGGAAACGCAGACGGCAAGTTTGTTTTTAATCTGCTTCAGTGCCGCCCTCTGCAGATCGGGAAACGCGGTGATGCCGTTAACGTTCCGGATCTTCCGGAAGATCATATCGTCTTTCATGTTGCAGACTCCTCTATGGGTGGCTCAAGAGCCGAAAAGATTGATTATATTGTCTGGATCGACGCAAAAGCATATTATAAATTTCCTTACAAACAAAAACCCGATATCGCACATATTATCGGTGACATCAATCATCATTTCCGCAAATATGCCGACAATCTCATGCTGTTCGCTCCTGGTCGCATCGGCACTTCTTCACCAGAGCTCGGTGTCCCTGTAAGTTTTGCGGAAATCAATCATTTCTGTGCCATATGTGAAGTGTCAGATAGCGAGGCCGGCTATATGCCAGAGCTTTCATATGGAAGTCACATGTTCCAGGATCTGGTAGAAACTGAGATATTTTACACCGCTTTATTTGATAATAAAAAAACGCTCTATTTTAACAAGAATTATTTTTCTGATGAAAAAAATCTGCTGACAGATATTCTACCGGATTGTGAAGATTATAAAGAAATTGTCCATGTCTATGATGTCCGATCCAAAAATCTGCGCCTGTACTCTGATATTCAGAATAAAGAGACGCTTCTCGGAATTGAATCATAGAAAAAGGATTGGCCTCTGCCAATCCTTTTTCTATGGTTTATCCTCTATAGATATCTTCCAGAATATCCACTGTTTTCTCCATTCCAAGGAGACTTACATTCAACAAGATCTGGTGTGAACTGATACTTCCCCATTCCTGACCGGTATGTGATTCATAATAGTATCTCCGTTCCCGGTCAATTTTTTTGATCCGGTCCGCAGCTTTCCTCTCTGAAAGATCATAACGTTCCACAATTCTATGAATCCGGTCTTCCATGCTTGCACAGATAAATACATTGATACACTGCGGATTATTTCTCAAAACATAATCCGCACACCGTCCGATAATCACACATGAGCTTCTGTCTGCCAGTTTACGGATAATCTCTGACTGCAGTTCATATACCTGCTCAGTCAGCGGCTGAACATATTCTTCTGATTTAATATAAGAAGAATATTCCATCGGCGCAATGACATAACCGGAAAGGAAACTGTTCAAGGTTGTCTCATCCACCGCCTGTGCTGTTTCTTCTCGAATATCCAGTTTTTCTGCTACCATCCGGACCAGATTATTGTCATACAGTGGAATATCCAGTCTTGTTGCCAGAAGATTGCCAATTTCATGACCTCCACTTCCAAATTGACGGCCAATTGTAATAATTTTGTGTTCTGCCATACTTAATCCCTCCTTTAGAAGAATTCTTACAATTGCGCATTTCTTACTCTTATTATAACTCTTCCTCAGGTGAAATTACTACCGCTAATCTTCCGATTCTTTACTTTTTCTTTAAGCCCCCGGCGTCATCTCTACCAGGAAATTACGTTTTTTCAGTTCTTCTTCTATCAGATCCAGTGTTTCCTCACTGTCTGCACTGATCAGATGATAATGGTAATTTGAAGTAATATTTTTAAGCGGACTGGATTTGCCCTTCCTGATATCCTCCATAAATTCCGTAACTTTTCTTCTGGAATTCACCCCCAGATCAGCCTCCATAGTTCCGTACACACGATGATGGACCATTACATTCTCCACACATCCACCCAGATCTACAATCGCATTCAATTCTTCTTCCAACTGCTCATCTGTATGATGAACTTTAAATATTCTGCTCACTTTCTTGGGTTCATTGATGATATATCCTCTGTTTGTAGAAATAATATTATAACCGGACGCACGGATCAGAGCAATGTCCTGCACGACTACCTGGCGGCTCACACCGTAAAGAGAAGCCAGTTTCGTTCCGGAAACCGGCACCTGGCTATCCTGTATCTGCTTGACAATCTGTTCCCTTCTATCTGCACCTGTCATACCGACTCTGCCACCTCCCACACATTTCTATACTTATAATAACTTATTTTTTAAATTGCGTGAAGGTTCTTAAGTGAAATATCCAAAATTGGTGCAGAATGTGTCAGTGCTCCACTGGAGATATAATCAACTCCCAGAGAAGTCAGTCTTCCGATATTTTCTTTTGTAACGTTGCCGGAGCACTCTGTTTCAGCTCTTCCGCCTATGATACGAATTGCTTCCTGCATATCTTCTGTAGACATATTATCCAGCATAATAATATCAGCACCTGCTTCTACCGCTTCTTTTACCATCTCCAGATTTTCCACTTCTACTTCAATCTTGCGTACAAATGGAGCATAATCTTTTGCCATCTGAACTGCTTTGGTTACACTTCCTGCCGCTCCGATATGGTTGTCTTTTAAAAGGACTCCGTCAGAAAGATTATAACGGTGATTATATCCTCCGCCTACGCGTACTGCATATTTTTCAAAAATACGCATATTCGGAGTGGTTTTTCTAGTATCCAGAAGTTTTGTATGACTACCTTCCAGCAATATAGCAACAGAATGTGTGTAAGTAGCGATTCCACTCATTCTCTGCAAATAATTCAGCGCCACCCTTTCACCGGACAAAAGGACACGAATATCGCCGAAAACTTTTCCCATCAACTGTCCATTGGTTACTGTATCTCCATCTTTACAGTATAACTCTACCTTTACTTTTTCATCTAAAAGTTCAAAAACTCTCTGAAAAACTGGAAGACCCGCAATAATTCCGTCTTGTTTACAGATTAGGTCCACTTCTCCCTGAACCGCCTCTTTCATCACAGAATTCGTTGTCACATCTTCGCTGGAAATATCTTCACGTAACGCTTCCATAATCAGATGATCTGCCTGAAGTTTCATTGTGATTGTATTCATATCTCCTATCTCTCCTTTTCTATCACTAATCTATACTGATCCTTTTTGCCGCTCTCTTTGCAAATACCAGACTTTCCAGCAGAGAATTACTTGCCAGACGATTGGCTCCGTGTACACCATTACAGCTGGTCTCCCCAACAGCATAAAGGTGCCCCATAGAAGTCCGACTGTCAGAATCCACCCAGATTCCTCCCATAAAGTAATGCTGTGCCGGAACAACTGGGATACATTCTTTCGTTACATCATAACCTTCTTCCAAGCAATGTCGGTAGATATTCGGGAAATGTTTTAAGATTTTTTCTTCTGGAATATTTTCCATCGAAAGCCACACATAATCCGTTCCATCCTTCTCCATCTCCTCCCTGATTGCTTTTGTTACCACATCCCTCGGGAGCAATTCATTCACAAAACGCTCTTTCTTCTTATTATATAATACCGCTCCTTCTCCTCGTACTGACTCAGAGATCAGGAAACGTCTTCCTGGCTTTGTGGAATAAAGCGTCGTCGGATGAATCTGTACATAATCCAGATGTTCCAATCTGATTCCGTGTTTTTCAGATATATCCAAAGCATCTCCTGTCAAATGTGGAAAATTCGTGGAATGCTTATATCTGCCGCCAATTCCACCACTTGCAAGAATCGTATTCTCTGCATAGATTTCCAGCGTCCCTTCTTGATTTTCTGCAATGATTCCGGCACATTTTCCATTTTGTTCAATAATGTCTGTCATTGTCGTATATTCCATAAGAGTCACGTTCGGAAGTTTTTTGACCTGCGCAAGCAATTTACTGGTGATCTCTTTTCCGGTAATATCTTCATGGAACAAGATACGTGGCTTTGAATGTGCGCCTTCTCTCGTATATGCAAATTCTCCGTCTTTCTTTTCAAATTCTACTCCGTAAGAAACCAGATCCTGAATAATCTCCCTTGAACTCCGGATCATGATATCTACAGATTCCTTCCGGTTCTCATAATGTCCGGCTTTCATTGTATCCTCAAAATAACTGTCATAATCCTCTTCATCCCTCAATACACAGATTCCACCCTGTGCCAGAAATGAATCACTACTTTCAAGATCTGATTTGGTAATCAATACAACGTCTTTATCTGTCGGCAAGTTTAGTACGCTGAATAATCCTCCAACTCCACTCCCAACAATTACAACATTCGTATTCATTTTCATAACGATATCCTCCACACAGGCTAACTTTATCTTTACTTAGCCAGTTCCAGCATCCTTTCCAGTGGTTTTTTCGATGCTTCTCGCAGCTCATCTGTCACATAAATCTCATTTTCCCCAGTTTCCAGTACATGTGCGATTTTCTCCAGTGTAATTAATTTCATATCCTCACATACCGGTTCTGTTCTGGTAAAATAAAACTTTTTATCGGGATTTTGTTTTTCCAGTTCATAACGGACACCGTTTTCCGTACAGATAATGAATTCCTTGTTTTCGCTCTTCCCTGCATACGAAATGATTCCAGAGGTACTTCCGATATAATCAGATATTTCCAGAACTTCCTGCGGACATTCCGGATGGGTCAGGATCTCTGCCTTTGGATGTCTCTGCTTTTCCTCCAGGATTTCACTAACCAGCATTTTCTCATGTACCGGGCAATAGCCATCATTGTATACAAAATTTTTCTCCGGTACCTGATCTGCAATAAAGTGTGCCAGGTTTTTGTCCGGTATAAAGAAAATATTCTGATTCGGAAGTGCCTTTACAATTTTTACTGCATTTGCAGAAGTCACACATACATCGGAATATTTCTTAAGTTCTGCTGTAGAATTGATATAACATACTACCGCAAGATCATCATATGTATCCCGCATCTTCTGAATTACCTTCGGATCCGCCATATGTGCCATCGCACAATCCGCCTCCAGATCCGGCATCAGAACCGTCTTCTCCGGGTTCAAGATCTTCGCACTTTCACCCATAAAAGAAACTCCGCAAAATACAATCGTCTGTTCTTTTAATCCAACCGCAACCTTGCTGAGATAAAAAGAATCTCCAATATAATCTGCGATTCCCTGAACTTCTGGTCTTACATAATAATGTGCAAGAATCACTGCATTCTTCTCTTCTTTTAACTTTTTAATTTTTTCAACGATATCCATAATCATGTTCTCCTTTTCAAACTTTTCCTATTATACCATTGTTGTTTACATATGACAAGACACTTGAATTTACAAAACTTTACTGAAATGTATTTTATTTTTTATGAATAATGTGCAAAAAAAGCCTTACCCGTTTTTCACAGATAAGACTTTTTTATTTTTATATTTATTTTCTTGAAAAAATATGTTTCAGGAATGTATACATGACGATTCCAAATGCAATTACATATCCTGCCGCACCAAGCACCGGAATCCCGCCCAGCTTCGGCTGCATATCCGTCGTACAGATAATACTCGAACTGATCAGAAGAGCCATAACCCAAAGTCCCATGACGACATTCCGTATCAGACGTCTTAACAAACGTTCCAGTTCGATCGAAGCATGCAGATCCAGATTGATTTTTGTCTGTCCTTTCATCATTCCCTGCAGGGCATCCGCCGCAAGTGAAGGAATGTCTATTGCCTTATGAAACGAACGGTACAGAGTTTTTCCCATTTTCCTGGCATCCTGTTTCCAATCTATCCCTTTGATATACGAATTCGCCATCCGTCTGGACGCAATTTCTATCATATTGATCTCTGGTGCAATATCTGCCAGAACACCTTCCATATGCGTAAGCCCTCGTGCAAGCATTGTCAAACCATGTGGCATCATGATCTTATTTTCTTTCATAACATCCATCAAGTCCATCATAACTTCTGCGACATCAATCTCACCCATATCAAGCGAGCCATATTTCGCCATGAGGGCTGTGATATCTTCATACAACTTACTCTGGTCAGGTTTTTCCTTAAATTCTCCCAGAGCCAGCACTGCTTCCTGAATGATTCCGATATCATTCTCTGCCACGCCTTTAACCGCCTTACCAACCAGTTCGCGGTCCCGTTCGGTAAGCCTTCCCATCATTCCCATATCAATCCAGACAATTTTCCCGTCTTTTACTTTCACATTTCCCGGATGTGGATCCGCATGAAAAAATCCGTCTTCAATCACCTGCTTAATAAAATTATCAATCAGCTTACTTCCAATCTCATGAAGATCATAACCATCCGCCAGCAAAGCTTCCTTATCATCAATTGCATATCCTCCAATATATTCCATCACCAGCACATGCATCGTAGTATATTCCTGATAAAGCCTTGGAACTCTGACAAATGCCACTTCCTTATTATAGCGGGCAAATTCCTCTATATTCGATGCTTCGGTCAGAAAATTCATCTCTTCTCTCGTCACACTCCAAAGCTCATCCAGAACCATATCAAAATCAACCATGCCCTTCAGGCTGATTGGTGGCAAGAGCTTTACCGCTTTATGGAGTAGTCCGATGTCACGAGCCATCATCTCATAGATTCCTTTTCTCTGGACCTTAACGACCACCTGTGCACCATCCAGCAGAAGCGCACGATGGACCTGTGCAATTGAAGCAGACCCAAGCGGTTTTTCATCAATCTCAGAAAAAATCTCACTCCATGGGCAGCCATACGCCTGCTCAACGACCTCTCTCACCTCTGAAAAAGGCATCGGAGCTACGTCCGAGCAAAGCTTCATTAATTCATCACAGTATCTCTTCGGAAGAATATCGGAATGCAGCGACATGATCTGACCAATCTTGATATAAGTCGGTCCCAGTTCTTCCAGAATGATTCTCAGTTTCTGTGGTGTAAGTCCTCTGGTTATCCCATTTTTCCGCAGAACCGACGTGATTTCTTTCAGCCTGTCCCGATATTCTCTGGATTCTTCTTTACTCATCTATGCCGTCTTCCTGCTCTACTTCTGCTTCATCTACAATCTCACTGTCGACAGATTCCATCTGTTCTTTCATCAGAATTTTCTGTTTTAACGCTTCCATCTGTTCCGGTGTCATCTGATTCAAAAGTTCATCCAGATCTTCCTGCGCAGAAGATTTCACAGTCGCATTGACTTTTTCTTTTACCGTCTTCTTCACATTATGCTTTAATTCTTCATTCAGGACCTTTCCCTGCTCTACCGTCAGTTCTCCCTTTTTCACCATCTCATCCAACAGTTCTTTTGACTTTTCCCCAGTCACCGCTACAGCGCCGATTCCTGCAAGTAATACTTTCTTGATTCCTTCTCCTAATTTTTCCATAATGCATGTCTCCTTTCACAAGATGTTATAGTTTACTATATGATGATTGCCACTATTTTAGGGAGAAAAATGATACAGCCAATCATCGCGGCCATAATTGCGGCAATAAGCACTGCTCCCGCTGATGCATCCTTGGCAAGCCCCGCAAGCGGCTTCCTCTCTTCAGTCACCAGATCTACCACAGACTCCACTGCCGTATTCACCATCTCCAGTGACATTACCAGACCGAATAAAATCAGGCAGATACACCATTCCGTCACAGATATGTGAAATAAAAATCCTGCAATGATCACAAGAATCATAGCCACACAGTGAATCTTCATATTCCTCTCTTTTTTCATCACCGCATAGATTCCGGAAAAGGCATAGCCAAAACTCTTATATAATGGGTCTTTTTTGGGTTTCTCCATATTTCACACATCCTTTTGTTTTCTTTCATTTTACCACGCAGGAGGCATTTTTACACTATACAGTTTAAATTTATTGTTGAAAGATCTACCGACTGGCATTTTTGCAATCTATATACAGCAAAAAGCGTTCTTTCATCGTCAAGCCCGGCATCGTATCTCAACTCTGCCTCATATGAAATTCCCTCATGAAGCAAACATAATTCAAGAAAGCACAAGAAAATCCCCATATCAATCTGATTATAAAAAGACACCTTGTCAGCAGGCATAATGCCTCTTTTTCCGGGTTTCTTGTATCGGTAAACTTCCACCATATTCTCGGTATGCTCCACCATCCATGGTTGTGTATTGCAGGCACTGGGAGCAAACCGAACAATATCCGTAATCCCTTTTATTCCTTCCCCAAACCATATTTCTTCGATTGGCTTTCGTCTGCTTTTGAACATATCCTTACGAAACATTGTCTCGTCAGTTATTTTAGTAATCGCAATCATGATAACAAAATCAAGATTTTCATATTTGGATTCTTCGGTTTTTCCAATTCCGAACCATAATGTGCCAATATTTTTTTGAACCAAATATAAATCCAACTGTTCTCCAATATAGCCAATATTTTGTAAATAATGTTCTTTCTTTTCACTATACAATAAAATGCAGTATTCCTCACCGCGTTTGCAAGTTGTCTCCTCTGCAGGCACGATTCGGATAGCCGTTTTTATATCCGGACATAAGGCTGAAAAATTTTTATATGCGTCTACTATTTCATTCTGTTCTTCCGATGTAATCGTCTCATCCCCACTGCTTCTAAATCGATGAAAGGATTTTCTTTTATATATTGCCGGATACAATCCACAATCTATCATTTCCCGCTCCTTACAAATATCATTTTTCCAAATTAAGTTTATCATTCATCACATACATTGGTTCCCTCAAAGTATAACATATCCATTTTTTATTGCCTATCATTGTTCTTGAAATAATGTATATAAACAAACAGTCCAGACACTACATAGATACAATAACTTAATTGTATATTATGCAATGTCTGGACTGTTACACGACGTTGGCTTATTCAATTTTGCTTTCTCCTTATCTGTTTACATCAAAAATTTCAATTCTGATTAAAGCAATTACCCCAAGTGAAAGCTCCCATAATACTCTGTTAAGAATGCTTCTAATTTCTTCAACATAATCGACATCTCCTTTTCTATGAATCCTTTTCTTTGTTCCTCTTTCTGATTATAATTTAACATTCTTTCATAAAAAATGGAAATACATATAATAGATGCATAGCAATACCTTACAGGTATAGTCTTAGCAGCCTTATTAACTGGATTTTTCAGATTCAAAACGTTTTCTGTATACGCGGGATGGTTCTCCATTGATATCATTCATCATCTGATAGAATTCACATCCGTATTTTTCATATAATCCTTCCTGATCCGTTGAAATAAAAACTTCACTAACATTCTCAGATTTTGCAATCCTTTCAATCTCCGCGAATAGTTGTCCTACATAATGGTGCCCTCTTCTTTGCGGAAATGTATAAACCCATCCAATCCAAGGTGTCAAATCAGTTGGCTGAATATCATCTTTCTCTGCATAAGTGCAGAAAGACACTAGTTCATCACCATCTACAAGCAGCAACACCTTTGCATTCTCGCCTACATAGTCTTGTAGTTCTTCGTTCTTTAACAACCTATACAAAAATTGACCAGCACTCCAATCGCTCTTTCCGATCTCAGCAAGCCAGTATTCCTGTCGATTACTTGAAAAATAATTAATTACTTCCATTTCCATTTCCTCCAATTCAAAATTAACTGAACGAACCGTATATCCTATATCAATTTATTTAATTCTATACCATTTTCCAGACGCGGCATCCTTATTTAAAGTTAACTCATATCCGCCATCTCCATGATACACATAGATTTCCGTATCTTCTGGCTGCAGTTCCAAAACGTATTCATCATTTGCGCCAATAGAACTATTAATTCCTCCCCAGGCAGAATAAAACTTCAAATAATGAGGTTTAACTTCACCACCTTCATCCTTATAACCTCTTACATATCCCATTGAGGAACCAACACCTACTTTAAAAATGATTTTGCTTCCATCTTCAGATACAACAAAATCATCTGTTATATATGCATTTGTATTGATCGTAAAACCTGATGCTACTATCTCGAAAAATAGAATACACAATACAGCCAATATAATAATTATCACTTTTCTCTTCATATAATAGCCCCCATAACTTCATTCTATCATGCTTCTTTATAAAACACTATATTTAGCGATAAAAAACTCCCATTACATGATAAGTATAATAGGAGTTTTTTGATAACTAATTAATACCTTGTATCTCTATATCCAATATATTTTTTCCTTATCTTAATTGTGCGTACTCTATCTCCGATACTTCCTCACACCACTCATTAGAGCTATCCACTCCCGGCACCTCAATGGCCAGATGTGAAAACCACTCATCAGGAGCCGCCCCATGCCAGTGCTTAACTTCTGCTGGAATATTGATACAATCCCCCGGTTTCATCTCTACCGCTTCCTTACCTTCTTCCTGATAGAACCCACGTCCGGCTACGCATACCAGGATCTGTCCGCCCCCACTTTTTGCATGATGAATATGCCAGTTATTTCTGCATCCAGGTTCAAACGTCACGTTGAAAATACCAACCTGCTCTGTGGATACCGGAGCAAGGTAGCTTTGTCCAACAAAATATTCTACAAATGCATCATTGGGCTGCCCGATTGGAAAAACCATTGATTTCGCGTGTGCTCTCATAGCCTCATCTTCATATGGCAGATCTCCTTCCCGGGGCTGCCATACTTCCTTTGCAAGATTAAAAACTGCCCAGCCCTTCGGCCAGCCTGCATAGAATGCCGCATGTGTAATAATTGCTGCAATTTCCTTCTGCGTCACGCCATGTTCCTTTGCATTTTGCAAATGATATTTTAAAGACGAATCCGTTACCCCGGAAGACATTAATGCCACCACTGTTATGATACTTCTTGTTTTAAGATCAATATCCTGATTATTCCAGTTCTCACCAAAAAGGATGTCATCATTATAATGCGCAAATTCCGGTGAAAATTCTTCCAGCGCATTTCTTCCTGCCGTTTGTACAATTTTTTCCATTTCATCCACCTTCTTCACTAACTAATTGAAATCGTTGTTTACAACATACGTTTTACCCACTCTGCAATTTCCTGTTTCGTGTTCTTACCAAATACTTTGCCCTCCACAAACACTGCATTAGGCGCAGATGGCTTAAGTTCCCTTACCGTATTTCCAAATCCACTTCCACCGGAAGTTGCAAATAGCACGATTTTTTTGCCTGAAAAATCATAGTTTTCCAAAAATGTATTAATAATTGTAGGTGCTACATACCACCAGATTGGAAATCCTAAAATAATCTCATCATACATACCGATATGGGCATCTGTATCTGTTATTTCTGGTCTGTAATTTTTGTCACTCATCTCCACACTGCTTCTGGACTTTTTATCCATCCAGTTTAAATCCGCCTTTGAATATGGCTGTGCCGGCACGATTTCATATAAATCTGCATCTGCTGATGACGCAATTATCTCTGCTACTTTCTTTGTTGTCCCACTGGCACTAAAATATGCAACTAATGATTTTCCCATAGGTAATCCTCCTTATCACAAAAAAAATGTGTAAAGTATTTCATCACTCATACCTTACACATCTATTATATTCCTCGATATTCTTCTATGTCTAATGCCTATATTAAATCTTTTTCTATGTCTGAAAAGCATCGATTTCTTCTATGAATCTGTTCATTGCCAATGAATATGGTATATTTCTCCTCCAGGCAATGACTGTACTTGCCGTTATTTCAGGATACAGCCTTCTCTGAATAAGCAGATCCTCTCTCCAATACTTCGCAGCACCTTCGATGGAAACCGGATATCCCAGTCCATGAATCGCCATAACACCTGCATTTGTTCCCAGATTACTGGTAAAAGAGACCTGAAGCTTATTGAAATCCTTACCAAACCAGTTCGCAATCTCACTCTGCACATTCAGTCTTTTCGGAAGGATAAGATGTTTATCTAAAAGATCTTCTTTGGTAATATAATCCTTATCCGCTAATGGATCATCTGGTTTCATGCCGACAACCCAATGGTCACTTTCCATAATTCTAATATAATCCAGACCTTCTGTATTAACAGGTTCCATAAATAACCCAATATCTACCAGACCCTGATTCATCATTTCAAATACCGAATCTGCCGTTGCTGTGTGCAATGCGATCTGCACCATAGGGTATTTTTCCTTATATACCTTGCAAATCTCAGCTAATGTTTCCACAGCTGCAAACTCACCACAACCAATCGTAATCGTACCTTCAATCAGTTCTTCGTTCACCCTGAGTTCATCCAGCATTTTTTCTTCCAGATCAATGATTTCCAATGCTCTTCGCTTTAATAAGATTCCCGCCTCCGTTAGCGTAATACTGCGGTTTCCTCTTATAAAAAGCGGAGTTCCTAGTTCCTCCTCCAATGCAGCAAGCTGCCTGGAAAGTGTAGGCTGTGTAATATTCAGCTGCTCTGCTGCTCTTGTAAAATTCTGTTCTTTTGCCACTGTCAAAAAATATCGCAATATTCTAATATCCACCTATATACACCTCTTTCGCAAGAAACCAGAATGAATCTGTCATTTACAATAAACGGACTAAAATTTCACTGTGCTTCTTTCAGTAAATCTTCCGGTGTCATATTAAAAAGTTTTGCTAATGCTATCAAGTTCGTCGTACTTGGAGCAGACGCCCCACTTTCCCATTTAGAAACCGCCTGTCTGCTCACCCCTAGTATCTCCGCTACAAACTCTTGAGTCATCTTGCATTTCGTTCGATGTTTTTTTAAAACTTCTCCAAGCGATTTTGCACTTTCTGCTTTTTCCTTTCTTACTGGTTCAGATTTAATATACTTTTTCAACGCTTTTATCAGCAAAAGAACTAAATAGACCAGTGTCGCACAGATTGCAAACAGCAAAACTATGCTTATGGCTAAATTTATAGTTACTAATCTCATTTAAGCACCCTCCTTTCTGGCAATCAGTATAACAATTATGCCTTGGTTGCTCTACCAACAATTACGCAAATTTCCGGTTGCGAAGCATTTTTTGACCGCAATTACTGATTTTTCAGTTCTAAAAACTGCTTTCCATTATCTTCTTTTGTTTCGTGATCAGCCATGCCGAAACGATCGCTGTCAAAGCTTCTGTAGACGGAGCAGCCAGCATAATTCCTAGCACCAATAATCTTTTTCCATTCCTTTTCATTTTTCTACGTTTTTTCTCTTTTTCTCCAGCAGGCTAATTCGAAAGTAGCAAAAACGCAAAAAATAATAAGAATCTCAATATCTCATGTATGACACGAATCGTATCATGCGCGTAACCCCCGCCATTTTACAGCAAAATATATATATTAGATTATCCGGTATAAGCACATCATTTCCATAAATCCAAGTCTGATTACTTCGCAAAATTCAAAAGCTTATCTCCTGCAATCCGATATACCGTCCAATCAGACATCGGCTCAGCATCAAGTGACAAATAAAAATCAATGCTTGATTTGTTCCAATCCAGACATGACCATTCCAGTCGACCACAGCCACGTTCAACGGCAATGGACGCCAATTTCTTTAAAATTGCTTTTCCATATCCCTTGCCTCTGTATTCTTGTCGTACATACAAGTCTTCCAGGTAAATCCCTGTTCTTCCGAGAAACGTAGAAAAATTATGAAAAAAAAGTGCGAACCCAACCTCCTTAGTATCCTCAAGAGCAAAAATAACTTCAGCCTTCTGTTTAAAATCTACTTCTGAATCCATTTTATTTACCTCCACCAATAATCTATGATAAAGCATTCTTTATCATCTTGAATCTCACTCCATCTACATCTCATTTGGAAATAATTACAATACTTTTTCGTATAGATTATACCATGGAAGACCATACTCTTCATACCCAAGGCTAGTTGTGCCGACATACTTATACCCACATTTTTTGTATAAGCTTTCGGCAGGGATGTTTCCTTTCACTACATCCAGTCTCAGACTAACGCACCCTTCCTTTCTGGCAATCTCTTCTGCAAAATCTAATAGTTTCTTTCCAATTCCTAATCTCCAAAAATCAGGATGTACTGCAAGCGTATAAATGACATATATTTTTTCATAATTGTTCTCTGCCATCCACTCGACATTTTTGTATCCCGCTTCCGGTTTATGTCGTAGAATTACAGTACCGACAATCTTGTTATTATTTTTTGCAATATATAGGGCGCTATCATTTAATCCATCTTTTGCGACATTCTCGTTTGGATATATTCCCTTTTTCCACCCCGGATAGTTTTCATGCTCGCATAGATAATCGCATACATCATCATAAAGTTTACCAATCTCTTCAATATCAGTAATATCCGCTTTAACAATTTCCACTTTATTCTATCCTCCAAACCAACCACACATCAGAAAGGTTTCCATTCTACCATACTACTTCCGATTTTGCAGATTGCAAATCGTCTTCAAATATATTCAAAAATTCCCTGAATAGCATCAGATACATTCATCATTTCTGAAATTGACAATCTATCTACTTTCTTGTAACCATGAAGCGACATATCCAACAATGCAAGTTTTTCACATTGTATATATCCTTCATTTTCTTCTGTATCCATCCATATATGAAGTGGACCCGGAGTAGAATTTTTAATAACTGGACATCCGATTATTTCGCCACTAGTATTAAAAAAATCCTTACTAACCACCAATACGGGATGTTTTATTTTTTCTATCTTGAGAATATCTCCTTGATGTAATACTTCCATTACCATACCTCTCGTCCGACAGGTGCACCCCAATCATCTTCGCCATCAAGCATTAACTTTCCCTCAAACTCCGCGGCTCTGTCTTCCAAAGTTTTATGACGAAATGATTTCGCCAAAGTGATTACACCATTTGATACCATGACATCCAAACAATCATTCAATGTGATCCCTGCACTTTTCAACACTTCTTTTGGCAATCTGATTCCTTGACTATTTCCCCATTCTTTTACCTGTACTTGCATTATAAAAACCTCCTTACGTTTGGTATATACACAGTATATACTAGCTAATAATAAATATCAAATAAATACTCTTATTACCATTTGATTTGGAAATAATTACAGCAATATACCACTTTAAATATTATCTCGCATAATTCTGCAAGGATTTCCAAATGCAATTTTATTGGACGGAATATCTTTTGTGACAACACTTCCTGCACCAATTACAACATTATCTCCGATAGTAACACCAGGCATTATAATCGCACCACCG
>JALEKG010000037.1 GCA_022769185.1 Dorea sp. | reverse complement strand
ATAAGAAGACAGTAAAAGGACCTCTGACAAAAGACTGTAAATAATATTTAGAAAGAAGGTAATGTGTTATGACGATAGATGCAATTATAATGATGGTAATTACACTCGTTGGGTATATTGGCGGATTTAGTTACTTTATGGCAAAAGTGTTTAAAAAAGAAAAGACGAAAGCAGGAAAATAAACTTCTGTTTATCAATACAAAAAGGGGGTCGGCAGAGATGCTGGCTTCCTTTTTGTTTGAAATTGTAGATGGGGACGGAGGATTTTTAAAAATCCCCCGTCCCCATCTACAATTTTGGAATAATTTAGAAAATTATACATATACATTGGTGTAAAGAGGTGGACAACAATGCAGGAGAATCAAATTTTAAGGATTTTGCCACAGTGTATTCGGGATCGGATTAAGGCTGAGCATCTGCAGTATGCGTATCTTCAGGAGATCAGGGTTCGAGTGGAGAAGCCGCTTTTGCTTATTTATCATGGAGAAGAACTGATGCCGGGACAGAAGTGTGGAAGACCGTATGTTGTGACGAAAGAGGATCTTCGGGAAACATTGGAATACATTAGTAACTATTCTCTGTATGCGTATGAACAGGAAATGAAACAAGGATTTATAACGATTGAAGGAGGGCACAGAGTGGGCATGACAGGACAGGCAATGATAGAAAACGGGCAGATTAAGAATTTAAAGTACATTTCTTCGATTAACGTGAGGATGTCACATGAGGTACTGGGATGTGCGGATGCAGTGTTTCCCTATATTGTATGTAACCGTAAGTTATGCCATACGCTGATCATCTCGCCGCCGGGATGTGGTAAGACGACGCTTCTGCGTGATATGATACGCCAGATATCCAATGGAAATTCGTGGATCGGAGGAATGTCTGTCGGGGTAGTGGATGAGCGATCTGAAATCGGTGGCTGCTATATGGGAATTGCGCAGAATCAGCTGGGAATCCGAACGGATGTGCTGGATGGCTGCCCGAAGGCGGAAGGGATGATTATGATGATCCGCTCCATGGGACCGGAGGTAATCGCGGTAGATGAGATTGGAACGGTTCAGGATGTACATGCCATCGAATATGCAATGCATTGCGGATGTAAAATGCTTGCTACCGTACATGCGGGTTCAATGGAAGAACTGAGAAAAAAGCCATTGTTTGATCAGATGGTCGAGGAAGGAAGATTCGAAAGATATATTCTTTTGGGAAATACTGAGCATGCCGGACAAATTGAAGGAATTTTTGATCATCGAGGAAGTCTTTTGTACAAAGAAGGATGCAGAGAGAAAAAAACTCTGCAAGGGAATAACAATTGATGATAAAGATGGCAGGAGCATCGCTGATCATTGCAGCCACTTCTCTCTGGGGAATGCTTGCGGCAGATCGTGTCCGAAATCAGTCAGCGCAGATGCAATATCTGAAGAAAATAATATATCGGCTGAGAAGTGAAACCTTATATGCAAGGGCTTTCCTTTCAGAAGCATTCCGGAATATTGCAGAAACTTCGGAAGAACCTTATTCCGGGTGGCTTTTATTTATGTCACAGGAATTGGAACAAAGACAAGGAGTCAGATTTTCCCAGGTCTGGGAAACCGGGATCCTTCAGAAGTTAAAAACAGCAGATCTTCCAGAACCGGTATGTCAAAGACTTCTGGGACTTGGCGGGCAGCTCGGGAATGCGGATGTGGAAATGCAAGTGCGGATTCTCGATTTGTTTCTGGAGGAGCTGGAACATACGATGGAAGAAATGAGGGAGGAACAGAAGTCAAAAATTAAACTGTATCATTGTATGGGTGTGATGAGCGGTATCTTTCTTACGATCCTGCTGATATGAAAAGGAGGGCTGCATGAGTGTAAATCTGATATTTAAGATCGCTGCTGTCGGGATCCTGGTTTCGGTATTGTGCCAGGTCCTGAAACACAGTGGAAGAGAGGAGCAGGCATTTTTGACAAGCCTTGCAGGATTAATTCTGGTATTATTCTGGATCGTACCGTATATCTATGATCTGTTTGAATCCATTCAAAGATTGTTTGCGCTGTAAAATACCAGAAGAACATAGAAAGGGTGCAGATTATGAGCATGATACAGATTGGAATTCTGGGAGTTGCCGGTACGCTTCTGGCAGTTCAGTTTAAAAATGGAAAATCAGAATACGGTATTTATATCAGTGTAGCCTTAAGTCTGGTGATTTTTTTTGGAATCCTCGGACGACTGGAAATAATGATAGATGCAGTCAAAACAATTGCAGGCTATATCAATATGGATACTGCATATCTCGGAACACTTATCAAAATGCTGGGAATCACATATATCGCAGAATTTGCTTCAGATATCTGTAAGGATGCCGGATATCAGACCATAGCTCTTCAGATCGAAGTGTTCGCAAAACTCGCAATACTGGTATTAAGTATGCCGGTTCTAATTGCTCTTTTAAATACGATTAGGGATTTTCTGTCATGAAGAAAAGAAAGAGAATCATCTGTTTTGTGATTCGGTTACTAATGCTTATGCTAACCTGGGAAATCATAAGTTCCATGACTCCGGTACAGGTTTGCAGAGCTTCTGATCCTCAGGAAAAAGAAATGTCAGTGATGGAAGAAGGGTTGATCGATCAGTTGGAAATGGATGAAATCAATGGTTCTTTAGCAGAATTATTCCCGGAGGAAAAGCTGGAGTTTAAAGAAGTACTGCTGGGAGTAATATCTGGTGATCTGAATTTTTCGGCAGATCTCTTAAACCGGCTGGTCATGGATCAGATTAGTTATGCGTTCCGGGTCAGTAAAGAGAATCTGGTTCATATTCTTCTGATCACGGTGATTGCAGCTGTTTTACATAATTTTTCTACGATTTTCCAAAACCGTCAGATATCTGAAATCAGTTTTTATGTAGTGTACATGCTTCTGATCGCATTGACTCTAAATTCATTCGAAGTAGTGATAGACTGGGTGAGTGAAGGCGTAGAGAATATGACTTCGTTTATGGGTGTCTTTTGTCCACTATATTTTCTTGCGGTATCAATTGCCAAAGGGAGCGTGACGGCTGTCGCTTTCTATCAGCTGGTATTATTTTTGATTTATCTGGTGGAAATTCTGATCTCAAAGATTCTTCTTCCGATCATTCATGTTTATATGATGGTAAGAGTTTTGAACTTCTTGTCGGCAGAAGAATATCTGAGTAAATGTGCAGAATTGATAGAAATGATTGTCAACTGGTCATTAAAGTCATTGCTGGCATGTATTGTAGGTCTGAATCTGATCCAGGGGATGATCAGTCCGGCAATTGATACGGTAAAGAGAAGTACATTGACCAGAAGTGCGGAAGCAATTCCCGGGATCGGTGATGCAATTGGAGGAATGACAGAAGTAGTACTTGGAACAGCGGTTCTTGTAAAAAATGGAATTGGTGTGACGGGAGCACTTATCTGCATTGCATTATGTGTTGGTCCCCTGGTTCAGATTGGATGTATAACACTGCTCTACAAACTGGCGGCTGCTGTTATTCAGCCAGTATCCGATAAGCGGATTGTTGGATGTGTGGAAACAATGGGAGAAGGATGCCGGCTGCTGATGCGGCTTGTATTTACGACTGGAATGTTATTTTTGCTTACTGTTGCAATTGTGGCTGCAGTGACAGGAAATGTCTGAGGTGAAAAGATGTTTGACTATATCTATCAGTGGATACGGAATCTCGCATTTTATCTGGTATTGGCAACAGCAGTGATCCAGGTGATTCCCGGATCTGATTATAAAAAATATATCCGCTTTTTTACAGGACTGGTACTGGTCATTATGATGATGACTCCTGTATTAAAATTGTTCGGCATGGAAGACAGTCTGAAAGATTATTACAACTATGCGGAATACAGATGGAAGATAGAAGAGATGGAAAATGCAGCTAAATATCTGGAAGGAATTGATTCAGCAGAATATCTGGGAAATATTGGGAGTGCAGATAATAACGATGAGAAGGACGAAGACGGAAAAATTGATGTGGAGGAGATAGAGATTGGAAAATAAGTTAAAAAAAACGATCGGATCTTTTAAAACGTCATTAAAAAAAATGAAGAAGGACCAACTATTAATTCTGATACTGTCAGGAATTTTGCTTCTGGTCATTGCGCTTCCAACAGAAAAGACACAGGAACAAGATTCTAAAGAGCAGGTCAATGATCAGGTAGCGGCAGGTGAGTTCCAATCCTTGCAGAACGGTTATGCTACTTATATGGAAAAGCATCTGGAAGAGGTGCTTTCACAGATGGAAGGAGTTGGAGAGGTAACCGTTATGATTACGTTGGAGTCAACTTCAGAGAAAGTGGTAGAAAAAGATGTTGAAACACAAAATGAGACTGTTACGGAAAGTGATAGCCAGGGGGGAACTAGAACGACACAGAATTCAAATTTTGGAGAAACAACGGTGTATGATGGAGAAAATGACCAGGAGCCTTATGTAAGTAAAGAAATTAGTCCAAGAGTAGAAGGCGTGGTTGTATTGGCGTCTGGTGGAGATAATGCGGTTATAAAACAAAAGATCACAGAAGCGGTTCAGGCATTATTTGGGATAGACACGCATAAGATTAGAATAATGAAGAAGAATCAAACATGATATGGCAAGGTAGGAGGACAGAAACAGTGAAACGGATTGTGAAGAAGAACCAGATTATCATAGCGGCACTGGCAGTCATGATAGCTGCAGCAGGGTATCTGAATTATTCAGGGAAGATCTTTCAGGGAAAAGACCAGACAGAAGAAGCGAATGCAGAACTTGCAAATCAGGAACTGCTGGATATTTCGGAAGAGGATCAGGCGGCTGCTTCCGGGGATATTGAAAGTCAGGATGGAGATGGGGGGACGGATGATGGAAGTGTTGAAGGAACTCCAGGAGAGGCAGTTCTGACGAGTGGAGATGCAAGTTCTGTTGTGGCGGAAGCAAAGGTAACAAGAGAACAGGTCAGATCCAAAAATAAAGAGACATTATTAGAGATCATTAATAATGAGAATCTGAGTGATGAGCAGAAGCAGGATGCAGTCGATCAGATGGTACATATGACAGAACTGGCTGAGAAAGAGGCAGCAGCAGAAACGCTGCTTGCATCAAAAGGGTTCAGTGATTCTGTTGTAAGCCTGACAGATGACAGCGCAGATGTTGTAGTCAATGCATCGGAGCTCAGTGACGCTAATCGCGCACAAATTGAAGATATCATTACCAGGAAGACAGGAGTTGCGGCGCAGAATATTGTGATTACTCCGGTATATTCAGAAGGAAAATAATAGAAAGCAAAAGGTAATTGATAATATTAAAAAAATTATGGTTAAGCCATGTCATAGTTAAGAAAGAGAACTATGATGTGGCTTAATTTTGAAGGGTCACTTGTAAAAGTTAATTCCACTTTGTAAGACTTACTTCCACCTTGTAGGATTAAATTCCACCGGGTGGAAGTTTTTTGTTACAAAAATGGTGGCATTTACGTCAAAAAGCATCTATAATAAGCCAAAAGCCGGAAAAATGCGCATCAAAATGAGAAGTCGAATTCACGGTTTCCTGGTAAGAGTTAGTGAATTCCACCCCTGAAGGAATGTTATGGAACTCATCCAACTGCGTAGGACTCCGGCCTTTTTATTACTAATGTTAATTAGGAAATTTCTGCAGATGCAGAAATCTTTATCCTTACTTCGCTTGGGTGCTTTTTATCTGATGAAATTAGCTGTGTCAAGGCCAAAGCCTTATTAAGGTGCCTGCGGCAGCCTTGACACAGTTAATTCTCATCAGAATCGTATTCATCAAGCGAAGTAAGGGTAGAAGTGTGCGATGCACACAGATAAAGAGAGTGCTTCTTTCTTTATCTGTGCTTCAATAATTCCGGTTTCAGAATGATTTCATTTGCAGGTATTTTGTGAATACCAAGTAAGTCTAATATTTCCTTGCCATAGTAGAATT
>JALEKG010000024.1 GCA_022769185.1 Dorea sp. | reverse complement strand
AAATTCTTTCCGGCGACTTTATTTATCCGTGAATTTTACAATATCGTTTGGCGTACAGTCGAGTATTCGGCATAACTTTTCAAGGGTTACTAAAGTGATGTTCTTATTCTTTTTCAAGGCATCCAGTGTTTTATTGTCAATGCCGGATTTTAACAATTTATATTGTGAGATATTTTTTTCATCCATCGTTTTCCATAGTGGTTCAAAATCAATAATAGCAATCACCGCCTTTATGCGTTATTGTTATTATTATGAGCCAGAATTGAACAATTACATATTGTGGAGATATTCACAATATGCTATAGTGGTTTCAAAATCAAAGGAGGGATGGATGTGAGAATAAATCCTGATGAATTAACGCCGGAACAAAGGAAAGGGCTTATAAGTTTTTTTGCCGTAACATTCACTATGGATGAAAGAGAGTTGGATGCGATTGATGGCATCATACCCATGACGCAAGAACTGTTCGATAGTATTGTAGACAAATGCATCGGCAGTGAATTTGACGGTTTTTTCTATGATTTTTTACTGCAATATCCGGACTTTTTGATTGATCATGCAAATCGGGTCGAAGCGGAGTTAGAACAAATGCCGCTCCCGAAAGACTGGCATGATCCTACGCCGGAAGAAACAGAAGCAAGCTGGCAGAGATTGTGCGCCAGAATCCGGGAAGAATACGGGGAAGACGCAATATAAAGACAGGCATAGTCCGGATATGTTTTGTGTGTGATGCAGAAGATATCTTCTGCATTTTTTGTGTGCAAACACAGATAAATTTTCACAGATAAAAACAAGTCGCACCCCTTATGAGGTGCGAGGATCAAAATAAAATAAATCAGATAGTGTCAGTGATGACCGTATGAGACGATCGGTATCCAGGCTTAGTATGCCGGCTGCTGCTGTGGCAATGCTGTCGATGTTCTCATAGATCCTGCCGGAGATATATCCGCCGTCTGCAGCGGCGTATTGTCCGTCTGTCTGTACATACAGCGTATAGAGCCAGCCGTCGGTACGGTCATGCTCGACATGTAAATAGCTGTCTCCGCATTGGAACAGTGCTTCCCATTCCCATGGATTGTCCATGGGAATTTTTTTATTGCTGCTCATATTCATAGGCAGGCATCCTTTCCGTATCATGCTTTGCGATAAGCCAGTCCAGATCCACATGAAAATACTCAGCGATCCGGTAGGCGTCACAAAGGCCGATGTCACTGATGCATCCGCTGCACCAACGGGTGATGCAGGACGGTGAGATAAAATTCTGGCGGGCATAGCCAATGCGGCTGCCTGGCTGGCTGTCAAAGAGCCGCTTGATATTGTGTGAGACTGTTCTCATGATTTCCTGATTGCTCAGCAAAATACACCATCTCCTTTCTCATAAGTGCAAAACGATTCGATTTTGCACCCGTGTAGAACGTGTAGATGGTGTAGGTGACATGTTATTTGATCCAATTTTGGGCAGCTTTTCGCTGATCATAACCGTATCGGTTTCTGATTTCCAGCAGTTTCTCATTATTCCCTACGATACGGGCAAGATTGGCGAACTCTACGATCCGGTCTGTATCGGCGATGCCAGGTTCGGACGTCCGGATCTTATCCCATAATTCCGGTTCGATCCTGTCTGGCAGAGGCGTGTTATATAGTTCCATGATGCGTGCCAGCCATGCACTCTTTTTGGCGTTATCCAGATTCGGATGTTCCGTGATGTGCTGCCATTCTTCTTCCAGGTAGCGCAGGATAGGGTCGGCAATGCTTTCTATCTGCAGTGTCTGGTTGGTAATCAGTGTTTTCAGGGCTATAAAGGCATCAGCATAGGTCCTGATCCGGTCAAACGCATTGAAATCTCCGTGGTCGGTCATGATCCAGTCTGACGTGACACCAAAGTGATTGGCGATGATATAGACATATTCGGAGCTTGGCAGTGCTCCGCCTTTTTCCGCTGTCCACCGGCTGATACTGGACGGTGAAATATGGCATTCTGCGGCCACCTTGATGCGTGAGTCTTTTTCCCTCCCAAACAGCTCTATCAGATTTTTGCGCACTATCTGACGGAGCTGCTCCTGATATTCGCTCCTTTCGTTCATGCGGGTGTTCTCTCTTTCTTATATGTTAAACCCCATTATAGCAGATATAAAAGAAAATAAATAGCAATTTTGCCTCATTTATGAAGGGATTTTTCTTATTTTGCGAAAAACGGCAAAAGCATCATTCTCAAATTTGCAGTTGGATTGCCGCTTTCGGGAAGTCAAGGCTTTTTATTTGCTGAATTACGAAACGAATTTATTTCACATTTCTCAAAATGACAAATGCATTTATTTGAAGTAAAATGATAAATATGATAAGAAAGTATTCATAAATGAACTGATTTTAGTAAGGAGCAAGCTATGGGAAAAAGAAAGACAAACAAAGCAAAACTTGCGGAGGGACGTTGCCAGGGTATTGGACCTGACTATGTGCCATTCTATAAAGCCAATGAAGGCGGTTCTCAGGCAACAACGTCCATGATACCAGATCCGATTGAAGGACGGATGATTCACTGTTTATCCGATACTGAGACGATGATGTATTATCTGCTTCGCTGGAATACGGAAGTTCTTCACATCCGCGAGCAGTATTTATTAAATCATGAGCGTGTCAATGATGTGAGAAGCCAGCTGGGTTACAGCCGGGTGCCGGAGCAGGCATGCTTCACGACTGACTTTCTGGTGGACTTCAAAGACGGCAGCCAGCAGGCGTATTCCGTGAAGTTCAGGACAGGAGATTTTAACCCGAATGCAATTATTTATAAAGGCCGTGAACACTCCTACGCACGCTTGATCGAACGGCAGAATACAGAACGGCTCTATTGGGAGAGCCAGGACGTGAAGTTTAACATCGTGACCCGGGACGATCTCATGCAGTACCGGATACAGATCAAGAACATTGCTTTTGTGATGCGGTTCTGGGACGATACATTCATCGTGAACCGCCAGCAGAAGCTGTTATATTTAATTGCACACCATATCGTTGTCGTGTCTATGGATAAAGAATTCATCAATCCGAAGCAGTTGGCAGACAGCATGTCGTTTGATATCGACGCTGTGTACGCAAAGACACTGGAGATGAGGAGGCAGATGATCGGTGAATAATGTAAATGAAATAAATCAAATAAATGAAAAGCAGAACCGCGGCATCCGCATGGGTGATATTTATAAAATAGATGGGAAGCGTTACCGCCTGTTTCATGTATCATCAGACATTATCGGTATCATTGGTCTGGATGAGCTTGGGTATGACACAATAGACAGCCAGACATTCTCTGAGAATGTGCGGAACGGTTTATACGAACGTGTGGAAGAACCGGAAAATCCGGTCTCTATCGAGTTATCCGATGAACAGAGGGATCGCATCCGGCACCTGAGGGACCTTATGGAAGATGTTCTCAGGGAGGAATATCCGGAATGGGGACGGTTCGGTAAAAGAGGCGTGGAAGTGAAGAGTATGCATGCAGCAGCAGACCAGGCAGATCTTAGCGTTTACCGGTTCCGGAAACTGTTTATTCGATATCTGCGTTCCGGACGGGATGAGAATTCGCTGATTGACGGGCGGGTTATGAAGTTTGCGAGAAAGCAGCTGCCAGTAGCTCTGCCGCTTGATAACAGTATGCCTCAGCAGGAAGTCCTGACGAAAAAGGATCAGGCGTTCCTGTTTGCTCTGGACGTGTTCAAAAGTACGCTGAGCATGCAGAACGCCTATGAAATGATGATACGGAAATATTATTCCCATATTGAGTGCCAGATGGAAAACGGTGTACTGATGGACAAAGTGATCCCAGATGATGATATCCCGCATTATTCAACCATGCGCAGATATATCTGCAGCCATCTTGGCGGACTGACTCCAACGGAGTATATCAAAGGCG
The DNA here is from genome assembly GCA_022769185.1 of Dorea sp. Classification (GTDB taxonomy): domain Bacteria; phylum Bacillota; class Clostridia; order Lachnospirales; family Lachnospiraceae; genus Dorea_A. Next base: position 95,108 of record JALEKG010000024.1, on the reverse strand, counting down.
AAAAAGAGTACCGGAACAATCATAGAAAACTCACCGGCAACCAGCGCTCCGGACTTATTACCATCGGGCAGCAGGTGCAGGTGGATGAGTGCGAGGTTGCGGTCAACCTGATAGATACGGATGGGAATATCATCGGGAAACCGATTTTGTATATCGCATTCGATCCGATGGCGCAGATTATTATTGGCGCCTATATCGGTCTGATCAATAACTCTATGGGCGGGTTTATCAACCTGTTCCTGTCCATGCTGGAACCACACGAAAATCAGACAGCGCCATACGGTGTATCCTGTGATGAATATAGTTTCCCGTCCATGGTGCTTCCGAAGCAGATATGCAGTGATCAGGGTTCAGAGTACATGTCAAAGCATATGGAAGCTGCTATGCAGGAACTTGGGATTATAGATTCCATGGTGCCGGCTGCGGCAGGGTCTTATAAAGGCGGCGTTGAGAACGTATTTCATCGTCTGCAGAGCAGACTGAAAAAGCAGCTGATCCATGACGGGTATATTCTGGCAACGCATGAAGGCCCCGACAAGGCGAGGCAGGAAGCTGTTTTATCCATGGACGGGTTCAAGGCGATCTGTTACCGCCTGATCATCGAGCTGAACACCACATCCCTCGGAGAGATGTTCAGCCCTGACAGGGATATGATTGAGCATCATATCCCACCGGTACCGGCTGAGATCTGGAAGTATAAGCTGAACACCTGCTTTGAGCCGATGTTCGTGACAGACCGGAACCGTATGCAGATCCTGTTTGCCCTGTTATGGCGGGATAAAGCGTTCAGCCGGGGCCGTGACGGATTGAGATACAAAGGCCATAGTCTGCGGTTTTTCGTGTACGATGATAACGAATGGTTCCTGGAGCTTATCAGTGCAAAGAATCCGGAGTTTGAAGTCCGTTATAACGATACAGACATTTCAAGGATCTATGTTCGGTACAAGGGTATCATCCATGTTGTCCCATTGGCACCGGTGCGGGATGAGCTGGCCACTTTTGCCGGAATGACATGGACGGCGTATGACACGGTTTATGCGGAATACAAGAAGATGCGCAAAGAACAGCAGAAAAAGGATCTGGGTGTCCGGCTTACGACGGCGCACCGGAATGATCAGACGCTTGCTGCTGAAAAGGCAGCCCATGCCGGTACAGACAACAGCGCAAAAGCGGTGAAGGATTCGCGGGCCGTGGAGCGGGCACGGATCGAGAGCAGCAGTGACGAGACAAGAAACCGTCTGCTTGGCGTGAAGCAATTATCTGAAGTTCTTCCGGAGCCTGCACAGCCGCCCGTACAGCGTATGAAGACCAATGCGGAACTGGCAGCTATGTTTGAGGATGAAGACGATTGAGGAGGTATGACATGGACCTGTTGACAGGCTATGAGTTAGAAATCGAAAAGTTTGGAAAAGACGATGATATGTATCCGGACAGGCATATCCATTCCATCGTGGAAGCACGGTATGGAAAACGGGGCGGCATCACGGACAATCCGGACGTGTGTGCCCTGCCCCGCCCGGCATCTGTGGCCCGGATGCTGGAAGTATCCACGATACCGCTGGCCGGTTACGATTACGATGAAGTGCGCACGATGAGCCTGGCGGAACGGAAAGAGTCGGTGTTGCTGCTGCAGAGGGCATTCAGTCCTCTGGCGCATATTATCGAGATGGGAAAGGCCGTGGATGACGCACTGTTCAGCTCTTATCTTTCCCGGGAGGTCCGCACGAATTCCTATGCCGGACCGCAGGAGCTTGTGAATGCGGGACTGCCTGCAAATATTTATTCTGTCCGGAGCGGCTTTGCGGGGCGTGCGCTTTCTTTTGTCGTGTATGGTTCGTCCGGCTGCGGAAAGACCGTGGCTATGAATTTAATCAGGAGCCTGTATCCGACCGCTATCCATCATGTGATAGGGGATATGGAATATATTCAGATCCCGATCATCATGGTCACGGCATTGGTGGGAAACATGTCGGAGCTGATGATCTCGATTGCAAGGGCGATCGATGATGTCATTGGTGCCGGGCCTGTCTGGGAGAGGCGCATGAAGAAAAACAACGTCGGGCTTTCCGGCGCCGTAGTGAAAGAAGCAATCCGCATATTCCATGTCGGCCTTATTGTGATTGATGAATCGCAGTTCCTGAAATTCGATGCATCGAATGTTTCCCTGGAAAATCTGATAGGAATTGCAGAGGATACCGGCTGTAGTCTTGGGTTTATCGGCAACAAAGATCTGATTGGCAAGATGAACCGTTATCCCCGCTTTGTGGGGCGTACGATGCTGAACCGGATTGAGGTCAGCTGCACGGCAGATACAGACCGGGAGTTCTTTATCCGGGCTGTCCAGCATCTCTGGCGTTATCAGTGGACAAAGCAGTATACGGAGCTGACCGATGAGATACTGGAAGAACTGCTCAGGGACAGCATGTATAACATTTCTATTTTGAAAGCGATTCTGATGCGGGTGCAGGCAGAAGCCGCGGCAAAGTATCCTGCCGGCGGTGTTACGGCAGGGTATATCCATGAGATTTCTGAGAAAAGATTTTCGATTATCCGCACGCTCATCCTGGATGATTCCGAAGAATCAGAGCGTGTGGTGCTGAAACTGCTGCAGCAGAATACGGACGACATTTCGTCTGACGCAAAGAAACTGGCGGTGAAAGCAAACCAGAAGCTGCTGGCGGAGATGGAAGAGCAGACCCGTATCTGGGGGCCTACAAAGTATGCGGATATCGAGACCGCATTGAAAATCTACGGGATCAGCCGGGCTCAGGTGAAGACCGTGATAAACAAGCTGATGCAGAAAGATCCGGAACTGCCGGGGCGTGATGTGCCGTATATCATCGACGAAGTGCGCCGGTATATCGCAGATAATACCGATTCGAATATCACGAAGCTGTCAAGGTCCCGCAGACGCAAAAAAGAGCTGGATGTGGAAGGAGAAGCACTGGTGCGCGAGGTAATGCGGGAGTCGATTGCAGAAGGCGGTGGCGTATGATACTCGGATATAGCAGAAGGCCGTATGCAGATGAACTGCTTTATGGCTATATTCATGATATTTTTTATAAAAACGGGTTCAGTACGATGAATGATGTAGACCATCTGCTTGGCGGACATATCCGGGTGGGCTGTACGACAGCTCTGCCGGTCGTCTGTGAACGCATCGGAAATGTGACCTTTCCGGATGTGATGCAGGCAGTCAAAATGACGCCGTATGGCGCTTATGTGAACGGCTTAGACGCCGGGGCCGCGGCAAGGTATGCGGAGATGTATCTGCAGGCAGAGATGCCTTATGTGCCAGCTCATCCGTCCAAAGAAAAAGATGAGATCCATATCTGCCCGGAATGTTGGAAAGAAGATACAGAGAGATATGGCGATGGATACCTGCATCTGAGCCATCATCTGCCCGGCGTGACGGTGTGTGCAAAGCATGGCTGCACGCTGTTCCAAAGACCCGTGCCGCCGAAGCGGGCGCTGATGAAACCATGGACTATAAAAGATATGGAACCGGTAGATAGTATAGATAATATAGATGAAGCAGTACAATATGCGCAAGCGCAGCTGCGCCGGAATGATGAGAATACAAGTGTTCTGGTATGGAGCAGATGTGCCCGTTGCGGGAAAGAATATGTGGAGCATTCATACAGCAGGGAAACAGCATGCGGCTGTCCGTTCTGTAATCAGACGCTGCGGCCGGAAACAATCGTGAACCGGCGGCTGCAGACGATACAGGATGGAGAATACCGTGTGGATCCGGGGTTTACGGCATTAAATAACGCCTACGTCATCCATGAACCGTGCGGCAGCAGGAAGCGCAAGCTCATGCAGGTGTTATACGGCGAACCGGAGTATTGCCTGGAATGTATGAAACTGACACCAAAACGGCTGAAACGGCGCTTTGACCCGTCCGGGGAACACTGGGAGTTTTTTGAAAACAGTGAGACGGAGCGTCAGAAAAAGCGCATCCATGTGAAGCATCGTGTGTGTGGTCGGGAATTCAGCATCTTTTCTGTCCGGTTTGGAAAGAAAGAGGGCGGGTACTGCCCTTACTGCGACAATCCGCAGAAAGTGATCGACATCTGCACGGTGGATCCGGAATACCGGATTGTTGGAGAATATAAGAACAACCTGTTGCGGGTGGAGATGAAGCATCTTGCCTGTGGTACCGTGTTTCAAACAAGCAAGACATCGTTCCTTGCAGGCCGGCGGTGTCCGATTTGTACGCCGCGGTATGATTTCAAAGAAGTGGAGCGTGCGGTCATGGAATGTGCTGTTGGCTGGACGGTCAGGAAAGAGCCGCGCCGGGGGTATGTGACGCTTATTACGCCTGCCGGGTTTGTCATGAGCGGGCTGTCTTATATTACCGTCATGAACGACCTGAAATCAGAAAAGGCGTCTATTATAAAAAACCGCAGGAAGCGGTGGTCTGATCCGGTGAGTATCCGGCGAAGGATTTATGATAATGTAAAGAAGGCATCGCTGGACAAAGGATTCTGGTGTTTTGCAGACGGTCTGGATGGAGAGCCTGTATCCAGGACGCAGCGGAATCTCATACAGGACCTTGCAAGGCTCGGCTATATCGAACGTGTCGGTGTCGGACGGTACCGGACGGTTACAGGAAATGAGGAGGAAATATGATACCGATAGGATTGAAAATGGCAGATGATGAGCTGATGACCACCTGGCTGCAGTCCATGGCAGAGGCAAACGGGATGGAGCAGAAAGAATTCTTCCGGTCTTATCTGGGAGCGCATGCAGCCAGGTCGTTTTCCCTTTATCCAAAACGATTGGAACAAAACTGCCAGAGGCATGCAGATATGGCGTTCTTCCCCGATGTATTTACGGCCCTGGAAAAGCATACCGATCTGTTTGTTGCAGCACTGGGGCTCAGCAGGGGCATGGCTGCACATTTAGTAGAAGTAATGCTCCGGGATGCGTCTCTGACGTTGAAATCCGGCAGGATAACAGATGGATTTCGTTACTGTCCGGAGTGCATTGCAGAAGATCAGAAGGCATATGGCAGAAAAGTTGTTCATGTGCCGCATCAGATTGCAGGAGTGAAATGCTGTTGGAAACATGGCTGCTCTTTGGAAAACAAGGATGGCAGAAAGATCATAGATACGGTGACCGGTATCGAACAGCGCATTGCGGCCTATGCCAGAGAGCTGTATCTTGTGCCGCCGGCTGACGGGATGGATCAGATAAGAACAGCCATGCAGGTATATCTTTTGGAACATAAGATGGACATCCGTGACCTTGCTGGTGCTGCCGTGGCAGACGGGTATCTGGATGATACGGACAAGAAGACGGTAGTCGAGGCGTACCAAAATCCGAAACGCAGGCAGTTGAAGCAAGTAGTGCGGCTTTTGGCTTATCTGTACCCGGATGAACGAAAGCTTCGCCGGTTGGCAGGTATACCAGCCCATTATCCGGAAAATACAGAGGAATGGGAGCTGGCAGATGCAAGACATTGCATTGGAAGGTACCGGTGCAAACGCTGCGGCAGGGAGTTTTACCGACATGAGCGTGCCGTGGAAGCTGGTATGGTTTGTCCTCATTGTCAAAATGGTCTTACCCGTGAAGAACAGCTGCAGCGTCTGCTTTCACGCTATCGGGATGGACAATATGAGTTCACGGATGAGTCATGCAAGAGATTACGTCATAAGAGCTGCGGCAACGAAATGCCGGCCCGGCATATGTTCTGGCTGTACGAGGGCGGTTCCTGCTGGTATTGCGGCGCCCGGTCTATAGAGGAATGGCAGGATGTATTTTCAGATTCGGGATTTACTGTGGAAGACGTGTCGTCAGGAAGCAATGGGCGCAGGCTGATGCTGTCATGCCGCAAATGCGGGAAGCGTTTTGATATCATGTCCCATTCGAATTATATGCGCAGAGGTGTCAAAACGGTTGTCTGTCCGGGCTGCGAGGGTCCCGGGCAGAATGCTGCGTATCTGAAAAAGATGCGCATGGAGCGTCTTGGACAGCGGCAGGTCGCAGGGACCGGGATAGGCGCTGTTGTGGCTGCGTATGATGGTTGGAACCGGGTTTTGGTTCGCTTCGATAACGGTCTGGAACGCTGGATGAATTGGGATGTGTTCCTGAATATCGGCAGATGCCATAAGGGCGGCTATTCGATGAAGGAGCTGCATATCGGGGAAGAAGGCATTATGAAGGACGGCGGGCACTGCGTGATCATCAGATATCAGAATCGGGATGATCTGCTGGTGCAGTTTGATGACGGCGTCCAGGCTGCCGGGAATTATAAAAAATTTCAATGGGGGACGATCGTGCATCCATGATATAGGTATGTATGAAAGGGATGGTTTCAGACGCAGCAGCCGTGATGTGGGTAACTGACGGAATGTGGGCAGGCTGTGGGCAATACCCGTGAGGGTTTGTCCATGGGTTGTCCACATTTGCATGAAGGCAGTTATCCACATCGGATACATACAGTGGGACGGTGCTGTGATAGTTGTAACAGCGATAATTGGCGGGTTGAGATATGGACGGCCCGCAGGGAATGTGCATCGGCAAGGCCGATGCACATTCGCAAGGGCATACAGGGGGTGTATTGGGGGCTGTAGGCACCCGGATCCCAGTGTAAAAAGAGTATGCTGAATCTGCAGAAGCGCAGCGTTGCATAACGGTGTATGTATAATATATATATTATATAGAAGAAAAAAATCAGCACTCGTTCATTCAAAGAATGGGGTGCTGTGTTGTTGTGGGGGAAAGGCGTAAATGGAGCGTGAAAAATTTTGAACGCATTGAAAATGAGATGTGGCATGTATCTTGAAAAATTTGCCACAAAAAACATGGTATTTTCGGGGGAAGTTGTGGTATGTATAAGTGAAAAATATCAAGGCAAGATTAGTCAGCCGTTTCTGGATCGAATGGATATATGCGTTGAGACACCTAAAATTCGCTATGAAGAATTGAATTCCAGAAAACGACAGGAATCTTCGGAAGAGATACGAAAGAGAGTCTGTTATGTGAGGAAAATTCAGAAAAAAAGATATCAGGGAACGCAGTTGTCAACAAATGCAATGCTGGGAGTAAAAATGTTGGATGAGTATTGTTACCTTGGACGAAAGGAAAAGATCTTGATGGAGGAGGCATTTTCTGCATTAGGACTGACCGCCAGAACCTATCACAAAATATTAAAAGTGGCAAGAACGATAGCTGATATGGAAGAAAGTGAAATGATCAAAGAACAACATTTGAAAGAAGCGATTGGCTATCGGACGATGGATAAAAAATTTTGGGGGAGGTAGAATGCTTTATGATCTATGAGTATTGGCTGGCATCGATCAAACCGTTTGTTGATTGGAAAAAGAAAAGATTACGTGAAGAATATGGAAGTGCAAGAGCCGTATATTATATAGAAGAAACTGCGTTGGATTCTATGGATTTTTTGAAAGAAAAAGAAATTGATATGATTAAAAAAGCAAAAAAACAGACAAATTTAGAGCAGAAATGGGAACAGCTGAAAAAGAAAAATATCCGTTTTGTTCCATATTTCTCAGATCATTATCCCAGTCGATTGCGTAATATTTCCAATCCTCCGTATGCTCTATTTGTGCTTGGAAACCTTCCGGAAAATGACAAAATATCTGTTGCTATTGTAGGAGCAAGGCAATGTAGTACTTATGGAGAATCAATGGCATTGGAATATGGTCAGTGTCTGGCGGAAGCGGGGGTGCAGATTATCAGTGGGATGGCAAGAGGAATTGACGGAGCTGGTCAACGGGGAGCAATGAATGTAGGGGGAAATACATATGGCGTCTTAGGCTGTGGTGTAGACATTTGTTATCCCAGAGAACATATAGGGTTATATGTTGATATTCAGGAACATGGGGGACTTTTGTCAGAGCAAGTACCCGGTGAACCACCTCTTCCGGCTTATTTCCCTGAAAGGAATCGGATTATAAGTGGACTTTCAGATGTGGTTTTGGTAATGGAAGCAAAAGAAAAGAGTGGCTCATTGATCACAGCAGATCTGGCATTGGAACAGGGAAAAGATGTATATGCTCTTCCGGGACCTGTGACAAGCCCGTTAAGCAAGGGATGCCATCATCTGATCAGACAGGGAGCGGGGATCCTGCTTTCGCCGGAGGATCTGTTAGAAGAATTGAAAATGGAAGGAGGAAAGAACCGACAAAAAATTGACAAAAATGAAAAAGTGCTTGAAAGTCCCGAAAATATGGTGTATAGTTGCCTTGATTTGTTCCCAAAGGGGATTGATCAGCTGATTGGGGAGACACATCTCTCAGTTCAGGAACTCCTGGAACGGCTGATTACTTTGGAAATAAAGGGATATGTAAAAGAAATATCCAAGGGGTATTATGTTAGGGTTCGATAACAGAACCGACAGGCAGTTTTAATGGAGGAAGCAATTTTATGGCACGTTATCTGGTAATCGTGGAGTCACCGGCAAAGGTGAAGACAATTAAGAAGTTTTTAGGAAGCAATTATATTGTAACTGCATCCAACGGTCATGTGAGAGACCTTCCCAAAAGCCAGATGGGAATAGATGTGGAGCATGATTTTGAACCTAAATATATTACAATACGAGGAAAAGGAGAGATACTTGCCAACCTTCGTAAGGAGGTAAAAAAAGCGGATAAAATATATTTGGCAACTGACCCTGACCGTGAGGGAGAAGCAATTTCCTGGCACTTAAGTCAGGCACTGAAGCTGGAAGGGAAAAAAGTGTACAGAATCAGTTTCAATGAAATTACGAAGAATGCGGTAAAAGCATCTCTGAAGAATCCAAGAGAGATTGATATGGATCTGGTAGATGCACAGCAGGCGCGCCGCGTGCTGGATCGAATTGTTGGTTATAAGATCAGTCCACTGTTGTGGGCTAAGGTAAAGAGAGGATTAAGTGCTGGACGAGTACAGTCAGTAGCACTCCGTATTATTGCAGATAGAGAAGATGAAATTAATGCATTTATTCCAGAAGAGTACTGGACACTGGATGCGAATCTGAAAGTGCAAGGTGAGAAAAAACTGCTTATTGCAAAGTTTTACGGGACTGAAAAGAAAAAGATGACGATTTCTTCGAAAGAAGAATTAGACCATATCCTGAAAGAGATTGAGCATGAGGATTATTCTGTTGCGGATATCAAAAAAGGGGAAAGAATAAAAAAAGCACCTGTTCCGTTTACAACCAGTACTATGCAGCAGGAAGCCTCCAAAGTGCTGAATTTTGCTACGGCAAAAACAATGAGAATTGCGCAGCAGCTCTATGAAGGAATTGATATTAAGGGAAATGGGACAGTTGGTCTGATTACGTATCTGCGTACGGATTCTACCAGAATATCCGAAGAGGCAGATGTAAACGTCCGTAATTATATCGGAGAGTCTTTTGGAAGAGAATATGTTGCAGCAGGAGAATCCAGAAATGGAAATGAGAAGAAGATTATCCAGGATGCACATGAAGCAATCAGGCCGACGGATGTCACACGGACTCCGGCAGCAATGAAAGATTCACTGACCAGAGATCAATTCAGATTATATCAGCTGATCTGGAAGAGATTTGTGGCAAGTAGAATGCAACCGGCAAGATATGAGACAACATCTGTGAAAATTGCGGCAGGTGAGTATCGGTTTGCTGTTACGGCATCTAAAATTGCGTTTGAAGGATTTCGGGCTGTCTATACAGAAGCAGAAGAGGAAAAAGAAGAAAATAATGTTCTTTTGAAAGGATTAGATAAAGATTCTGTCCTGGTAAAAGAGAGCTTCGATGCAAAACAGCACTTTACTCAGCCACCAGCTCATTATACAGAAGCAGCCCTGGTAAAGACGCTGGAAGAACTTGGAATTGGACGTCCAAGTACTTACGCACCGACGATTTCGACGATTATTGCGCGTAGATATGTGGCAAAAGAGAATAAAAATCTGTATCTGACAGAAATTGGAGAAGTAGTAAATAACATTATGAAGCAGTCATTCCCGAGTATTGTAGATGTGAATTTTACCGCAAATATGGAGAGCCTTCTGGATGGTGTGGCGGAAGGAAAGGTGAACTGGAAGACGATTATTGAAAACTTTTATCCTGATTTGGAAGAAGCTGTAGAAAAGGCTGAAAAAGAGCAGGAACAGGTCAGGATTGAAGATGAAGTAACCGATGTGGTTTGTGATCAGTGTGGCAGAAATATGGTGATCAAGTATGGTCCTCACGGCAGATTTCTTGCATGTCCGGGATTCCCGGAATGTAGAAATACGAAACCATATCTGGAAAAGGTAGGTGTTCCATGTCCAATTTGCGGAAAAGAAGTTGTGATCCGTAAGACGAAAAAAGGAAGAAAATATTATGGCTGTGAAGATAATCCAGAATGTGAGTTTATGTCCTGGCAGAAGCCATCTGTAAAAAAGTGTCCTCGATGTGGAAGTTATATGGTTGAAAAGGGAAATAAACTTTTGTGCAGTGATGAAAAATGCGGTTATGTTGAAAATAAAGAAGCAAAAGAGATTTCTTAGTCATGGCCTGATATATGAATCTCAATAAATAATTAAGAATAATAATTAGGAAAATTCATTGAATGTTACAGAATTGTATGATAATATACATTCATAGGATGGAGGAATGTAAATGGGCGTACAATTGTTGGACAAAACAAGAAAAATCAATAAATTACTGCACAATAACAGCTCGAGCAAGGTAGTTTTTAATGATATTTGTGAAGTGCTTACTGAAATTCTTGCTTCTAATGTGTTGGTAATCAGCAAAAAAGGAAAAATTTTGGGAGGAAGCAAATGTAAGGAAGTTCCTTACATTACAGAATTAATCGAGAAAGAAGTTGGAAAGCATATTGATGATATGCTGAATGAACGTCTGCTTAGTATTTTATCTACAAAAGAAAACGTAAATCTGCAGACTCTCGGATTTTCTGAGTCATCGGTAAAAGGCTATCAGGCAATCATCACACCGATTGATATTGCAGGAGAAAGACTGGGAACATTATTTATCTATAAGTTGGAAAAAATGTATGAAATTGATGACATTATTTTAAGTGAATACGGCACTACTGTCGTGGGACTGGAAATGTTAAGGTCTGTAAATGAGGAAAGTGCAGAAGAGACCAGGAAAGAGCACATTGTGCAGTCAGCAATTAGTACATTGTCTTATTCTGAACTTGAAGCAATCATTCATATTTTTGATGAGCTGGATGGAACAGAAGGAATACTGGTGGCAAGTAAAATTGCAGACAGAGTAGGTATTACCAGATCCGTAATTGTCAATGCTCTTCGTAAATTTGAGAGTGCAGGAGTAATAGAATCTCGCTCTTCTGGAATGAAGGGAACTTATATCAAGGTTGTCAATGATTATGTATTTACGGAATTGGAAAGGATTAAAGCGGAGCGGATGAAATAAACGCAAAAAGAAAAAGGGTATCGGGATAACTGATACCCTTTTTGTAATCTGATTTAGAAAGGTGGAAAAAGTGTATGTATGAAAATTGCCATGCAGAGCTTAAAATGCATCGTATGATATTGCAGGACAGTTTTTTTGATAAGACGATATATCAATGCAGAGTTATCACATACCGGGAAGAAGAAGAATGCCTTTATCTGTTGGCAGAAGAAGCAGAATTAACAGCATTTTCTCTGGACGGAATCTATGAATGCGAGATCGTAGACGAAGAGAGCAAAGTTGTATGCAGTGGGATGATCCAGGAAAGATATTGGAACAAACTTGGGAAGGTTATGAAATTTCAAATCCAAAGAGGATTTTATAAAAAACTTCTAAACTAAATAGAAAGTGTGTTGACAAATACAAAAGAGAGTGCTATTTTATATCTAGAATCTTTCAGCACTCTCTTTTATTGAGTGCTAACAACATAGAAGCTAATAAGGAGGAATAGAATATGAAATTAGTACCATTAGGTGACAGAGTTGTTTTGAAACAGTTAGTAGCAGAGGAAACTACAAAATCAGGGATTGTAATTCCTGGACAGTCAAAAGAAAAGCCACAGCAGGCAGAAGTGATTGCAGTAGGACCTGGTGGAACTGTTGATGGAAAAGAAGTTCAGATGAATGTAACAGTTGGGCAGCAGGTAATCTATTCCAAGTACGCAGGAACGAACGTAGAACTTGACGATGAGGAATATATTATTGTAAAGCAGGATGATATCCTTGCAATTGTTGAATAGTAGCTATTTTTTTATTATATCAAGATGACAGAATCAATATATCAGGAGGAATGTAATTATGGCAAAAGAAATTAAATATGGTGCTGAAGCCAGAAGAGCTCTGGAGGCAGGCGTGAATCAGTTGGCGGATACAGTAAGAGTGACACTTGGACCAAAAGGACGTAATGTTGTTCTGGATAAGTCTTTTGGTGCTCCGCTGATTACGAATGACGGTGTGACAATTGCAAAAGAGATTGAACTTTCAGATGCTTTTGAAAATATGGGAGCACAGCTGATCAAGGAAGTTGCTTCTAAGACAAATGATGTAGCTGGTGATGGTACAACAACTGCAACTGTACTTGCTCAGTCTATGGTACATGAAGGAATGAAGAACCTGGAAGCAGGTGCGAACCCGATTATTCTTCGTAAAGGTATGAAAAAAGCAACAGATGCAGCTGTAGAGGCGATTGCGAAGATGTCCAGCAAAGTAAAAGATAAAGATCAGATTGCAAAAGTTGCTTCTATTTCTGCAGGAGATGAAGGTGTTGGACAGATGGTAGCTGACGCCATGGAGAAGGTTTCTAATGACGGAGTTATTACAATTGAAGAGTCTAAGACCATGAAAACAGAACTTGATCTGGTAGAAGGTATGCAGTTTGATCGTGGATATGTATCTGCATATATGGCAACAGATATGGATAAGATGGAAGCAAATCTGGATGATCCATATATTTTGATTACTGATAAGAAGATTTCCAATATTCAGGAGATTCTTCCTCTGTTAGAACAGGTTGTACAGTCTGGAGCGAGACTTTTGATTATTGCTGAGGATATTGAAGGAGAAGCTCTTACAACACTGATCGTAAATAAGTTGCGTGGAACATTCAATGTTGTGGCTGTTAAGGCTCCGGGATATGGTGACAGAAGAAAAGAAATGCTTCGTGATATTGCGATTCTGACAGGTGGTGAAGTTATTTCAGAAGAACTTGGTATGGATTTGAAAGAAACGACACTGGATCAGCTCGGACGTGCAAAATCTGTAAAAGTTCAGAAAGAAAATACTGTCATTGTAGATGGTATGGGAGACAAGGCAGCAATTGCTGATCGTGTTGCACAGATCAAAGGACAGATTGAAGAAACAACTTCTGATTTTGATAAAGAAAAATTACAGGAAAGACTTGCAAAACTGGCTGGTGGAGTAGCTGTTATCCGTGTGGGCGCTGCTACTGAGACAGAAATGAAAGAAGCAAAACTCCGTATGGAAGATGCTTTGAATGCAACCAGAGCAGCTGTAGAAGAAGGTATTATTGCCGGTGGTGGATCAGCTTATATCCATGCGGCAAAAGAAGTTGCTAAGATGGCAGAAAGTCTGGAAGGTGATGAGAAGACGGGTGCTAAAGTTGTATTGAAGGCTCTGGAAGCTCCTTTGTTCCATATTGCAGCAAATGCCGGACTGGAAGGTGCTGTTATTATCAATAAAGTAAGAGAATCTGAAGTTGGTACTGGATTTAATGCACTGACAGAAGAATATGTAGATATGGTGGAATGTGGAATTCTTGATCCTGCAAAGGTTACAAGAAGTGCACTTCAGAATGCAACAAGTGTTGCATCTACACTGCTGACAACAGAGTCTGTGGTTGCAGATATCAAAGAAGAAACTCCTGCAATGCCTGCAGGGGGCAACCCAGGAATGGGTATGATGTAAAAGAGTATAAACTTTTTGAAAACTCCTCGTAAGAGGAGTTTTCTTTTTTCCATAAAGTATGATACAATGTCATTAAATATATAAGTATCATAAACTTGGAGGATGAAGACATGGATGACGTTTATACAGAACAGTTGATTAAAAAACAGACAAGCATGAAGGATGTACTAATAAAGGCGTTATTGGTAGCACTTACGATTGTTTCCGTGCTGTCAATATTTATGTTCACATTTGGAATCATAGCATTGATTGTTATGATTGTAGTAGATGTGATTATGTTTCCAAGACTGAAAGTAGAGTATGAATATCTGTTCGTGAATGGAGATCTCGATATTGATAAAATTATGAATAAGTCAAAAAGAAAAAAAGTGTTTTCTGTATCTTCAGATCAATTGGAAATGCTGGCACCGGTTGGTTCGGTTGAATTAATGCAGTATAAAAAGGCGAAGACTTATGATTGCAGTTCCGGTTCAGGGGATGGCAAATTATATGCGCTGGTTGCAGTAATCGGTGGAGAAGTGTGTCAGGTTATTTTCGAACCAAATGATACAATTGTTGAGGGGTTCTTTATGAAGGCTCCAAGAAAAGTAATCAGAAAATAGTTGGTATAAAAATAAAAAATGAGTCGAAATCTGTTGACAACAGCCACCTGAATTAGTTATTATAGCTGTTAAATATTAATTATGTAAAGAGAAAGAGAGGATGAAATCATGGGTAAGATAATTGGAGAGGGAATTACATTCGATGATGTGCTTTTAGTACCATCATATTCAGAAGTGATTCCAAACCAAATAGATTTATCAACGTACCTGACGAATAAAATTAGGTTAAATATTCCAATGATGAGTGCCGGTATGGATACCGTAACAGAACATCGTATGGCAATTGCTATGGCTCGTCAGGGTGGAATCGGTATTATTCATAAAAATATGTCTATCGAAGCGCAGGCCGAAGAAGTAGATAAAGTTAAACGTTCTGAAAATGGTGTTATTACAGATCCGTTCTATTTATCACCGGATAACACATTGGAAGATGCCAATAATCTGATGGCAAAGTTCAGAATTTCAGGAGTACCGATTACTGAAAATGGAAAATTGGTAGGGATTATCACGAACCGTGATTTAAAATTCGAAGAAGATTTCTCTAAAAAGATTAAAGAGTCTATGACATCTGAAGGTCTGATTACAGCACCGGAAGGAATAACACTGGAAGAAGCAAAAAGGATTCTTGCCAAAGCCAGAAAAGAGAAACTTCCAATCGTTGATAAAGATTTTAATCTGAAGGGGCTAATTACGATTAAAGATATTGAGAAGCAGATTAAATATCCATTATCTGCAAAGGATGAACAGGGACGTCTTCTCTGTGGAGCAGCAATTGGAATTACTGCAAACTGTCTTGAAAGAGCTCAGGCTTTAGTAGATGCTAAGGTGGATGTGGTTGTCATGGATTCTGCTCATGGTCATTCGGCGAATGTAATCCGTACTGTTGATATGGTAAAATCTAAATTCCCGGATTTACAGGTAATTGCTGGAAATGTTGCAACAGGTGAAGCAACAGAGGCGCTGATCAAAGCTGGTGCTGATGCAGTAAAAGTAGGTATTGGACCAGGATCTATCTGTACAACACGTATCGTAGCAGGAATCGGGGTCCCGCAGATTTCTGCAGTTATGGATTGTTATGAAACAGCAGATAAATATGGAATTCCGATCATTGCGGATGGAGGTATTAAGTACTCTGGTGATATGACCAAAGCAATTGCAGCAGGAGCTAATGTCTGTATGATGGGAAGCATCTTCGCAGGATGCGATGAGAGCCCTGGAACATTTGAATTATATCAGGGAAGAAAATATAAAGTATACCGTGGAATGGGATCTATTGCAGCAATGGAAAATGGAAGTAAAGACCGTTATTTCCAGTCAGATGCAAAGAAGCTGGTACCAGAAGGCGTAGAAGGAAGAGTTGCATATAAAGGCTCTGTAGAAGATACGGTATTCCAGCTGATGGGAGGCCTTCGTTCTGGTATGGGTTACTGTGGTACTCCTACGATTGAAGACTTAAAGAAAAACGGAAAATTTGTTAAGATTTCCGCAGCGTCATTAAAAGAAAGTCATCCGCATGATATTCATATAACAAAAGAAGCACCGAACTATAGCGTGGATGAATAAAGAGTATAAGAGTGCCGCAGTAATGCGGCACTTTTACTGTTTTTTTGGGAAGTACTCAGGAATGGACTGCTAACAGTCGTTCGTCTGCATAAAACTTAATAAAAAGGAGGAAGGAAAGATGGTATGTAAGGTTGAAAAAACATCAAAGGGAGACGAAGCAAAAAGTTATTTGTTGAAAAACAAAAAAGGTATGGAAATAGTGGTATCTGATTATGGTGCTACATTGATACAGGTAAAGGTTCCTGATCGGGAAGGAAATCTTCTGGATGTTGTATTGGGATACGATAAAATAGAAGGTTATGAAAATGGCGGAGTATTTTTTGGCGCAACAGTCGGAAGAATCGCAAATCGTATTGGTGGCGCCTGTTTCGAATTAAACGGAAAGGAATATCAGTTAACAAAGAATGATAATAAGAATACCTTGCATGGGGGAAGGGATTTTTACAGTCAGAGAATGTGGCAGGTAGAGAAGGAAGATGAAGCGGAAATTACTTTTGTTTTAAATAGTCCGGATGGAGATCAGGGATTTCCGGGCAATCTGGATATCCATGTTACTTATGCGCTGACAGAGGAAAATGAATTGAAGATTCATTATTACGCAGTTTCAGATCAGGATACGATTGTTAATCTTACAAATCACAGTTATTTTAATTTGTCTGGTCATGCTTCAGGGACTGCAATGGATCAACAGGTTATGATTCTTGCAGATGCATTTACAGAGGCGGATGCGGAATCTATTCCGACAGGAAAGATTATTCCGGTAGAAGGAACGCCGATGGACTTTAGACAGATGAAAGCAATCGGGCGCGATATCGAAGAAAAATATGAGGCTTTGATTCTTGGGGGCGGATACGATCATAACTGGGTATTAAATGGAGAAGGATTCCGGCATGTGGCGTCCATGTATTCTGAGAAGACTGGAATTACTATGAAAGTTTATACAGATCTTCCGGGAATGCAGTTTTATACAGGTAATTTTGTAGAAGAAGAGCAGGGGAAGGAAGGTGCGGTATATCAGAAAAGAAACGGTGTATGTTTTGAAACACAGTATTTCCCTGATGCAATTCATAAAGAGCATTTTGGAGGTCCGGTATTAAAGGCCGGAGAAACTTATGATACGATGACTGTATATAAATTTGAATAATTTTAATGAAATCCTAAGTATCTTTTCATGAATTATCAACTGGTCTGTGATAGGATTAGAAGAGATGATTGGATGGAGAGTATACATGAGAAAAACAAAAAAAAGAAAGAACAGAAGAATTTCGAATGCGAAAAAGAAAAGGATGATTCAGCGTAATATCCGGTTGGGAGTAATTATATTAATTATATTGTGCATACTGTTTATTGTGCTGAATTTGATGAAATCAGAAGTATTTAGTAATGATTATACAGAAAATGAAGGAGAAGCAATTGATAAGTACCGCCCAGATATTGATGTGGAACTTCTGAGTGTAAATCCGTATTCGCGCCCGGGAATCAAGACGAATAAGATTACGGGAATCGTGGTTCATTATACCGCAAATCCTGGATCTACAGCTATGAATAACCGTGACTATTTTGAGGGGTTAAAAGATACACATGAGACGAAAGTCAGCAGTAATTTTGTGATTGGGCTGGAAGGAGAGATTGTCCAATGTGTACCCACATGGGAGGTAGCATATGCTTCTAATGACCGGAATATAGATACGGTTTCTATTGAGTGCTGTCATCCGGATGAAACGGGGAAATTTAATGATCAGACTTATGAATCAATGGTTCGGCTTTGCGCGTGGCTTTGTTTGAAGTTTGATCTGGATGAAGAAGATGTGATTCGTCATTATGATGTTACAGGAAAAAACTGTCCGAAGTATTTTGTGGAAAATGAGGATGCCTGGAATCAGTTTAAAACAGAAGTGGGTGAAGAGTTAAAAAGTTATAAAAGAAAGAATTTCTTCACTTAAAATCTCCATTTTTATCACACTTTCATCACAATTAAGCGTTACACTACTAGCATAGAAAGATGAAAGGGGACTTAGGTATGGAAAACCAATATAGTTATTATACATCAGATCAGAATTCATCTGGTCAGCATACAATGGATAATCAGGATATGAATAGCCAGAATATGAATGATAGCAGTCAGAACAGAGAAAAAAAGAAAAAGAAAGCACCAAGATGGCTTCAGGCAGCCTGCCTTGGCCTGATTTTTGGCCTGGTTGCCAGCGCTGCTTTTCAGACCAGCAATATCATAGCAGGGAAAATTACTGGAAACAGTGCAGAAGTATCTAATAAGCAGGCGAAAACTACGACAACTGCAAACAGTGCGAAACTGACAACATCCTCAAGCAGTACGGTAACAACAGATATTGCAGAGATTACTAAGAATGTGATGCCTTCTGTAGTGTCTATTACAAATATGAGTGTTCAGCAGGTTCAGAATTTCTTTGGAGGAATTCAGGAGCAGAAAAGTGAGAGTGCAGGTTCTGGTATTATCATTGGACAGAATGATGAAGAATTATTGATTGTGACCAATAATCATGTAGTAGAGGGCTGTGATACGCTGACAGTGACTTTTACAGATGAGGAAAGTGTAGAGGCCAATATTAAAGGAACAAATCCAGATAAGGATCTGGCAGTCGTTGCAGTGTCTCTGGATAAGATTAAAGATTCTACCATGGATGCAATCGCGGTTGCAACGCTCGGGGATTCTTCTAAACTTCAGGTTGGAGAGCCTGCCATTGCAATCGGCAATGCTCTTGGGTATGGACAGTCTGTTACAACAGGAATTATTTCTGCAACAGAACGTACTTTGGAGGGATATGATGGAAAACTGATTCAGACGGATGCAGCAATCAATCCTGGAAATAGTGGTGGAGCTCTTTTGAATGCAAAAGGAGAAGTCATTGGTATCAATACTGCAAAGATAGCAGAAGAGAAAGTAGAAGGTATTGGATATGCAATTCCTGTTTCAGATGTAAGTGATATTGTGACTAATCTGATGAATCAGAAAACGAAAACAAAAGTTGCGGAAAATGAAAGAGGATATATTGGGATAAAAGGCGTCGATGTTACTTCCGACAGTGCGCAGATGTATAACATGCCAACAGGAGTTTATATTTCAGAAGTGCTTTCTGGAAGCGGAGCTGATAAAGCTGGATTAACAAAAGGATCTGTTATTACAGCAATTGATGGGACGACAGTAGATGGAATGGAAGCGCTCCAGGAACAGCTTCAGTATTATAGGGTTGGAGATAAAGTGACGCTTACCGTTCAGACTCCGGGAAAAGATGGAGAATATGAGAAAAATGATGTTGAAGTGACTCTAGGAAAACAATCATAATCTGTATAGCATATCATAACAGTTCAGCTAATGGCTGAACTGTTATGATATATTTAAAGTTTTTTAACAATTTTTTTGATATTTGCTTTTATCTGTAGTATAATTATAACGTATGTGGATGCTGGGACAAGAGACAGCATGTTTTGCAGTAATATTACATTGTGAGGAGGGACAGGTTCTGATGAAATGTCCAATATGTGGTCAGGAGTTACGGCCGGGAAAAAAAGATCCAAATTATCTGTTGTGCTATAATTGTAAGAAAAAGTTTAAAATTCCTCAGAAAGCTCAGAAAGTTCAGAAAAAAACTGAACAGCCCGAAGCGGAAGAAAAGAGATATTCAAATATTCCGCCAAAGAAGGTACGTGAAAAACGGGAGCAGGAAATGCGTGACGCGTATGATGAGCTTCTTTCGGTAGAAGATGGAAGAAAGAAAAAGAAAGTAAGTCCAAAACCAAAACGTAAAGAAGAAATTGAGGACGATTTTGACGATGATCTTGAGGATGATTACGATGATGAAGAAAAAGGAATGTCCAAAGCACCGATTATCATTCTTGCAATTGCAATCGTCGTTGTAGCAGGTTTAATTGCATTTATGTTGCTTAGATAAAAGAAGGTCATAAGAAAACAGCTGGTTTATAACGAATACGGGTTATGAACCAGCTGTTTTTTGGATTATCAGAAGAAGGTCAGGTTATTTGCAAATAGGAGTTGTATCAAATTCAGGATTGAAAGCATAAAAGTTTTTGCTGTCCAGATGTTCCTGTACGATTCGGAGACTTTCTCCAAAACGTTGATAATGTACAATTTCTCTTTGACGTAGAAAACGAATTGGTTCACAGATTTCAGGATCTTTTACTAGTCGTAATATATTATCGTAAGTAGTGCGTGCTTTTTGCTCAGCTGCCATGTCTTCGTGCAGATCCGTAATGGGATCCCCTTTAGACTGAAAGTACGTTGCAGTCCATGGCGTTCCGCCAGCTGATTGTGGCCACAAAGCGAGTGTGTGATCTACATAATATTTATCAAAACCAGATTTTTCAATTTCTTCTAGAGATAAATTGCGGGTTAACTGATGAACGATAGCACAGATCATTTCCATATGGGCGAGTTCTTCTGTGCCTATGTCAGTTAATATTCCGGTTACTTCTTTATATGGCATAGTATATCTCTGAGAAAGATAACGCATGGATGCTGCAAGTTCGCCATCTGGTCCACCAAATTGCGAGATGATAACTTGTGCGAGCTTGGGATTGGGTTGACTGATCTTTACTGGATATTGAAGTCTTTTTTCATAATTCCACATTAATTAGCAACCTCCTTCCTGCCATGGCCACGGTTCGTGGATCCAATTCCAGCGTTCCGTAGATGTGCTTGCGGTGTCCAAAGTTAGTGGCCCATAGTATTTTGCGTATTCTTTTAAAGCCTGAACGCGCTGTTTTTTGAATTCATCAAAATATTCCAGAGCTTCCTGATCACATGGATGTGTATCCAGGAAAAGTTTTGCATCGTCGACCGCAAAACTTAACACATTAATCCAGTCTAATAATTCTTTACGGCAAGGTTTTGTTTCTGTCATCTTTGCATGCCTCCTTTTCCCAGAAATGGAAGATTTAAGTCTGAAAAAATGGTTCCGCAGCGGAATCCTTTTTCAGCTTCGTACAGGGAACGCCATTCTTGCCATGGAATATAAGCCATTGCAAGGGGCAGATCGTGCAGTGTGTCGTACTCATTTTTTTTATCGCAGCAGGGAGTAACCGGAACCGAGGGACATGGTGATGTCTGTGAAGATGACGGTCTTGAATAGCTGTTCATTCGGCGCATATAATCTGGTGTGTTATAGCGATAGTTGGACATCTGTAATACTCCTTCCATTAATCTTTGCAATAATAATGTATGGAAATTCAGATAAGTTGTGAATGTGGTGGTTGTTTTTGAAACCAGATATGAGTATAATAGATACGATTGGAGTGTTGACAATTATGGCGAATAACCAGAGAAAAAGAAGAACAACAGGAAAAACAAAGCCGGCAGGATCGGCCAATACAGTGGCAAAACGTTCAGAGGTTCATATGATTCGATATTTTGATTACAGCCTTCTTGCTGTATTGATTTGTCTGATTTGCTTTGGACTGGTAATGCTGTATAGTACCAGCGCATACAGTGCATTGGTAAATTATGGTGACAGCATGCACTATTTTAAGCGCCAGCTGATATTTTGTATTGCTGGCTTTATAGGAATGTATGTGATTGCGAAGATTGATTATCATATTTATATCAAGTGGGCGAAATTGATTTATTATTTTTCAATCTTTATGATGATGCTTGTAAAAACGCCTCTTGGAAAAGAGGTAAATGGTGCAAAACGATGGATCAGACTGCCGTTTGATCAGCAGTTGCAACCGGCAGAGATTGCAAAGATTGCTATTATACTTTTTATTCCAGTTCTGATCTGTACCATGGGTAAAGAGATTAAGCCACTGCAAGGGATTATACGTGTCCTTTTGTGGGGCGGATTTTCAGCGGCATGTGTATTGTTTTTAACAGACAACTTAAGTACGGCGATCATTGTGATGGGAATTACGTGTGTTATGGTGTTTGTGGTTCATCCTAAGACCAGACCATTTATCATTGTTGTAATTATTGGTTTAATTGCGGCAATTGGTGGAGCGAGATTGCTTGGCATGGCAATGGAGACTAGTGGAAACTTCCGTTTGCGCAGAATTCTGGTATGGCTTGATCCGGAAAAATATGCATCAGACGGAGGATACCAGATTATGCAGGCTTTATATGCGATCGGTTCAGGCGGGTTTTTTGGAAAGGGTTTGGGAAATAGTACTCAGAAAATGGTGATTCCAGAAGTACAGAATGATATGATCCTTTCAATTATCTGTGAGGAACTGGGTGTGTTTGGTGCGATTATTGTGTTGGTATTATTTGGAATGCTCTTGTATCGTCTTCTTTTTATTGCACAAAATGCACCGGATATGTATGGTTCCCTGGTGGTGACAGGGATTTTTGCCCATATTGCTTTGCAGGTTATATTGAATGTAATGGTTGTGATTAACCTGATTCCTACAACCGGAATTACGCTTCCATTTATTAGTTATGGAGGAACATCGGTGTTGTTTTTGATGGCTGAGATGGGAATCGCATTGGGGGTATCCAGAAAAATTAAATTTGCGGAATAAGTTTTTTATACAAGCCTTCCTTTTCGCGGATAAATATGGTAATATAGATATGGTTTTAAAAACCATATAAAATAGATACTAAAAACAATAAGCATATTGTTGGAAATACATAGTGGGAGGAAGAAAATGGGATATAAGATTATTGTAGACAGTTGTGGAGAACTGACGGATGAGATGAAAGCGTCCGGGAATTTTGAAACGGCGTCTTTACAGATTGATGTTGCGGGATATCATATTATAGACGATGAAACTTTTGATCAGGCAGATTTTTTGAGACGCGTTGCGGAAAGTGAAGAATGTCCGAAATCATCTTGCCCGTCGCCAGAGAGATATATGGAAGGATATCATTGTGATGCAGAACGAGTTTATGCGGTAACCTTGTCTGCGGAACTGAGTGGTTCATATAATAGTGCAGTTTTGGGTGAAAACCTGTATCATGAAGAATATGGGGAGAAGAACATCTATGTATTTAATTCTCGCTCTGCATCGGTGGGAGAGACCTTGATTGCTATGAAGATTGCAGAATGTGAAGAAAAAGGAATGAGTTTTCAGGAAGTGATCCGTACTGTTGAGTCATATATTGCTTCACAGGATACGTATTTTGTGTTGGAAACATTAGATATTTTGAAAAAGAATGGCAGACTGAAAGGTTTAAAAGCAGTAATGGCTACTGCGCTGAATATTAAGCCGGTAATGGGTTCGACTCCGGAAGGAACAATTAAACAGCTTTCTCAGGCGAGAGGAATAAAAAAGGCATTAGCCAAGATGGTGGATGAGATCATAGATAAACTGAAAGATTCTGAGGGGAAAATTCTTGCAATATCTCATTGCAATTGCAAAGAAAGGGCACTGGCTGTGAAGGAGATGCTGTTGTCCAAAGCGAAATTCAAAGATGTTATCATTCTGGATACAGCAGGAATCAGCAGTATGTATGCGGCTGATGGAGGCATAATAGTGGTTGTATAATTTCCGGAATTATGCTAAAATAACTTTTAGTTATTTAATAAAGGAGCTAAAAAGCATGAGCCAGGAAAAAGTAGATAGATATAAGCAAGAGAAAGCAAACCGTAAGAAAAACATGAAAAAAGCTAAGATCCAGAAAGTAATGGGAAGATGTGCAGCTGTTGTGGTTGCAGTTGTATTGGTCGGATTATTTGGATATTCTGCATACGGATCTTATCAGTCGAAACAACCAAAAGAAGAAGTGAGCATTGACTATTCGGCTGTAAATGAGTTGAGTCAGAATCTTGATGCGCTTAACCAGACAGACGGAGAATAATAAGTAATAGAAGAAAGTACGGAACAGACAGATTTTTATCTGTCTGTTTTTTTGCGTGAATTTATAAAAAAGGGCTTGAAAACAGTAAAAAAGTAGTTTACAATGGTTTCAAGTGGTAGAAAGTGGTGAAAAGTGGAACCAAGTGGTAGAAAAGTGGAAGACCACTGGAAGAGGTGAGTTCTATGTTGAAAGGAGAGTATAGTCATAATATTGACGCAAAAGGAAGACTTATCATTCCTGCGAAGTTTCGTGACGATTTAGGGGAGCATTTCGTCATAACTAAGGGAATGGAGAATTGCCTTTACGTTTATCCGGAAAACGAGTGGAACACCTTTGAAGCCAAACTTAACGCCTTACCAACCACCACAGACAAAAAAGCCCGTGCTCTTGCATATTTCTTTCAGGGAAGTGCAACAGACGGTGACCTTGATAAGCAAGGTAGAACTCTTATCCCTTCAGTTTTAAGAGAATTTGCACACTTAGATAAAGAAGTTGTGTTTATTGGCATGGGGAAGCGTGCCGAGATTTGGGACAAAGCGAGATGGGATGAAAAGAATGCTGAAGTGGAACTTAACATTGAAGATATTGCATCTGATATGGAAGCCAGCGGATTCAGTATCTAGAGGGAGAAGATATGGAATTCGAACACAAATCAGTATTATTAAATGAAACAATTGATGGATTAAACATCAAGTCGGATGGCATCTATGTGGATGGCACGCTTGGTGGAGGCGGACATGCTTATGAAATATGCAAACGTCTCAGTGACAAGGGGAGTATTGTAGGAATAGACCAGGACGCAGCAGCTATCGAGGCGGCAGGCGCCCGCTTAAAAGACTTCGGGGAGAAAGTCACAATTGTCCGGAGCAACTATTGTGATATGAAGTCAAGACTCCGGGAATTAGGAATTGACAAGGTCGATGGAATCGTCCTTGATCTGGGCGTATCATCTTATCAGTTAGATACGGCAGAACGGGGATTTTCCTATCGCGAAGATGCACCTCTGGATATGCGGATGGATACACGTCAGAAGATGACGGCCAGAGACATCGTCAATGACTACTCTGAGATGGATCTCTACCGCGTAATCAGAGATTATGGTGAGGACAAGTTTGCGAAAAACATTGCGAAACATATTGTACTGGAACGCGGTAAGAGACCAATCGAAACGACAGGCCAACTGACTGAGATAATCAGGGCCTCGATTCCAATGAAGTATCAGAAGAAGTCTGGGCATCCGGCGAAACGGACGTTCCAGGCTATCCGTATTGAACTGAATAGGGAGTTGGATGTTCTACGGGATTCATTGGATGATATGATTGATATTTTGAAACCTGAAGGAAGATTATGTATCATAACCTTTCACTCACTGGAAGACAGGATTGTAAAAAGTGCATTTCGGAAAAATGAAAATCCATGCACATGTCCTCCGGATTTTCCAGTATGCGTATGTGGAAATGTATCCAAGGGGAGAATTATAACTAGAAAACCAGTTCTGCCGAGTGCAGAAGAAATGGAATTTAACAGCCGTTCCAAGAGTGCTAAACTGCGCATATTTGAACGGAGTTAAGAGGAACAACAAAAATTGTAGAAAGGGGTGGCGGATATGGCAGTAAGTCGAAGTTATTCAAATAGCAGACAACAGTACAGAAAAAGCAGTTCAGGATCGCGTGCAGGCAGACAGGCTTATCAGTATGGAAATGTGGTTGTTCAGCCAGATTATGTACCGGAACGCCAGGAGTCACCCACAAGACCGAAGAAAAAAGTAAGCAGACAGGTGCGCAAAAATAGAAGACAAGCTCTGCATATGAATTCTGCATATGTGGTTTTTCTTGCAATAGCAGCGTTGGTCGCTTTGATTGTATGTGTGAATTATGTGAGGCTGCAATCCAGTATCACCAGCCGTTCGAAGAATATTACCGTATTGCAGAAAGAACTGGCGGATATGAAAGAAGAAAATACGACGAAATATAATGCTGTAATGGATTCTGTCAATCTGGATGAGATCAGAGAAAAAGCGGAAGGTGAACTGGGTATGGTATATGCCTCGCCAGATCAGATAGTTGAATATGATGATCCGGCTACAGATTATGTGAAGCAATATGAAAATATTCCAGAAGATGGTGCGCTTGCTCAGTCAGATAATAATAAATAGGTGGGATTATGGCAAGACAGACAAAAAATTACTTCAAAAAAAAGATTTCTAAATATATGCAGAAAAAGCTAGTATTGCTCTTTATGGCAATTGTACTAGCTTTTGTTTTCTTGGTGGGAAATATTACTTATATTAATGCTTCCAACGGAGAAAAATATACAAAAGTGGTTCTTGATCAACAACAATATAATAATCGGACCATTCCGTTTAAAAGAGGGGATATTGTAGATCGAAATGGTACTAAAATAGCGACTAGTGAAAGGGTTTATAATGTAATTCTCGATGTCAAGGTTATGTTGAGTGATGATGAGTATGTAGAGCCAACGATAAAAGCATTGAAAGATTGTTTTGAAATTGAGGAAGAGGATATCAGAAAGCTGATTGAGGACAGTCCGAACAGTAGATACAGCATATTAAAAAAAGGTGTAGATTACGAAACTGCTCAAAAGTTTGAAGAAATCGATAACGATGAAAAAAATTATCCTAATGTAAAAGGCATCTGGCTGGAAGAGGATTATGTCAGAAAATATCCTTACAATACACTTGCCAGTGATGTAATTGGATTTACTGTAGATGGAAATGTGGGAAGTAATGGAATTGAAGCTGCTTATAATTCTATTTTGAATGGTACAGATGGAAGAGAGTATGGATATCTGGATGAAAATTCCACATATGAACGAACTGTGAAAGAACCGGACAACGGAAGTACAGTAGTGTCTACCATTGATCTGCAGGTACAGAGTATCGTAGAAAAATATATTCTGGAATTTAACGAAAAGCATAAAAATGGAGCTACTACAGGAGAAGGCAGTAAGAATACAGCAGTCATTGTCATGAATCCTCAGAATGGCGAAATATTGGCAGAAGCGTCTTATCCGAATTATGATCTCAATCAGCCTAGGAATCTTTCAAAATATTATACGGAAGAAGAACTTGAAGAAATGTCGGATGAGGATAAGATCGATGCACTGAACGAATTATGGAATAATTTCTGCGTCAGCAATACTTATGAACCGGGATCAACATTTAAGCCATTCACCATAGCTGCTGGACTGGAAACAGGAATATTGACCGGTGAGGAGACTTATGTGTGCGGTGGTGTGATGCATGTGGGAGATCATGATATTCATTGCAGTAATCGTTCCGGGCATGGCCCTCAGTCATTGAAAAGGTCTTTGGAAAATTCCTGCAACGTTGCTTTAATGCAGATTGGTGCCAGCCTTGGAGCAGAAGAATTCTGTCGGTATCAGAAATTGTTTGGATTTGGGGAATATACTGGAATTGATCTCCCCGGGGAAGGATCTACGGAAGGACTTCTTTATACGCCGGAAAATATGGATGCCGCCAGCCTTGCGACCAATTCGTTTGGTCAGAACTTTAATGTAACGATGACACAGATGGCGGCCTCTTTCTGCTCTTTGATTAATGGCGGAGACTATTATAAACCACATGTTGTAAAGCAGATTCAGAATGAGAATGGAAATGTTACAGAAAACAAAGATCCTATTTTAGTGAAAAAGACTATTTCGAAAGAGACCAGTGATATTTTGAAAGATTATATGCTTGGAGTCGTAGAAGAAGGTACTGGAGCATCAGCTGCGGTAGAAGGATATGATGTCGGAGGAAAAACAGGTACTGCAGAGAAGCTTCCACGTGGCAATGGAAAATATCTGGTTTCCTTTATCGGATATGCGCCACAGGAAAACCCACAGGTTGTTGTTTATGTGGTAATTGATGAACCGAATGTGGATCAACAGGCGTCCAGCTCTTATGCAACAGAAATGGCATCTGGAATTATGTCAGAGATTTTTCCGTATCTTGGAATTGAAAAGGCTTCACAGGAGGATGGCATGCAGGAGACCTCCGATCAGACACAGCAATAGTCTAAGATTCTTGAATTAACAGAATAACCTCGTAAAAGCAATAATAAGTTATAAAAACAGCTTTTACGGGGTTTTTATAATTATGAGAAACAAGACATATAATAAGAAAAAAATACTGGTTGTATTCTCAACTGCTGCTCTGATAATTCTGGGGCTGGTGGGAAGGCTGGCCTATCTGATGATTTTTGATGCAGAGTATTATCAAAAGAAAGCAGAAGCGCTTCACGAAAGAGAGCGGGAAATTAAGGCGGCGAGAGGTGAAATTATCGATGCTAATGGAAAAGTGCTTGCGACCAATCGGACGGTCTGTACCATTTCTGTAATCCATAGTCAGATCACAGATCCAGAAAAGGTCATCCGCCAGCTTTCCGCAGTGCTTGAAATGGATGAGGAAACCGTACGGAAGCGTGTGGAAAAAGTTTCTTCCATGGAGAGAATCAAAACGAATGTAGATAAAAAAATCGGGGATCAGATTCGGAATATGGAACTGGACGGTGTTAAAGTAGATGAAGATTTTAAAAGATACTATCCATATAATGAACTGGCTTCTAAAGTTCTGGGATTTACCGGAGGGGATAATCAGGGAATAATTGGGCTTGAGGTAAGATATGAAGAGTATCTGAAAGGAATCAATGGGACAATTTTGACGACTACAGATGCAAGAGGAGTAGAGCTGGAAGGTGTAGCAGAAGATCGGATAGAACCGATTGCCGGAAATACACTTCAGATCAGTCTGGATTATAATATCCAGATGTATGCTCAGCAGATGGCTGAAAAAGTGATGGAAGAAAAACAGGCAGATAAGGTTGCAATTCTTTTAATGAATCCACAGAATGGAGAGATTCTTGCAATGGTAAACGTTCCGGAATTTAATCTGAATGAACCGTTTGAACTGAATACGGAGGATAATACGGATTCGATGTCAGATGAAGAAAAGCAGGAAGCTCTGAATCAGATGTGGAGGAACGGATGTATCAATGATACTTATGAGCCGGGATCTACATTTAAGATTATTACAGCATCTGCCGGACTGGAAGAAGGGGTGGTTCACCTGGATGACCAGTTTAATTGTCCGGGATATAAGATTGTGGAGGATCGTAAGATTCGCTGCCATAAGGTGGGAGGACATGGAGCAGAGACTTTTGTACAGGGGATTCAGAACTCCTGTAATCCGGTGTTCATTGAGGTCGGATTAAGGCTGGGGGTAGATCACTTCTACAAGTATTTTCAACAGTTCGGTCTGATGAGCCTGACCGGAGTGGATCTTCCTGGAGAAGCCGGAACGATCATGCATAAGAAGGAAAATGTCGGACAGGTAGAGCTTGCGACGATCAGCTTTGGCCAGTCCTTCCAGATTACGCCGATTCAGCTTGCGACAACTGTAAGTTCACTGATCAATGGCGGAAGACGGGTAACACCGCATTTTGGTGTCAAAGTACTGGACAAAGACGGGGAAGAAGTCGAAACATTTGAATACGAAGAAAAGGAAAACATCGTTTCAGAAGAAACGTCTGCTACAATGCGGATGCTTCTGGAAAGTGTTGTGTCAGAAGGATCCGGGAAAAATGCTTATATAGAAGGATATCGGATCGGGGGAAAGACAGCGACCTCACAGACACTGCCCAGGAGTGCTAATAAGTATATTTCGTCTTTTATTGGATTTGCACCGGCAGATAATCCCCAGATCCTTGGAATGTGTGTCATTTATAATCCACAGGGCGTATACTATGGAGGAACCATTGCAGCCCCGGTAATCCGGAGTATTTTTGAAAATATATTACCCTATCTTGGCATTGAAAAAGAATAAAAAATGCAGTATACTAGGTAAGGTTAGAATGTAACTGAGTAACAAAAGAAGCGAAGAGGTGGATTATGGATTATACAATATTTATTCCAGTACTGATAGCATTTATACTGAGTGTGATTATGGGGCCGGTGATCATTCCCGTACTTAGAAAACTGAAGATGGGACAGACAGAGCGTGTAGAAGGAGTACAGTCTCATTTGAAAAAAGCCGGTACACCTACGATGGGCGGGGTGATTATTCTGCTTGCTGTTGTAATTACATCTGTAATTTATATAGGAAAGTATCCGCAGATTATTCCGATTCTGTTTATGACTTTGGGCTTTGGTCTGATTGGATTTCTTGATGATTATCTGAAAGTAGTAATGAAACGTTCTGACGGACTTTATCCGAAGCAGAAAATGGCACTTCAGATTGTAGTAACAGCAATTTTTGCATTCTATATGGTTCGTTATTCAGAAATATCTCTGGCAATGCTGATCCCTTTTACTGGAGGAAAATATCTGGATATCGGATGGCTTGCGATTCCGCTGATGTTTATTGTGGTGATCGGAACGGTCAATGGTGTGAATTTTACAGATGGTCTGGATGGTCTTGCTTCCAGCGTAACCGTGCTGGTAGCAACGTTTTTTACGGTAGTTGCGATTGGAACGAAGAGTGGAATTACTCCGATTACTTGTGCGGTGGTGGGGGCACTTCTGGGATTCCTTTTGTTTAACGTATATCCGGCAAGTGTATTTATGGGAGATACTGGCTCTCTGGCACTTGGTGGATTTGTCGCATCGACAGCATATATGCTGCAGATGCCGATTTTTATTATCATTGTCGGACTCATATATCTGGTAGAAGTGTTATCAGTTATGATCCAGGTAACGTATTTTAAAAAGACAGGCGGCAAACGTTTCTTTAAGATGGCGCCTATTCATCATCATTTTGAGTTATGTGGATGGTCTGAAACAAGAGTTGTGGCAGTATTTTCAATTATTACCGCAATTCTGTGTCTGATCGCGTTAATGGCTATGTAGGAGGAAATTATGGAAGTAGCAGAGAAGAAAGTACTTGTATTTGGATTGGGAATCAGTGGAATCGGAGCAGGGAAGATTCTGGAGAAGAATGGTGCAGATGTTGTGCTTTATGATGGCAATGCAAAGCTTACCGAGGAAAAGATACGTGAACAGATCGGCACCGACAGCAAAGCCAGGATTGTAATCGGTGATTTTCCAGAGGAGGTTTTGGAAGGGCTTGATATTACAGTTTTAAGTCCGGGCGTACCGACAGACCTTCCGATCATAGAGGATATGAGAAAAAGGAATGTGCAGGTGATTGGAGAAGTGGAGCTGGCATATCAGTTTGGAAAAGGAAATGTTCTTGCAATTACCGGAACCAACGGAAAAACAACGACGACTTCTCTGCTTGGTGAAATCATGAAAAATTATCAGGATAACGTATATGTGGTTGGAAATATCGGTACTCCATATACAACTGTGGTCGGTGATATGACAGACGATACCATTACCGTAGCAGAGATGAGTAGTTTCCAGTTGGAAAGTATCGTGGATTTCAGACCCAAAGTAAGTGCGATCCTGAATTTTACGCCGGATCATCTGAATCGCCATCACACAATGGAAGCATATGTAAATGCAAAGAAAAAGATTGCGAAAAACCAGACGGAAGAAGACTATTGTATTTTAAATTATGAGGATGAGCTGACAAGAGAATTCGGGAAGCAAAAGAATTTGAAAGCAAAGGTTCTATATTTTAGCAGCCAGCGTAAACTAGAAGAAGGAATCTATCTGGAAGATGGGAATATTATATTCCGCTATAATGGCATTGAGGAAAAAATCTGCCATGTAAATGAATTGCAGATCCTTGGAACACATAATCATGAAAATGTGATGGCAGCGGCAGCAATGGCAGCGGTTTATGGCGTGCCAATGGATGTGATCAGCAGAAGTGTCAGAGAATTTAAAGGAGTAGAGCACAGAATTGAATATGTGACAGAAAAGAATGGTGTTGCATTTTATAATGATTCCAAAGGTACAAACCCGGATGCGGCAATTAAGGGAATTCAGGCTATGAATCGCCCAACTGTGCTGATCGGGGGAGGATATGACAAGGGATCTGAATATACAGAATGGATTAACAGTTTTGATGGGAAAGTGAAGAAACTGGTCCTTCTTGGAGTGACAAAAGAAAAAATAGCTTCAGATGCAGAAAAATGTGGTTTTCAAGATTATTTGTTCGCTGATACCTTCGAAGAAGCTGTTCTGACAGCGGTTAAACTGGCAGAGCCGGGTGAAGCAGTTTTATTGTCTCCTGCCTGTGCAAGCTGGGATATGTTTCCGAGTTATGAAGTACGTGGAGAGAAGTTTAAAGAAATTGTAAATTCCTTATAAGGAGTGGCATGGATTGACACGGTCAAAAGGGAAAAGGTATGATTATACTCTCCTGGCTGCTTTATTTTTGCTCGTACTTTTAGGACTTGTGATTCTTTACAGTACGAGTGCATACAACGGCGAGGTGAAGTTTCATGATTCTTTTTACTATCTGAAAAAACAGGTGTTTGCAACCCTTTTGGGAATTGCTGGGATGTTAGTAGCCGCAAATATGGATTATCATATTTGGAGGTATGTGGCTGTCCTGGGATATTTTACAGCAATTCTTCTTTCGGTAGCGGTTCTGTTTATCGGTGATGAATATAATGGGTCCAAAAGATGGCTGTCTTTGGGCCCGTTTTCTTTTCAACCATCTGAATTTGCAAAAGTTGCAGTGATTTTGTTCCTTGCATATATGATTACGAAAAATATCAATGATATGGGGCGCATGCGTACGATGATCAAAATCATTGTTTTGATACTTCCTGTTGTGGCACTGGTCGGAGCCAGTAACTTGAGCACAGCAATTATTATATTGGGAATTGCGGTGATATTGATTTTTGTTGCCAGCCCAAAGTATGGGCAGTTTGTGGTAATGGCAGTGCTTGGAATTGGTTTCATGGCGATTTTTCTGGCAATGGAAAGCTATCGCCTGGAAAGACTTGCTATCTGGAGAAATCCGGAAAATTATGAAAAAGGTTATCAGACCCTTCAGGGATTGTATGCGATTGGTTCGGGAGGGCTGTTTGGCCGAGGGCTGGGACAGAGCGTTCAAAAACTGGGTTTTGTACCAGAAGCGCAAAATGACATGATCTTTTCTATTATCTGTGAAGAACTTGGACTGTTTGGAGCGGGTTTTATCCTGGTTTTATTTCTGATTTTGATCTGGAGATTTTTTGTGATTGCAACGCATGCGGAAGATCTGTTTGGAGCATTGATTGCAGCGGGAGCTATGGGACATATGATGATTCAGGTAATCTTAAATATCGCAGTAGTAACCAATACGATTCCCAATACGGGAATTACCCTTCCATTTATAAGTTATGGAGGTACTTCAGTCGTATTTCTTCTTTTGGAAATGGGGCTTGTGCTGAGTGTGTCATCTTTGGTAAAATAAAATAGCAGTTTGATATAAACCTCATGGAAAAAGGTACATATCAGAAACGATGAAAAACAGAAAAAGGGAGTATATACAATGAGCAAAGGAAAGCATCAGGCAGAAGAACGGTCCCAAAAGGGCGGAAAGAAAAAAAAATCACATCGTTTATATGCAGCAGTTGTATTGATACTTGCGGCAGCAATTCTCGCACTTGGTATACTGATTCTCTTTTATCGTCAGGCAATAGAAGTCAGTGGGAATGGCTATTGCACGGAACAGGAGATTGTAAATATCATTCAAGAAGATAAATATTCGATTAACACAATTTATGTAGTAGTAAAATATGCGGCTGGATATGGGGAGAAACTTCCATGTCTGGAAAGCATGAAAGTGGGTATGAAAAATCCATGGACTTTAAAAGTAACTGTAAAAGAAAAACAGATCGTAGGATATGTGAAAGAGGGAAAGAAATACTTTTATTTTGATAAGAACGGAATGGTGGTATACGAATCGAATGTTTTGAGAAAGGGATTGCCGTCGATCACTGGAGTGGAAGTCAGAAACATTCAGCTCTATGAAACGTTGGAATGTGATAATGCCCAGATATTTGAAGAAATACTAGAGACTTCGAAAGAGGTAAAGAAAAGTAATCTGAATCCGGATAAAATAGTCTGCGAAAAGAACCAGATTTATCTTTATATCGGAAAAGTACGCATAAATCTTGGTAATTCGGTATCTTCCGAGCAGGTGGCGCAGATAAAGCCGATCATGGAAAAGTTGGGAGAGAAAGAAGGAACCTTGCATCTGGAGAATTATTCTGAGGATCGTACTACAATTACCTTTGACATAGAGGAAATTTCGGAATAAAATTAAGAAAAATAAAGAAATTCTATTGATATTTTATACAAAAGTCTATATTATATTCTATATATAGCAAACTGAGTTCATCTCATTTGCTTTATCTATGGGATGTATAATATATAATAAGGATAACAAAGGAGGAGAAACCCTTGCTAGAAATTAAAACAAACGAGTCAGAAGCAGCGGCAAAAATAATTGTTGTTGGAGTCGGTGGAGGCGGTAACAATGCTGTAAACCGCATGATCGACGAGCAGATTGCCGGTGTTGAATTTATTGCAATTAATACAGATAAGCAGGCACTTCAGTTATGTAAAGCACCAACTTTGATGCAGATTGGAGATAAGATTACAAAAGGACTGGGTGCTGGAGCAAGACCAGAGATTGGGGAAAAGGCAGCAGAGGAAAGCGCAGAAGAGATTTCGGCAGCACTGAAGGGTGCAGATATGGTATTCGTTACCTGTGGTATGGGTGGCGGTACTGGTACAGGAGCAACACCAGTAGTAGCACGTATTGCCAAAGAACAGGGCGCTCTGACGGTTGGCGTCGTGACAAAGCCTTTCCGTTTTGAATCTAAGACACGTATGAATAATGCTCTTGCAGGAATTGAAAAATTAAAAGAGAGTGTAGATACGCTGATTGTTATTCCGAATGATAAACTTCTGGAGGTTGTGGACAGGCGTACAACTATGCCGGAAGCATTAAAAAAAGCTGACGAGGTATTGCAGCAAGGTATTCAGGGTATTACAGACCTGATCAATGTACCTTCACTGATCAACCTTGACTTTGCAGATGTTCAGACTGTTATGACAGATAAGGGTATCGCACATATCGGTATTGGACAGGGCCGCGGTGATGATAAGGCACTGGAGGCTGTTAAGCAGGCAGTTGCAAGTCCACTTCTTGAGACAACGATTGCCGGTGCTTCACATGTAATTATTAATGTATCTGGTGATATTACATTGATGGATGCATCTGATGCAGCTGAATATGTCCAGGAGCTTGCGGGAGAAGACGCAAATATTATTTTCGGTGCTATGTATGATGATTCCAGAGCTGATGAAGCTACGATTACGGTTATTGCTACCGGACTTCATAATGTCGGAGGAAGCGCATCCAAGCTCAAATCAAGACTGGAAAATCCGGCAAGATCTTCTGCAATGCCGCACGCAGCAGGAGCTCATCCGGCGGGAACTCATGCACAGAGCTATGAAAGACCGGTACATCAGACAGCTTCTCAGGCTTCTCCGAGACTGGACTTTGGAACAGTCGGAAAGGAAAATGCAGGTAGTGCTGCCGTAAGAAGACCGGTAGGCGGAACTACACCAACACTGGATACTCCGAGAACACCGACCAGCAAAGTAAAAGAGCAGTCAATTAAGATTCCGGATTTCTTTAAAAAATAACGATATCATTTACTTAGAATTCCAAATCCCGGTACACAGAATGTGTGCCGGGATTTTATCATCTTCTAAAAAATCACTTCCAAAACCTGTGAAATTCTGACAGGATTTTCCATATATTGTGATGAGATTTCGCAAATTTCTTTCTTTTTTTTCACAAAGTATTGTGTATGTAGTGACTGTAAAGCTACGAAAATCATTTCGAATGAATCTATATCTTGTGTTCCCGAGAACTGTCGAACGAAAATCGGGATGTCGTCCATCATCTGACAAATTCTTTTCCCCACGGCCCGTATAATGAATCTTGCTTGAGAACCAAATCGATTTAGTGTACTCAGAGAGAAAGAAGGCCAAATGTGTACTATGAATTGTATATAGATGTTTTTTTTGCGGTGAACTTTATGATGGATTCAATGATCCTTACGATGACTCGGAAGATATTAGGGGGTACTGTCACATACAGACGTATCTTCGCAGGGGCATTTCTGGGATCATTACTGACCTGTCTTGTGATTGTGCTCCCGATTCCCGCAACATTTATAAAACTTGTACTGTTTCATGGTCTTGTCAATGTTGTCATGATAAGAACAGGCCTTGGAATCCCGGCAGGACAAGGGCTTTTGAAAGCATGGATTGTCCTGTATATCAGTGGATTTCTGACAGGTGGAGTGTTCCAGTTCTTCCAGCAATATCTCCGTAGTGGAAGTTTGTTTTTTCTGCTGGCAGTCGTAAGTTACTATGTTGTATCAGCAATCTGGGAGACAATTTGTTATTTGTCCAGAAAAAGGAACGGAAGATGCAAAGTGATTCTGTATCTGAATGAGCGAAGCTGTGAGGTGGATGCTTTGATTGATACAGGAAATAGTCTGAAAGATCCGTTGACGGGAAAAGCAGTCAGCGTGATCAGTCAGGATACAGCAAAGAAACTGATATCGGCAAAGGAGAACCCCACATTTCGGTATATTCCTTATCATTCAATCGGCAAGGCAGAAGGGGTCATGCCGATGATTGCACTGAATGGAATGACGGTGATAGGTAAAGAAGAACAATGGATAGAAAAACCGCTGGCAGCTATCTGTGAGAATGAACTGACTGTTGAACGATTTCAAATGATTTTAAATCCTGATGTTTTAGTAGGAGGAATAGATTATGGTAATAAAAGTAGCAGTACCTCATCAATTTAAATTAAAAGTAATTCCGGATATTCGGACATTGTTTTTTTCGGATAGAAAAGATGTCCATTATATTGGAGGTTCGGATATTCTTCCGGCACCTCTGGATACGGAAGAAGAGGCAGCAGCAATTAATGATCTGGGAACAGAAGAAGACGAAAATGCAAGAAAGTTATTGATAGAACACAATTTGCGCCTTGTGGTATATATTGCAAAGAAATTTGACAATACAGGAGTGGGAGTCGAGGATCTGATTTCTATCGGTACAATAGGGTTAATAAAAGCAATTAATACATTTAATCCAGAAAAGAATATCAAGCTTGCCACTTATGCGTCCAGATGCATTGAAAATGAGATTCTGATGTATCTGAGGAGAAACAATAAGACAAAACTTGAAGTATCGATAGATGAACCTTTGAATGTAGACTGGGATGGAAATGAACTGTTGTTGTCGGATATTTTGGGAACAGATGAAGATACTATTTATAAGGATCTGGAAAATGAAGCAGAAAAAAAAGTATTGATCAAAGCGATCAGTCATCTGTCAGGAAGGGAACGAACAATCATACAGATGCGCTTTGGATTAGGAACAAACGACGGAGAGGAAAAAACGCAGAAAGAGGTTGCGGATATGCTGGGAATATCACAGTCATACATATCCCGGCTGGAGAAAAAGATCATGCAGAGATTAAAACGTGAGATGGTAAAATATTCATAGCATCAGTCCTGGAAAGGTGTTACAATAAAAGAAAAAGGGGTTGTGCGTATGAGACTTAGCTTTTTTGGAGCAGCCCATGAGGTAACGGGAAGCTGTCATTTGCTGGAGGCCTGTGGGAAGAATATTCTGATTGACTGTGGCATGGAGCAGGGACCGGATCTTTACGAAAATCAGGAATTGCCGGTGAAGGCAGGTGAGATTGATTTTATTCTTTTGACTCATGCCCATATTGATCATTCAGGTAATATTCCGTTGCTGTGCAAACAGGGATTTCAAGGAGAGATTATAACGACATTTGCCACGTCAGATCTGTGTAATATCATGCTTCGTGACAGTGCCCATATCCAGGAATTTGAAGCGGAGTGGAGAAACCGGAAGGCAAAACGAAGCGGTGAGCCGGAATATGAGCCTCTCTATACGGTAGCGGATGCAGATGCGGCGATCAGACTTCTGGCGCCGATTGATTATAACCAGAAGATCACGTTATGTGAGGGGATCGAGGTTCGATTTAATGATATGGGGCATCTTCTTGGCTCTTCCAGTATAGAGGTGTGGGTGACGGAAGATGGTACAACAAAGAAGATTGTATTTTCCGGGGATGTTGGCAATATCAATCAACCGATCATCCGCGATCCACAGCCGGTGAAAGACGCGGATTATGTTGTGATTGAATCTACATACGGAGACCGGACTCATGGGGATGAGATACCAGATTATGTAGGAGAATTTACAAGGATTTTAAAGGAAACTTTTGCGAGAGGCGGCAATGTAGTGATTCCGTCTTTTGCGGTAGGACGTACCCAGGAGATTTTATATTTTATCCGTGAGATCAAAGAGAAAAATCTGATTCCAGAGTATCCGGGATTTGAAGTTTACGTGGACAGTCCGCTTGCGATTGAAGCAACGAATGTGTTTAATAAGAATGTGAAATCCTGTTTTGATGAAGAGGCAATGGCACTGGTGGAACAGGGAATCAATCCTCTTTTGTTCCCCGGTCTTAAGACGACCATTACAAGTGATGAATCGAAACAGATCAATTTTGATGATAAACCGAAAGTGATCTTATCTGCATCGGGTATGTGCGAGGCGGGACGTATCCGCCATCATTTGAAACATAATCTGTGGAGATCAGAGTGTACTATTTGTTTTGTCGGTTATCAGGCAGTTGGAACGCTGGGGCGTAAGTTGATTGAAGGCGCGGAAAGCGTGAAACTGTTTGGAGAGAACATTACGGTAAATGCTCATATTGAGGTATTAAAAGGAATCAGCGGGCATGCAGACGTGAATGGGCTTTTGAACTGGCTTCGTGGATTTGAAAAGAAACCACAGCGTGTGATTGTGGTTCATGGGGAAGATACGGTGACAGACTATTTTGCAGGACTGGTAACAGATACGTTCGGATGTCCGGCATTTGCACCATATTCCGGAGGATGTGTAGATCTTTTGACGAATGAAGTTGTAAGTGTGGGTGTGAAGATTCCGAAGAAAGCGGTGGAAAAGCCGGCGAAAGCGAGAGCAGCGAGTGCATTCAATCGTCTGGTGGCAGCAGCAAAAAGGCTGCTTGATGTGGTCTATAAAAATGAAGGTTTGTCCAACAAAGATATGGCAAAATTTGAAACGCAGATTCAGAATCTTGCAGATAAATGGGACCGAAATGACAGTTGATGGCAGAGAGGAATGAACGTCCGGTCTGAAAAAAGAAGAGGCTTTGTGTAAAAGAAGACACAAAGCCCTTTTTTTATTTGAATAGGAGTGGTAAACTAGTCGGAGTAAGGAGAGAAGAGTAATGAAACGATTATTAAATTATTTGAAGGATTACAGATGTAAAGCAGTACTGGCGCCACTTTTTAAGTGCCTGGAAGCTTGCTTTGAATTATTTGTGCCACTGGTGGTGGCGAGAATGATTGATGATGGAATCAGGAAAGGGGATAATGGATATATTCTGCATATGGCGGGAATCCTGGTAATACTTGCTATCATCGGGCTTGTCTGTTCGATTACCGCCCAATATTTTGCTGCAAAAGTGGCGATTCATGTGGGAACAGGAATGCGGGACAATCTGTTTGGGAAAATTATGAGTCTGGAATACGAAGATATCGACCGGGTAGGAACGTCTACCTTAATTACCAGGATGACGGCCGATATTAATCAGGTACAGACAGGAGTGAATCTGTTCCTGCGTCTTTTTATGAGGTCTCCATTTATAGTATTTGGCGCAATGGTGATGGCATTTACTGTGGATGTAAAAGCTGCGACAGTGTTTGTGGTAACAATCCCACTATTGTCCCTGATTGTATTTTCAATCATGCTTTCTTCCATGCCGTTATATAAAAAGGTTCAGAGACAGTTAGATAAGGTAATGCTGATCACACGCGAGAATCTTCAGGGAACCAGAGTGGTACGGGCATTTAACCGGCAGGAGAATGAAAAGAAAGACTTTAAAAGAGAAAACGATCTGCTGGTAGCAGCACAGGTGTTTGTAGGAAAGATTTCGGCCCTTTTAAATCCGCTGACTTATATTGTGGTTAATCTGGCAGTCGTTGCACTTCTGTATACAGGTGGAATCCGTGTAGAATTGGGGAATTTAACACAGGGGCAAGTTGTTGCACTGGTTAATTATATGCTGCAGATCTTGGTGGAACTGATCAAACTGGCGGATCTGATCATACAGCTCTCGAAAGCATTTGCCAGTATGTCCAGAGTGAATACAGTGTTTGAAATGGAACCGGCTGTTAAGAATCCAGAAGAAAAAGTTTATGAAAATATGAAAAATAAGCCGTTTCTTTCTTTTGAGCATGTATGGTTTACCTATCGTGGAAGTAAGGATGCGAGTCTTCAGGATTTTAATTTTACTGTGGAAGCAGGAGAAACGGTGGGAATCATCGGAGGAACTGGAAGTGGTAAATCTACACTTGTAAATCTGATTCCAAGATTTTACGATGTAACGAATGGAGAGATAAGGTTGTCAGGAGTTTCACTCGCAAAGCTGGATCTGCATAAGCTGCGTGAAAAAATTGGTGTAGTGCCACAAAAAGCGGCTCTTTTTAAAGGGACACTAAGAGAGAATATGCAGTGGGGGAAAAGAGACGCTTCAGATGAACAGATCTGGGAAGCGTTATCGATTGCCCAGGCTTCAGAATTTGTAGAAAAGAAACAACAGGGACTGGATATGAAGATTGAGCAAAATGGCCGTAATTTAAGTGGAGGACAGAGACAGAGATTGACTATTGCAAGGGCGTTGGTGCGAAAACCTGAGATTTTGATTCTGGATGATTCTGCATCTGCATTAGATTTTGCAACGGATGCAGCACTGCGAAGAGCAATCAGAGAAAATACCAAGGGTATGACGGTCTTTCTGGTATCCCAGCGGGCATCTACTGTAAAAAATGCAGATAAGATCCTGGTATTAGAGGACGGACGTATGGCAGGGATTGGAACACATGAAAAACTGTTGGAAAGCTGTGAGGTGTACCGAGAGATCTGTCTGTCACAGTTGTCAGAAGAGGAGGTGATGGACCGTGACTAAATCTAAAGAAAAGAAAGATTCAAAAAACCAGAAAACAATACAAAGAATTCTGACCTATGTTTCAAACTATAAATTGTTGGTGACACTGTCCATCCTAATGTCGGCTGTGTCGGTTGTACTGACATTATATGTTCCGATTCTGATCGGACGTGCAGTAGATCAGATCATAGGTCCGGCAAATGTAAATAGGGCAGCTCTTTTCGGAATTCTCAGAACAATTGTGGTGATCACACTGATCACAGCTTTGGCACAATGGCTGAAAAATCACATTAATAATCAGGTGACCTATCATGTGGCAGAAGATATCAGAACGCGTGCGTTTGACCATATCCAGATTCTTCCGGTGGCATATATTGATTCACATCCGTCTGGAGATATTGTGAGCCGGATTATCACGGATACGGATCAGTTTTCAGAAGGTCTTCTGATGGGGTTTACCCAGCTTTTCTCCGGAGTGGCAACGATTCTTGGGACCCTTCTCTTCATGCTGAGTATTCATCCCCTGATCACACTGGTCGTTGTGGCAGTAACACCGCTGTCTTTCTTTGCGGCGAAATTTATTGCAAGCCGGACCTTTATCATGTTTAAGTATCAGTCTGAGACCAGAGGTGAGATGACAGCATTGACAGATGAGCTTCTGGGGAATTTGAAAGTAGTGAAGGCATTTTCTCATGAGGAAGAAGCAAAAAATCAGTTCAAAAAAATCAATGAAAAACTGGCGGGATATTCCATGCGGGCAACGTTTTTCTCTTCGATTACCAACCCATCTACCAGGTTCGTTAATTCTGTAGTTTATGCATCCGTAGGATTGATTGGAGCGCTGATGGCAGTAAAAGGGTATATAACAGTCGGACAGTTGACGAGTTTCTTGAATTATGCAAACCAATATACAAAACCTTTTAATGAAATCTCCGGGGTAATTACCGAACTTCAGAATTCGATTGCGTCTGCAGCCAGAGTGTTTGATCTGATGGACCAGCAGGCAATCCGGGAAGACAGTGAAGATGCCAGAGAGCTTGGAAAAGCAGAAGGCTATGTGGATATGGAACATGTTGGGTTTGGGTATACTCCAGAGAGAAAGCTGATGCGGGATCTGAACCTGCATGTGGAGCCGGGACAGAGAGTGGCAATCGTAGGTCCGACAGGGTGTGGAAAATCAACACTGATCAACCTGTTGATGCGCTTTTATGAGGTGGATGAAGGCAGTGTGAAAGTGGATGGTACAGATAACCGGGAGATTAAGAGAAAGTCTCTGCGGGCAAATTTTGGAATGGTACTTCAGGAAACATGGCTGAAA
Source organism: Dorea sp. (assembly GCA_022769185.1). Taxonomy (GTDB): domain Bacteria; phylum Bacillota; class Clostridia; order Lachnospirales; family Lachnospiraceae; genus Dorea_A. The sequence continues at coordinate 53,025 of JALEKG010000024.1, read as the reverse complement.
TCTGCTACGGTGCGTGAAAATATTGCATATGGAAGGCCAGATGCTACAGACGAGGAAATATTCCATGCAGCCAGAGAGGCACACTGTGACAGCTTTATCCGCCGCATGCCTGATGGATATGATACTGTATTGGGAGAAGACGGCGGTATGCTCTCTCAGGGACAAAAACAGCTGTTATGTATCGCCAGGGTACTTTTATGCCTTCCTCCGATGTTGATCCTAGATGAAGCGACTTCGTCGATTGATACCAGGACCGAGCTGAAAATACAGAATGCGTTTGCTCAGATGATGGAAGGAAGAACTTCTTTTATTGTAGCTCACCGGTTGTCTACGATTAAAGAGGCCGATGTAATTCTGGTTATGAAAGATGGGCAGATTGTGGAGCAGGGAAAGCATGAGGAGCTGCTTGAACAGAACGGATTTTATGCGCAGCTTTATAATGCCCAGTTTGCGCATTAAGCAGATTTGTCAAGGTCTAAAACTTTTTTTATTTTCGCACTGGGTCGAATAACATAAGCGCATATGGAGAATCATTTTACTAGATTCATTATTCATCTAGTAGGAGGGTTCGGATTATGGCACAGGGAAAAGTTGAAATATGTGGAGTAAATACGGCAAAGCTTCCAATCCTGAAAGAAGAGGAGAAGGAAGCTTTGTTTGCGCGTATAAAGGAAGGAGACCAGGAGGCAAAAGAGGAATATATTAAAGGAAATCTCCGCCTGGTTTTAAGTGTGATTAAAAGATTCAGTGGAAGCAATGAAAATCCGGATGATTTGTTCCAAATCGGATGTATTGGTCTGATCAAGGCAATCAATAATTTTAATACAGAATTGGATGTAAAATTTTCTACGTATGCTGTCCCCATGATTATTGGGGAGATACGAAGATATATGCGGGATAATAATTCGATCAGGGTCAGCCGGTCACTGAGAGACACTGCTTATAAAGCCATTTATGCGAAGGAAAATTATATCAGACGGAATCTGAAAGAACCTACTGTTCAGGAAATTGCTGAAGAGATAGGAATCTCAAAAGAAGACATTGTTTTTGCCCTGGATGCGATTCAGGTACCCATGAGTCTTCAGGAGCCCGTGTACAATGATGGCGGTGATGCGCTTTATGTAATGGATCAGTTGAGTGATACGAAGAATAAAGAAGAAAAATGGGTAGAAGATTTGTCATTGGAAGCTGCAATGGAACATTTGGGAGAACGGGAACGGTATATTATTACACTGCGATTTTTTGAAGGAAAGACGCAGATGGAAGTAGCAGATATCATTCACATTTCGCAGGCGCAGGTCAGTCGTCTGGAGAAAAATGCATTGCGGACTATGCGGCAGTACCTGATGTGAGAAAGATTCCATGATTCTACAGTTTCAACAAGGAAAAGAGGGAATGTCCAGTTTTACCGGGATACTTGTTGAAACTGTATATATCAGAAAAATGCTGGTTTATTTGGTGGCTGTTACATTCGCTGTATTTATACTTGCTTTTTTTCCCTGTGCATACTATGATGATTTCAGGGAGGATATTGTGTTATGAAAGCTTGTATATTTGATCTTGACGGAACATTAACGAATACATTAGATTCCATGACTTATTCGGTAAATGCAACTCTTCGGGAGATGGGGCTTTCCGAGATTACAAAAGAACAGTGTAAGAGTTTTGTGGGAAATGGTGCCAGGGTTTTGATTGAAAAATCACTTCGGATATCCGGGGATCCGGATGCAGAACGTCTGGATGAAGGTATGGCGATATACGGACGTATATTTGATGAGAATTGTACATATCATGTAACACCTTACGAAGGCATCTGTCAGATCCTTTCAGATCTGAAAAAAGAAGGAGTGAAACTGGCAGTATTATCAAATAAACCAGATCAGCAGACTGTAAAGGTTGTGCATGAGATTTTTGGAGAAGATGTTTTTGATTATGCGCAGGGGCAGATTGAGAATATCAAAAGGAAGCCGGAACCGGACGGGATTTATTGCCTGTTGGAGAAAATGAACGTTACGAAAGAAGAATGTCTGTATGTTGGGGATTCTGAGGTTGACGTAAAGACAGGAAAGAATGCGGGATTAAAAACCATTTGTGTATTGTGGGGATTTCGTGACCGGAAAACGTTAGAAGCTGCGGGGGCCCAAGTTATGATTGACAGGCCGGAAGAATTACTGCAGTTTGTGTAAATTATAGTTCAAGGGAGGGTTGTGAAGATGTATGAGTATGATGAGGAATGCTTAAAGACATTTCTTAAGAATCAGGGACAACTCTTTGACGAGCCGGTGGCAGAGACGTTGGAGGCAGCAGAGGCGTTTCTGGAGGATTGTATGGCGGTCATTGTTGATAACATTGGCGAAGTCAGAGAATTCCTGGAAGAAGAGGGAATGGATGTAGATGGAATGTCCGTAGAAGAGATGGAAGAGGCATCAGAAGTATTTGTACTTCCGGATGGAAGGTATCTGATCGTAGAAGGATAAGAAAATTCTGCACAGAGAATAAGATTTTAGAAAAGAAAAGCCGTAACTACTCAGTAGTTTCGGCTTTTTCTAGTGCCTCACGAATGGCATTTACGATAATCTGTGAAGTGTAAGGATTGTCGTCGTTGTATTCAATGTTCTCCAAAGACTGTGTTTGATAAACCTGTTCTGCAATGTCTTCAATCGTTGGCTGGATCAGAGGATACATAGTTGTAATTGTATCGTTCAAGTTAGAGAACCGAATAGAATTAATATGAGATTCATCTACGGTTACTTCCACTTCAAGAGCAGTGGTGTTTAATGTTACGGTGGAAGTATAGATCCCCGGGATATATTTCTGTTCATTCGTCTTTGTATCATTATTTTTGGGAGCGAACATGAATACAAGGAGCAGGACTAATAGAATCGCAAGGATTGCAAAAACTATGGTATAAATGATTTCTTTCATATGCAGCACGACAATTTTTGTTCTGGAACTCATATCAGAGACCTCCTGTATTTTTTCATGATAGTTTTGTTCTTTATAATGTATGAGAGAAATGTGAAAATTATTCATTTGATTTGTACGTGACAAATGAGCATGCTTCTTGTAGAATGGTAAAGGAAAGAAACGGAAGGTGAGAAAAATGTATATTATCGCAGGACTTGGGAATCCGACTTTACAGTACGAAGGAACAAGACATAATGTAGGATTTGATGTCATAGATACGCTGGCTGATCGATATAATATATCGGTAGATACAAGAAAGAGCCGGGCATTGATTGGAAAAGGAATGATTGAAGGACACAAGGTTATTCTTGCAAAACCTCAGACTTTTATGAATTTAAGCGGAGAGAGCATTCGTTCGCTGGCAGATTATTATAAGGTGGATGTAGAGACGGAACTTCTTGTCATCTATGATGATGTGAGTCTGGATGTAGGACAGCTTCGTATTCGTAAAAAAGGAAGTGCCGGAGGACATAACGGAATCAAAAATATTATCCTGAATCTGGGAACGGATGTATTTCCAAGAATCAAGGTCGGAGTAGGAGAAAAGCCAAAGAAATATGATCTTGCAGATTATGTACTTGGGCATTTTTCAAAAGCAGAAAAAGAGCAGATGGATGAAGGATATAAAAAAGCTGCAAGTGCTGTTGCCATGATCTTAAACGGTGAGATGGATGTGGCTATGAATGAGTATAACAGAAAAGTAAAGCCTAAGGAGGCCTAAGAATATGCAAGCCTTGATCAGGCCATTAAATGAACTGGCAGAGTTTGAAGAAATCTGTAAAAATAAGAAAAAGAAGCAGGGAATGCTTAGAGTCTGCGGCTGTGTGAATTCCCAGAAATCTCATATGATGTATGCGCTTAGCGATGGCTGTTATTATAAAGTCATCGCTTGTTCCAGTGAATCGAAAGCGAAACAGATCTATGAAGAGTATCGTTTTCTGGATCCGGATACATATCTGTATCCGGCAAAGGATCTGCTTTTTTATCAGGCAGATATCAGGAGCAAAGAGCTGGTGAGCCGGAGAATGGAAGTGATTCAGGCTGTTACAACGGGAAAAGCACTGACAGTTGTTACAAGCTTTGACGCATTCATGGATGCGCTTCTTCCCAGAAAGGAGATTGAGGAGCGTATGATCCGGATTCAGGGAGACAGTGTGCTGGATCTGGAGAAGCTGGTGGAGAAGCTGGCAGCGATGGGCTATGACAGAGAAATCCAGATTGAGGGTCCAGGACAGTTTGCCGTTCGTGGAGGGATTCTGGATGTGTATCCGCTCACGGAAGAATTGCCTGTTCGAATTGAATTGTGGGGAGATGAAGTGGATTCGATCCGTACTTTTGATGTGGAGACACAGAGATCTATTGAAAATCTGACAGAGATTTCCATTTGTCCGGCTGTAGAATTTCCGAAGGAAGGGGAGAGAGGAGTTTCATTTCTTGATTATTTCCCGGAGGATCAGACAATTTTATTTCTGGATGAACCAGTCCGTCTGATTGAAAAGGGACAAGGGGTAGAGGAAGAATTCATGGAAGCTCAAAAGAAGCGAGTTGAGAGCGGATATGAGATGACAGACGGGGAAGCGAGATTATACCTGACGGAAGAAATATTGAAAAAGATTAATGTATATAGCAGTATAGGTTTTTTTGCGCTGGATATGAGATGTAAAGGACTGGATACCAGAGAGACTTACCACATTCAGTCTAAAAACGTCAATCCATATAATAACAGCTTTGAGATGTTGACGCAGGATCTGAAACGTCTGAAGAGAAACGGATACCGGGTTATTCTTCTGTCCGGCTCCAGAACCAGGGCAAAGAGGCTGGCAGAAGATTTCAGAGATTATGATCTAAGCAGTTATTACAGTGAAGACATGGACCGGGAGGTACAGCCCGGCGAGCTGATGACAGCCTATGGACATGTGGCAGAAGGCTATGAATATCCAATGCTGAAGTTTACCGTAATCTCAGAAACAGACATTTTTGGAAAGGTTAAGAAAAAGAAAAAGCGTAAAGTATATGAGGGGCGTAAGATTCAGAGTTTTTCCGAACTGAAACCCGGTGATTATGTAGTACATGAAAATCATGGAGTCGGTATCTATCAGGGGATTGAGAAAATCGTGGTGGATAAAATATCGAAAGACTATATGAAGATTTCCTATGCACAGGGTGGGAATCTTTATATACCGGCGACACAGCTGGACTTGATTCAAAAATATGCGAGCGCTGATGCAAAGGCCCCAAAGCTGAATCGGCTTGGAACACAGGAATGGACCAAGACAAAGACACGAGTAAGAGGGGCGGTCAGAGAGATTGCCAAAGATCTGGTGGAGTTGTACGCTGCAAGACAGCAGCAGGATGGTTATGTATACGGAGAAGATACGGTCTGGCAGAAGGAATTTGAAGAAATGTTTCCATTTGAAGAAACGGAGGATCAGCTTCTGGCAATCGATGCAGTGAAAAAGGATATGCAGAGCCATAAGATCATGGATCGCCTGATTTGTGGAGATGTAGGATATGGGAAGACAGAGGTTGCAATCCGTGCTGCATTTAAGGCGGTACAGGAAGATAAGCAAGTAGTTTATCTTGTTCCGACGACCATTCTGGCTCAGCAGCATTACAATACGTTTCTGCAGCGGATGAAAGATTTCCCGGTACGTGTGGATCTGATGTGCAGATTCCGAACTCCGGCCCAGCAGAAAAAAACGATCGAAGATACGAAACGTGGGCTGGTAGATATTGTGATTGGAACACACCGGGTACTAAGTGATGACCTGAAATTCAAAGATCTTGGGCTATTGATCATTGATGAAGAGCAGAGATTTGGAGTCCAGCATAAAGAGAAGATTAAGAAATTGAAAGAGAATGTAGACGTTCTGACATTGACGGCGACACCAATCCCCAGAACTCTTCATATGAGTCTGATTGGGATCCGGGATATGAGTGTGCTGGAAGAGGCGCCAAATGACAGGATGCCGATTCAGACGTATGTTATGGAATATAATGATGAGATGGTCCGTGAGGCGATTGAAAGGGAATGTGCAAGACAGGGACAGGTATATTACGTCTATAACCGTGTAGAAGATATTGCAGAGGTGACGGCACACGTACAGAAACTGGTACCGGATGTTACGGTAGAATTTGCACACGGTCAGATGAAGGAACATGAACTAGAGAGGATTATGTGTGATTTTATCAATGGGGACATTGATGTACTGGTATCAACGACGATTATAGAAACGGGACTGGACATTTCAAATGTCAATACCATGATCATTCATGATGCAGACCGGCTTGGGTTATCACAGCTCTATCAGCTTCGGGGAAGAGTCGGACGTTCCAACCGTATGGCGTACGCATTTTTGCTTTATCGCAGAGACAAGATGTTGAAAGAAATAGCAGAAAAGCGTCTGGCGGCTATCCGTGAGTTTACGGATCTGGGATCTGGGTTCAAGATAGCCATGCGGGATCTGGAAATCCGTGGTGCAGGAAATCTTCTGGGAGCGGAGCAGCACGGGCATATGGAAGCGGTTGGGTATGATCTGTACTGTAAGATGTTGAATGAGGCTGTAAAGCATCTGAAGGGTGAAATGGAAGAGGAGGAGACCTATAATACGACGATGGATCTGAATGTGGATGCATATATTCCAGACTCGTATATTCCAAATGAGTATCAGAAACTAGATATCTATAAACGTATCGCAGCGATTGAAAACCAGGAAGAAATGGAAGATATGACAGAAGAATTGATTGACCGGTTCGGAGATATACCGAAGAAGGTAGAAGTTCTTCTGGAAGTAGCAGCCTTGAAAGCACTGGCACACAGCGTGTATGTGACTGCGGTGGAACAAAAGGGAGAGCGCTATACATTTTTGATGTATGAAAAAGCAAAAGTTCATCCGGAGAAAATTCCGAAACTAATCTCGGATTTTAAAGGAGAGCTGATTTTCAAAGCGGATGTAGACCAGCCCTGTTTTATGTATGAGAAAAAAAGACGGAATAAAAAAGAAAAAAACTCTGATGTTCTGGAAATCGTGAAAAAAGTGTTAATTGGAATTAAAGGATTGATAGAACCGTAAAAAAAGGATATAATAGAATGGTTAACGATACTAAGGAGGGTGTGCAAAAGCATGAAAAAGAAAGTATTGACACTGGCACTTGCCGGAGTGCTGTTGATGACATCTCTGACAGGATGTGGTTCTTTAAAAGAAGATGATGTCGTGGCAACTGTCGGAGATCAGGAGATTACGGCGGGAGTTGCGAACTTCTATGCAAGATATACACAGGCAATGTATGAGACCTATTATGCAGCTTATATGGGCGGAGACGATATGTGGACTACGGAAGCTGAAGAAGGAAAGACTTACGAGGATTCTGTGAAAGATTCTGTTCTGGAAGAACTGGAAACAATGATTTTATTAGAGCAGCATGCAGAGGAATACGGAGTTTCTCTTTCTGATGAAGAGAAAAAAGTGATCGAAGATGCTGCAAAGCAGTTTGATGATGATAATAAGGATGCGGATAAGGATAAAGTTTCCGGATCCCCAGAGACTGTAGAAAGAGTTATGACGTTGATCGCAATGGAACAGAAAATGCGTACCGCGATTGAGGATGAAGCTGATACGAATGTATCGGATGAAGAAGCAGCTCAGAAGAGTATGCAGTACGTTGAGTTTGCTTATACTCCTGCAGATGGTGAAAGTGAAATGACAGATGATGAGAAAGCGGAAGTAAAGAAGCAGGCAGAAGCATTTGCAGAAGGCGCCAAAGCTGCAGAGAATTTTGATACGTATGTGAGTGAGCAGGGACTGGAAGCGAGTACCGCAACATTTGATGCGGATTCAACAAATCCGACAGCAGAGGTGGTGGAAGCAGCTGATCAGATGAAAGAAGGCGAAATCTCCGATGTGATTGAGACGGATGACGGATGTTATGTCGTAAAACTTACTTCACTTCTGGATCGTGAAGCAACAGATCTGGAGAAAGAGTCTATCGTTAATGAAAGAAAGAGTGAAAAATATAATGATACCTGTGAACAATGGCTGGAAGAAGCAGAGATCAAGGTACATAAAAATGTATGGAAAAAGGTAGATTTTAAGAAACTGAGTGTGACAATCAAGCAGGAAGAGACGGAATCTGGCGAATAAGAAATGATAATAAAACCTGGAAAACCAATATGGATTTCCAGGTTTTTTATCACCTATTATCTTATGAATGTAGCTACGATATCGTTGACTAGTTTACCGTCTGCTTTTCCCTTTACTTTTGGCATCAGGTTTTTCATAATCTTTCCTTTGTCTTTGGCAGTTGGTGCATCCAGGCCCATTTCTGCAAGGACAGAAGTGATCACCTCTTTGATCTCAGTTTCATCCATCATTTTTGGAGCATATTGCTCTAATACAGCGAGACGTTTATTACATTCTTCGATAATCTCGGTGCGGTCTGCAGGGGTCATTTCCAAAGTTTCTTTGGTCTGCTTGATTTCTTTTAAGATAACCTGAGTTTCTTCTTCAGGTGTTAAGTCAGAGCGTTTATCAATGGCTTTATTCTTAAGGGCTGCAAGCAGCATAGATAAAGTTTCTTTTGTTTCTTTGTCGCCGGCTTTCATGGCTTTGACCATATCACCACGAACTTCTTCAATTTTGCTCATGATACATTCCTCCTAACATTGTCTGAAGATATTATACAAAATTATGCATAAAATATCCAGACAAAATCTAGATGTTATTCAAGATGAGTGTTTTCTCCTGTACCAACGCCTGTGGTGTGCGAAGAGTTCACAGTTTTTTAAGAGATATTTTCTGGTATGTTCATTGTATTTTGGCTGAAAAGATTTAAGATGAAAGAAGTGAGAAAAAGTATGTAAAAAGGGACGCAGGAATTGGAAAAAGAAAGGAAACATGGAACATGGCAAAAGCAATAGGAATTGATCTTGGAACAACAAATAGCTGTATGGCAGCAATGGTGGGGAGTGAGATCGTTGTGATCCCCAATGCTGAAGGAGGAAGGACCACTCCTTCCGTAGTAGCATTTACGAAAAACGGTGAGCGTCTGGTAGGAGACCTTGCCAAGCGCCAGGCGGCAGTGAATACAGATGGAACGGTTGCATCGATCAAACGTCAGATGGGAACGGATTATCGTTTTAAACGAAATGGGAAAAAATATACGCCACAGGAAATATCGGCAATGATCTTGTCCAAACTGAAAAAAGATGCAGAAAGTTATCTTGGCGATACTGTGAATGATGCAGTAATTACAGTTCCGGCATATTTTACGGATGCACAGCGCCAGGCAACAAAGGATGCGGGAAGAATTGCAGGGCTGAATGTTCTTCGAATCATCAATGAACCTACAGCAGCGGCATTTGCTTATGGACTTGTGAATGGAATGGAACAGAAAATTCTGGTGTATGACCTTGGCGGCGGGACCTTCGATGTCTCTGTGATTGAGATTGGAGATAACCTGATTGAAGTTCTGGCAACTGCCGGAGATAATCATCTGGGCGGGGATGACTTTGACGCAAGAATTGTGGATTATCTGGTAGCAGAATTTAAGAGGCAGGAACGGGTCGATATCCGCAAAGATGTGACAGCAATGCAAAGAGTCCGGGAAGAAGCAGAGAAAGCAAAGAAGACTCTTTCATCTGCAACAACAGCAATGATTAATATTCCTTATCTTGCAGTGGGAAAAGATGGACCGAAGCATATGGATCTGACATTGACCAGAGCAAAATTTGATGAGCTGACGGCTGATCTGGTGGATCGTACGGCAGGACCGGTGCAGCAGGCGCTGGCAGATGCGGGGATTACATCTTCTCAACTTACAAAGGTATTATTGGTGGGCGGTTCTACCAGAATTCCGGCTGTGCAGGCAAAAGTGAAAATGCTGACAGGGCTGGAGCCTTCCAAGAATGTGAATCCGGATGAATGTGTAGCATCCGGAGCTGCAATTCAGGCAGAAAAGCTAAGTGGACAGCTGATTGTGGGAAGTACTGCTTCCGAGATGATTCTGATGGATGTAACTCCACTAACACTGTCGATCGAGACGGTTGGCGGTGTGGCAACTCCACTGATCCGGAGAAATACGACGATTCCGGCAAAGTACAGCCAGATTTTTACAACGGCAGGAAATTTCCAGAAATCTGTAGATATCAAAGTTCTTCAGGGAGAGCGGAGATTTGCAAAAGATAATAAGTTGTTGGGAGAATTCCGGCTGGATGGAATTAAAAAGGCGTTGGCTGGTGTCCCGCAGATTGAAGTAACTTTTGAGATTGACGCAAATGGAATCGTGACAGTATCTGCAAAAGATCTGGGAACCGGAAAAGCACAGCAGATTACGATTACTTCCAGCAGCAATATGTCAGAAGAAGAGATCGAACAGGCAATCCGGGATGCAAAAGAATATGAAGCTGCCGATGGAGAACGGAAAGAATTCATTGATATCCGGAATGAGGCAGAGCAGTATCTGAGCCAGGTGTCTCCACAGATTGAGGAAGCGAAGAAAACGTCTGATAAAAAAGACTATAAGAATGCAAAAGCCTGCTGGTCTGAGCTGAACAAGCGAGTATGTAAGTGTAATCCGGAGAAGATGACGGCCATGGAAGCAGGGGAAATCCGTGATGCGAAAGAAAAACTGGAAGAAGCTGTTTCCAGATTGAGATAAAAAACAAAAAGGAATGGTTCCTTTTTAAAGTATGGATATATACGTGAAAAACGGTACAACCGGGAAAGAAAATTCCTTGGTTGTGCCGTTTTTTTTATCGGGGCATATTTTACGGACCATATGATAGGGGTAACATATATTCAAACACGAAATCACTGCATTCACTCAAAAGGTATTGCCCGGGATAACGGGCTTTGTTAAAATGTAGACAACAAGAAAGGAAGTGAAGAGCATATGACAATGATTCAGGAAAATCATATGACAGTTGTCTGGTTGATTCTTCTGATTCTTCTCTTGCTTGTTGAGATCATTACGGTGGGACTGACCAGTATCTGGGCTGCAGGAGGTGCCTTGATCGCACTTCTTTTAAGTCTTCTGAATGTCTCTCTCGTATGGCAGGTTGTTGCTTTTTTTATCGTAACATTCGTTCTTCTCTGGTTTACAAGACCGTTTGCGGTGAAGTTCATTAATTCGCAGCGGGAAAAAACGAATTACGAAGGAATCATAGGGAAAACGATACGTATCGTAGAGAAAGTGGATAATCTTCACCAGACAGGAATGGCAGTGGTAAATGGTCAGGAGTGGACGGTAAGAGCAGAGAAGGATGATGAGATTCTGGAACCGGATACACTGGTAAAGGTAGTCACCATTTCAGGAGTAAAGTTAATTGTAAAAAAGTATGAGGAGGAGTAAAAATGATGAATATTGGATTTGTAGCAATTATTATTATTGTCATTATTATTTTAGTATTACTGGTTTCCTGTATCAAAATTGTACCTCAGGCAAGAGCGGTTGTTGTAGAGAGACTGGGAGCGTATCAGGCAACCTGGAATACAGGACTTCATTTTAAAATGCCGATTATTGACCGTGTGGCAAGAAAAGTAGATTTAAAAGAGCAGGTAGTGGATTTTGATCCACAGCCGGTGATCACAAAGGATAATGTAACTATGAGAATTGATACTGTGGTATTTTATCAGATTACAGATCCCAAAATGTTCTGCTATGGAGTGGCGAATCCAATCATGGCAATTGAAAATCTGACTGCGACGACTCTGCGTAATATTATTGGTGATCTTGAGCTGGATCAAACCTTGACATCCAGAGAAACGATCAATACCAAGATGCGTGCGTCACTGGATGAAGCAACGGATCCCTGGGGGATTAAGGTAAATCGTGTGGAGTTAAAGAATATCATTCCGCCATCTGCTATACAGGATGCGATGGAAAAGCAGATGAAAGCAGAGCGTGAACGAAGAGAGGCAATTCTCCGTGCAGAAGGAGAAAAGAAATCTACGATTCTGGTAGCAGAAGGACAAAAAGAATCTGCGATTCTGGATGCTGAGGCAGAGAAACAGGCGGCAATTCTCCGCGCAGAGGCGAAGAAGGAGGCAATGATCCGTGAGGCAGAAGGTGAAGCAGCAGCTATTTTGAAAGTACAGCAGGCAAATGCAGATGGTATCCGTTTCCTGAAGGAAGCAGGAGCAGATCAGGCAGTTCTTACGATGAAGAGTCTGGAGGCATTTGAAAAAGCAGCTGACGGTCAGGCGACCAAGATCATTATTCCATCAGAGATTCAGAGTCTTGCAGGGCTTGCAAAGAGTGCAAAAGAAATCATTTCTGAATAAAATATGGAAACAAAAGATAAGAGGGGGAGAGGATTGTGGTACATGTTTTGATTTTGGAAGATGATCTGAATTCATTGAGAGCATTGGAAAAAATACTGACAGATTATTCTGATGAGATTGCTGTACATACTTCTTCTTCTTATCAGGAAGCAAGAAAGCTTTTGCATAATGAGATCCGGTATGGCCTGTTTCTTCTGGATGTGAATCTCAGCGGTGATAACCGTGAAGATATCGGTGGGATCCTCTTTGCCAGAGAGATCAGGGAACAGTTTCAGTATTCATTTACTCCGATTGTGATGGTAACAGCAATAGGGGCCATGGAGATGCAGGCATATCGCGAACTGCACTGTTATCAATATATTATGAAGCCTTTTTCTGAAAAACAGGTGATTGAAGTGGTAAGAAAAGTTTTGGAAAAGGAAAAACAAGAAAAGCCACCAGTGATTGTTGTGAAAAAGGATGGGATCAATTATCAGATCAATTGTGATAACATCCGGTATATTGAAGCAATTCCACGAGGAATCCGGATTCATATGAAGGAGAAGGAGTGGAATATTCCATACATTAGTCTAAAACAGATTCTACAGAAGGTTCCGGAAGATATGTTCCTGCAATGTCATCGGATGTTCGTTGTCAACAAGAGAGAAGTAGAGTACTATGATACTGTGAATCGTATCATCAAATTAAAAAATTGTGAAGATGTTGTGGAAATCGGAGTGACTTACAAGTCAGAAATCGGGAGGCTTTGTCAGTGATTGAATGGGTAAGAAAGTTTTTATACAGAATATTTTGTATACTGGCACTTTTGGCATCGGTTTATCTTGTAATTGATTTTTTGGTCAGCGGTACATTCGATTATCGGATTTTCCTCATGTTTCTGCTGATGGTTGTAGTGAATGTCTGGGGGATTGCAGACTGGCGGAAAAATTATTTGATCATACAGAAACAGGAATCTGAGATCAAGTTGTATCAGCACTATATTCAGCCCCTGGAAGAGCTGGTGAAAGAAATCCGTGTCAAGCAGCATGAATTTGATAATCATATGAATGCAATCTTGAATATGCATCTGACGGTAGATAATTATGATGAACTGGTTGCAAGACAGTCAGAGTATATTACGGAGGTTGTCCGGGATGATGACAGCCGGCATTATCTTCCTCTGCTCAGAATCAGCGATAAAGTCCTTGCGGGATTTCTGTATAGTAAAATCATGCGTGCACCAGATTATATTAAGACCGAAGTAGAAGTGAAAAGCCTGGAGATCATTTCTGGTATCTCGGAACATCATCTGATTGAAATTGTGGGAACTTTGGTCGACAATGCGTATGAAGCATGCAGTGAAGAAAAAAATCAGGTGATTATGGAGCTCGATTCAGAAAATGACAGACTGGTGTTTGCAATCAGAAACCAGATAGAAGATACACGGTTAAAAGAGATTGACCGCTTCTTCGATAAAGGGTATTCGACAAAATCGGATAGTGAAAAACATGGACTTGGATTATATAATGCAAGAATGCTGATTAAGAAATATAAAGGAGATATTTTTGTAAGCACAGATAAAAAAGATGGGAAATGTTACATCTGCATAAGGATAGTGGTATAAACGAAGTATAAAATTCCTCTATTTACAGATACTAATTCCAACAATGGAAGAAAGTACAGTAAATGGAGGAATTTTAGATGAAAGCTACAGGAATTGTACGAAGAATCGATGATCTGGGCCGTGTAGTCATCCCAAAAGAAATCCGGAGAACTCTGCGGATCCGGGAAGGAGATCCACTGGAAATATTTACAGACCGGGAAGGGGAGATTATTTTAAAAAAATATTCTCCCATCGGAGAATTGTCTACATTTGCCAGACAGTATGCGGAAAGTCTGTCTCAGACAGTAGGATGCCTGGTATGTGTCTGTGATATGGATCAGATTATTGCAGCTTCTGGAGCTGGCAAGAAGGAGCTTCAGGATAAATATATCAGCAGGCAATTGGAAAAGCTTCTGGAAGGAAGATCGCAGGTGGCAGCAGCGGAAGGAGAGAAAAAATATGTTCCGGTGACAGATACCTCAGAAGAAGAATATGCATACGAGGTGATCAGTCCGATTATTTGTGAGGGTGATGTTATTGGTGGTGTAATTTTATTATCCAAAGATGTCAAAAAGAGGCTTACAGAACTGGAACAAAAGATGGCAACATGTGCCTCTGCATTTCTTGGACGTCAGATGGAGCAATAGTGGAATAAAACAGGATTTCCCATCATAACTTGTGATAGACAAGGAGGGATGGGATGGATAGAAGGATTCAGAAAGATTCGAAAGTCATGTGGGTGATAAAATCACTCCTGGTATCTTATATTGTTACAGGAATATTACTGCTTGCACTTGCGATGGCCCTGTATAAATTTGAATTAAATGAGGGGATTGTTTCAGCGGCAATCACAGGAATCTATGTGGCGGCAACTCTGATTGGAGGGATTGTCATAGGAAAGATGGCCAGAGTCCGAAGATTTATCTGGGGACTGGGACTCGGTGTTGGATATTTTACGTTACTTTTATTGATTACTTTAGGAGTGTATCATACATTAAATGGAAGTGGAACCAGTTTGCTAATGACGTTGATTCTCTGCGCGGGCGGAGGCATGACTGGAGGAATGATCTCATGAAAAAGGGCAGGCACTGATCTGAAAATCTGATAGGATTTCTTAAAACCAGAATTATAAAAGGATTGCGAAAATAAAACTAAGATGGTATAATAGCATAAGTTAAGCAAAGGTAAGGAGGGATACGGTCATGAAACATGTAAAATCATTGAACAAACCCATGAACAGCAATCTGAAGAAGAGTGGATGCGGTGAATGCCAGACATCCTGCCAGTCAGCATGTAAGACATCCTGCACAGTAGGAAACCAGACTTGCGAACACAACAAATAAGTTAAAATCATATGGAATACTCGGGACAGCGGTCTTTTGTATGGGTCGCTGTTTCTTGTTGTTCATGGAAATGAAAATGATTTTCAGATATGCAGCAGGGATTTTATCCTTATGATCTGATAGAAAAATGAGATTAAGATACAGAAAGGGGTATATACGTTGATTCACCAGTATCGTAATAATGGATATAATATCGTTATGGATGTTTATAGTGGATCCGTTCACGTTGTGGATGATGTCTGTTATGATGTGATCGAACAGTTAAATACGCCAGAGGCAGAGCCGACGGCGGAATCATTAAAGGAGCCGGAGATTCTAAAAAAGCTGGTTACAGTGTTGGGGCAGGCTTACGACACAAGTGAGATTCAGGATGCACTTGCTGATGTGATTGAGCTGACCGAAGGCGGGCAGCTGTTTGTAAAAGATACATATGAATGTATGATTCCTGTCGTACAGAAAAGGAAAACTGTAGTAAAGGCACTTTGTCTTCATATAGCTCATGATTGTAATCTGGCGTGTAAGTACTGCTTCGCAGAAGAGGGAGAATATCACGGAAGACGCGCACTGATGAGCTATGAAGTTGGAAAGAAGGCACTGGATTTTCTGATTGCGAATTCTGGTAACCGGCATAACCTGGAGGTGGATTTCTTTGGTGGTGAACCACTGATGAACTGGCAGGTAGTTAAGGACCTGGTCGCATACGGAAGAGAACAGGAGAAGATCCATGACAAGCATTTCCGCTTTACAGTTACGACGAATGGGGTACTTCTCAATGATGATGTTCAGGAGTTTGTAAATAAAGAAATGGATAACGTAGTTTTGAGTCTGGATGGAAGAAAAGAAGTTAATGACCGGATGCGTCCATTCAGAAATGGAAAAGGCAGTTATGATCTGATCGTTCCAAAATTCCAGAAACTGGCTGAAAGCAGACATCAGGAGAAATATTATATCCGAGGAACATTTACCAGAAATAATCTGGATTTCTCGAATGATATTTTACATTTTGCGGATCTCGGATTTAAGCAGATGTCAATCGAACCGGTGGTAGGAGATGAGAGCGATCCATATGCAATTCGTAAAGAAGATCTGCCACAGATCATGGAAGAATATGATAAGCTTGCGAAGATAATGATTGAGCGGGAAAAAGAAGGAAAAGGTTTTAATTTCTTCCATTTTATGATAGACTTAGACGGTGGACCGTGTGTCGCTAAACGATTATCCGGCTGTGGCTCTGGAACGGAATACCTTGCAGTGACACCATGGGGAGATCTGTATCCATGTCATCAGTTCGTCGGAAAAGAAGAATTTCTGATGGGAAATGTAGATGATGGAATTGTAAAGCCTGAGATTGCGGATGATTTCAGAAGCTGTAACGTATATTCGAAAGAAAAATGCAGAAACTGTTTTGCCAAGTTCTATTGCAGCGGAGGTTGCATGGCGAATTCGTATAATTTCCATGGTACGATCCATGACTGCTATGAGATTGGCTGTGAGATGCAGCGCAAACGTGTAGAATGTGCGATCATGATCAAGGCCGCACTTGCGGAAGAATCATAGAAGTAAATATTTGACCCGAATATCAGAGGATATAAAAGGCAGAAAGGAAGTAAATCATGAAGAAGAAAAAAAGCATACTGAGTCTGATTCTGGCGGCTGTTTTGATCATATTGCTTGGTTTTACAGTGCTGGTAGGATTTGGTAATAAGGGAACCGGCTCTATGAAGAACATTAAACTGGGGCTGGATCTGGCCGGAGGTGTCAGCATCACATACCAGGTGAAGGATGACAATCCGACAGACGAAGAGATGAGTGATACCATCTACAAACTTCAGAAACGTGTGGAGCAGTACAGTACTGAGGCCAGCGTATATCAGGAAGGAAAAGACCGTATCAATATTGAGATTCCAGGTGTTTCAGATGCCAATGAGATTCTGGAACAGCTTGGAAAACCGGGATCTCTGGAATTTCAGACAACAGATGGAGAAACCGTACTTACCGGTTCAGATGTTAAGAGTGCATCTGCAAAAGCCGGTGAAGATGATATGGGAAACAAAGAATACTCTGTGGAACTGAACCTGAATGATTCCGGAAAAGAGAAATTTGCAGAAGCTACGGAAGCAAATGTCGGCAAACAGATTTCGATTATTTACGACGGTGAATTGATCAGCAGTCCGGTTGTACAGACTGCAATTACAGGCGGACAGGCATATATTACAGGTGATTTTACATATGAAGAGGCGGATAACCTGGCTTCTACGATTCGAATCGGTGGACTGAAACTGGAACTGGAAGAGTTGCGCTCTAATGTAGTAGGGGCACAACTTGGAGAACAGGCAATCAGTACCAGTTTAAAGGCCGGAGTGATTGGTCTTGTGATCATTTTCCTGTTTATGATCTGGGTATATTATCTTCCGGGTCTGGCATCAAGTCTTGCATTGATCATCTATACAGAGATCGTGCTGGTGATTTTAAATGCGTTTAATGTGACTCTGACACTTCCAGGTATTGCCGGTATTATCCTGAGTATCGGTATGGCGGTTGATGCGAATGTCATCATTTTTGCCCGTGTACGTGAAGAGATGACCAAAGGAAAGAGTGTAAAGAATTCTTTGAAGACCGGATTCCAGAAAGCGATGTCTGCAATCGTGGACGGAAATGTTACAACACTGATCGCAGCACTGGTTCTTTGGTTTAAGGGATCAGGAACGGTAAAAGGATTTGCTCAGACTCTGGGAATCGGTATTGTTGTATCCATGTTTACGGCACTGGTGATTACTCGTCTGATCGTATTTGCATTCTATGGAATTGGATTGAAAAATGAGAAATTATATTATCGTCCGAAAAAAGAAAGAACACCGATCAACTTCCTGGGAAAGAAACATGTATTCTTTGCAATTTCTCTTGCAGTGATCCTGCTTGGATTTGTAGTCATGGGTGTAAATGCATCCAAAGATAATGGTGCACTTGCCTATGGCCTGGACTTCAAGGGTGGTACTTCCACAAACGTAACGTTTGATAAAGATTATTCTATAGAAGAAATTGATAAAGAAATCGTTCCTGTTGTAGAAGATGTAACGGGTGATCACAATGTTCAGACTCAAAAAGTTGCAGGTACCAATCAGGTTGTAATTAAGACGGTTACCCTGGATCTGGATCAGCGTGAAGCTCTGAATCAGGCACTGGTTGATCATTTTGGAGTAGATGAATCCGAGATCACCGCTGAGAATATCAGCTCTACAATCAGTAATGAGATGCGTCAGGATGCAGTCGTTGCGGTAATCATTGCAACAATCTGTATGCTGTTATATATCTGGTTCCGGTTTAAAGATGTGCGTTTTGCAACGAGTGCGGTTGCAGCACTGGTACATGATGTTCTGGTTGTCCTGACGTTTTATGCGATTTCCAGAATTGCAGTCGGTAATACGTTTATTGCATGTATGCTGACCATTGTAGGTTATTCTATTAACGCGACGATCGTTATTTTCGACCGTATCCGTGAAGAGCTGCATTATCAGACGAAGACAACAGAGCTTGCTGATGTAGTAAATAAGAGCATTACGCAGACTCTGACCAGAAGTATTTATACTTCTCTTACGACATTCGTTATGGTAGCTGTTCTGTTTATTATGGGTGTAAGCTCCATTCGTGAATTTGCTGCACCGCTGATGGCAGGTATTATCTGTGGTGGATATTCTTCTGTATGTATTACAGGTGCATTGTGGTATGTTATGAAGACAAAATTTGTGAAAAAAACAGAAGCAAAAACAAGTAACAGCAAGAAGAAAAAATAGAAAACAAGATAACATGAGAAAGCGGCTGTGGCTATGAAGATAACACGGCTGCTTTTTCGATACTTAAGTATGTGAAGTGAACTGCTGGTGGCAGGTTATTTTTCATATCGGGAGATGACGAGATGGAACGATGGACATTACTGAGAAAAGGGGCAGATTTTGAAACAATTGGAAGGAAATATCATATCAGTCCCCGGCTTGCATGCCTGATCAGAAACCGGGACGTGATCGGTGATGAAGCAATTGACCGGTACCTGAATGGAACGATTGTGGATCTCTATGACGGTATGCTGATGAAAGATATGGACAGGGCACTCGATATTCTAAGAGAAAAAATCGCGAATGGACAAAGAATTCGTATTATTGGAGACTATGATATTGACGGAGTAAATGCGACTTATATTCTGTTGGAGGGTCTGGAAAAGGCAGGTGCCAGTGTGGACAGTGATATTCCGGACCGGATAACGGACGGGTATGGACTAAATATTGAATTGATTGAGCGTGCATATCAGGATGGAGTGGATACGATCGTTACCTGTGATAATGGGATTGCTGCTGCAAAAGAGATTGCATATGGTAAGAGTCTGGGTATGACGATTATTGTGACAGATCATCATGAAGTTCCATTTGAAGAACTGGAAGATGGAAGAAGATATCTCCTCCCTCCGGCAGATGCGGTGGTAGATCCAAAACAGTCTGACTGTAATTATCCTTTTAAGGGCTTATGTGGGGCTGCCGTTGCGTATAAGATGGTGGAAGCACTTTGGGAATCCATGGGAAAGGATGCTAGTGATCTGGATTATCTGATTGAAAATGTAGCCATTGCTACGGTGGGTGATGTAATGGACCTGGAAAATGAAAATCGTATTTTTGTAAAAGAAGGTCTCCAGATGCTGAAGCGGACGCATAATCCGGGCCTGAAAGCATTAATTGAATGTACAGGTGTAGAACGAGAGCGATTGAATTCTTATCATATAGGATTTGTCCTGGGACCATGTATCAATGCCAGTGGAAGACTGGATACTGCCAAACGAGCGCTTGGTCTTCTGCGTGCAGAGACAAAAAAAGAAGCAGATATGCTTGCGGGAGATTTGAAAGCATTGAATGACAGTCGGAAAGAAATGACAAATATTGCGGTGGAGAAAGCAAAAGAACTGGTGGAGCAATCTGCGCTCGGACAAGACAGAGTTCTTGTGATCTATCTTCAGGATTGCCACGAAAGTTTGGCGGGAATTGTGGCTGGAAGGATCAGAGAAACCTATTACAAGCCTGTGTTTGTACTTACGGATGCAGAAGATGGAGTAAAGGGTTCAGGAAGATCAATCGATGCATATCATATGTATGAGGAATTAAGCAAATGTAAAGATCTTCTCACAAAATTTGGGGGTCATAAACTGGCAGCAGGACTTTCGCTCACAAAGGAAAATGTAGAGATACTCAGAAGAAAACTGAACGAAAACTGTACCTTGACGAAAGAAGAAATGATGGAGAAAGTCACAATCGATATGGAGATGCCATTTTCCTGTGTAACGGAGGAGATGGTCCGGGAGCTGGAACTTCTGGAGCCTTTTGGAAAAGGAAATACGAAACCGGTGTTTGCTGCAAGGAATATTGAGCTTATAAGTGGGAGGATTCTTGGCAAAAATAAAAATGTATTAAAGATGTTGGTGTGTGATGAGGCACATACAGAGATGGATGCCCTTTTGTTTCAGAATGTGCCTGAATTCTTACAGATGTTACGGGAGAAGTATGGAATGCAGGCAGTAGATGCTTTTTTGAATGGAAGAAGTACCCGGATGACCGTCTCTGTGACATACTATCCGGACGTCAATGAGTTCCGTGGAAGAGTGACTCCGCAGATTGTAATCACGCATTATCGCTAAAAATGTAGAAAAATGTAGAAAAATTTGAAAATTGCAGGAACTAATGATATACTAAAAAAGTATATCAGAATTTGGGAGATTCCCAATGATTTATTAGAATGGAGAGATTGTCATGAAACCGATAGAAGAATATGTAAGAAGTATTCCGGATTTCCCTGAACCGGGGATTATTTTCAGAGATATTACGAGTGTACTTCAGGATGCAGATGGTCTTGCACTTGCGATTGATCTGATGCAGGAAAAGCTGAAAGATGTTGATTTTGATGTGGTTGTCGGACCTGAGTCCAGAGGTTTTATTTTCGGAGTGCCGATTGCTTATAATCTTCATAAGCCTTTTATTCCAATCAGGAAGAAAGGAAAACTGCCATGTGAGACGGTTTCTGTCAAGTATGCATTAGAATATGGCACTGCGGAGATTGAGATGCATCGTGATGCAATTAAGCCAGGACAGAAAGTGGTTATCATTGATGATCTGATCGCGACAGGCGGAACGAATGAAGCAATGGTAAAACTGATTGAAGGACTGGGCGGGAAGGTTGTAAAGACTGTTTTTTTAATTGAACTTGCAGGTCTGAAAGGAAGAGACCGGCTGCAGGGTTATGATGTAGATTCCGTGATTACATATCCCGGAAAATAGTTGTGAGTAAATCTAAGAGGGAAGGAGGCGTTAATATGTCAAAAACAACATATGAATCCATTGATGACCGTATTGCACCGGAAGCTTTGACAAAGGACAATGCAAAAGGTCTGGCGATTGTAGATGGGCATGCGGTTAAGAATAAGGATGATTATGAAGATCCGGATCGTTTATATGACATGTTAATTGCCCGTATCCGTAAGTATCATCCTTCTACGGACGTATCCATGATCGAAAAAGCTTATGCGCTGGCTTCTAAAGCGCATGGGGATCAGCGCAGAAAATCTGGTGAGCCTTATATTGTACACCCGCTCTGGGTGGCAATTATTCTGGCAGATCTTGAGATGGATAAAGAAACGATTGCGGCAGGAATGCTTCATGACGTGGTGGAAGATACAGAGGTTACAGAAGAGGAGATCAGGCGGGAATTTGGTGATGAGGTAGCACTTCTGGTTGATGGGGTTACCAAACTTGGAAGATTGTCCTATTCTTCCGATAAACTGGATGTGCAGGCCGAAAATCTAAGAAAGATGTTCCTTGCAATGGCAAAGGACATCCGAGTTATTATCATTAAGCTTGCGGACCGGCTGCATAATATGCGTACTTTGCAGTTCATGAAGCCGGAAAAGCAGAAAGAAAAAGCGAAAGAGACCATGGATATTTATGCGCCGATCGCCCAGCGTCTTGGTATTTCCAAGATTAAGACGGAACTGGATGATCTGGCTCTGAAATATTCTCAGCCGGAAGTGTTTTTTGATCTGGTAAATCAGATCAATGCAAGAAAGACGGAAAGAGAAGAATTTGTCCAGCAGATCGTGGAAGAAGTGTCTATGCATATGAAGAATGCCAACATTAAGGCAGAAGTCAATGGACGTGTCAAACATTTCTTCAGCATTTACAAGAAGATGGTGAATCAGGATAAGACGGTGGATCAGATCTATGATCTGTTTGCAGTGCGTATTATTGTTGATTCTGTAAAAGATTGTTATGCGGCTCTGGGGGTAATCCATGAGATGTATACTCCGATTCCGGGAAGGTTTAAGGATTACATTGCCATGCCGAAGCCGAATATGTATCAGTCTCTGCATACGACGCTGATGAGTTCAGTCGGACAGCCGTTTGAAATTCAGATCCGTACACAGGAAATGCATAAGACTGCAGAGTATGGTATTGCTGCACACTGGAAATATAAGGAATCCAACGATGGAAAGAAGAGTGTGGAGGCTCAGGAAGAGGAGAAGTTAAGCTGGCTTCGGCAGATCCTGGAATGGCAGAGAGACATGTCGGATAACAGAGAATTTCTGAATCTGATCAAAGGTGATCTGGATCTGTTCGCAGAGGATGTCTATTGCTTTACTCCACAGGGAGATGTAAAGAATCTGCCGAATGGGTCTACACCGGTCGATTTTGCGTATGCAATCCATAGTGCTGTTGGAAATAAGATGGTCGGTGCAAGAGTAAATGGGAAACTGGTAAATATCGATTATAAAATACAGAACGGTGACAGAATTGAGATCCTGACGTCTCAGAATTCCAAGGGACCAAGCCGGGACTGGCTGAATATTGTCAAGAGTACCCAGGCGAAGAATAAGATTAATCAGTGGTTCAAGAAAGAATTTAAAGAAGATAATATCATCAAAGGAAAAGATATGATTACTGCATATTGTAAGGCAAAATCAATCAATGCAGGTCATATTATGAATCCGAAATATCAGGAAGTTGTTCAGAGAAAGTATGGATTTAAGGATTGGGAATCTGTGCTGGCCGCGATTGGGCACGGTGGACTGAAAGAAGGTCAGGTTGTCAACCGTCTGATGGAAGAATACAGCAAAGAACATAAGCAGGAGATGACGAATGAAGTCGTTCTTGAGAAAGTAGCCGAGGCGGCAAAAAATAAGGTCCATATTGCCAAGTCCAAGAGTGGTATTGTGGTAAAAGGAATTGATAATATGTCCGTACGCTTCTCCAGATGCTGCAGTCCGGTGCCGGGAGATGAAATTGTAGGATTCGTTACAAGAGGACGTGGATTATCCATTCACCGTACAGATTGTATTAATATTATCCATCTGACTGAGGCGGAACGGGCACGACTGATCGAAATTGAATGGGAAAATGATGTGACCGAGCAAAATGGAGGACAGTATCTTGCGGAAATTAAAATGTATGCCTATGACAGACAGGGAATGTTAATGGAAATTTCCAAAATATTTACAGCTGAAGACGTTGATGTGAAGTCTATGAATGTCCGAACCAGCAAGCGGGGAACTGCTACGATTGAAACTGGATTTATCGTTCACGGAAGAGATGAGTTATCCAGGGTCATTAAGAAGCTTCGTCAGATCGAAGGTGTGATAGAAATAGAAAGGACAACAGGTTAGAGGAGTATGAAAGTCGAAAAATTTGTTACGGGAATTATCAGTACGAACTGTTATCTGGTGATCAATGAAGAGACCCGACAAACCGTTGTGATTGATCCGGCGGATTGTCCGTCTTATCTGAAAAAGCATATTCAGGAGGAGGGGTATCAGATTGAAGCCATTTTTCTGACACATGGACATTTTGATCATATGATGGGAATTGATAAATTTCTGAAAGAATTTCAGGTACCTGTCTATGTGCACGAGGATGATAGTGATATTATGACAGATCCGAAGCTGAATCTGTCAGCCACATATACAGCCGGATATACATTTGCCAATGCACAGACAGTTCATGACGGACAGATCTTGAAGGCAGCGGGTTATGAATTTCAAGTGATCCATACTCCCGGACATACCAGAGGCGGATGTTGTTATTATGTCAAAGAGGAAAATATCTTGTTCAGCGGTGACACCTTATTCCAGAGGTCGATAGGCCGTTCGGACTTCCCGAACAGTAGTACCGCAGATCTTGTACGTTCTGTTCGAGAGAAGCTTTTTGTGCTTCCGGAAGATACATTTGTTTATCCGGGACACATGGGTGAGACGACGATTGGCTATGAGAAAAAGAACAATCCATATGTGTGATGGGAATGTGTCTTTCCTCAGACATATGCTCTGTGAAGATTGATTAGAATGGAGTAAAATATGATTCAGATTATATGTAAAAGTGAAGCTTATACCTATAATGCGTATCATGTAATGAAGGCTTTTTACCCGTCTGAGGAGGTTTCCTGCCGGACAGAGGAAAAAGCCTCTAATTATGTAACGGTATTACTTCCGGAAAGCGTGGGACATACCGGGAGGGTGGAAGATTCACAGGAACTGAAAAACAAACTCATAGAGATCGGTCTGGAGACGGTGTCGGAAGACGCCGATGAGAAGGAGAAAAAATGGCGGATCGATCTTCGAATGTATGATATCTTAAAAAAGGAGACCGGAAGAGATCTTGCGTGGGGAATCCTGACTGGAGTCAGACCGACTAAGATTGCGATGCAGAAGCTGGAAGAAGGAATGAAGGAGACGGAATTTGTTCCCTGGTTTACAGAAGAATTCCGGGCGAGAGAGGATAAAGCAAAACTTGCATGGGAGATCGCCCAAAGAGAAAGAGAGCTCTTAAGCCGGCTGGATTATGAAGACGGGTATAGCCTTTATGTGGGAATTCCGTTCTGTCCGTCGGTGTGTACCTACTGTTCTTTTAGCTCCGGATCACTGGAAACATGGAAAGACCGCGTCGAAGATTATCTGGAAGCTTTGTGTAAAGAACTCAGGTTTATTGCACAAAGGTCAAAAGACAAGAAATTAAATACCATCTATATCGGGGGTGGTACGCCTACAACCCTTACGGCATCTCAGCTTGACCGGCTTCTAAATTGCATTGATGAGAGTTTTTCGAGGAAGGATCTGTTGGAGTATACAGTAGAAGCCGGCAGGCCGGACAGTATTACCAGAGAGAAACTGGAGATTTTGATACAACATCAGATTACCAGAATCTCTGTGAATCCACAGAGCATGCAGCAAAAAACACTGGATATCATTGGCCGAAGACATACCGTGGAGCAGATTAAAGAAACGTTTGCAATGGCCAGGGAAGTTGGATTTGACAATATTAATATGGACATCATTGCCGGACTTCCTGGCGAGGAGATTGCTGATATGAAAGATACGCTGGATCAGATCCGAGAACTTGGGCCGGACAGTCTGACGGTACATTCGCTGGCAATCAAACGTGCGGCCAAGATGGAAATGAAGGATCTGGAAGCCGATCCGGGGAAGATGTCAGAGACATTATCCGGGATGATCGAGGCTGCAAGGAAAGCAGCAGAAAAGATGGAACTGTTCCCTTATTATCTGTATCGGCAGAAAAATATTGCAGGCAATTTTGAAAATGTTGGCTATGCAAAGGTTGACAAAGCCGGAATATACAATATACTAATTATGGAGGAAAAACAATCCATTATTGCTGCAGGGGCGGGGGCTTCCACGAAACTGGTACTGAAATCTCCGGTTTTTGTTCCGGGCAGTAAGAAAAAGAAAATGACGCATCTGATACGTGTGGAAAATGTAAAGGCAATAGATGCTTATATTGAACGTATCGATGAGATGATAGAACGTAAAGGAGAATGGTTATGGCGTTAAAGAAAAAACCGGTCACCGGTATGAAGGACATGCTCCCACGCGAGATGGAAATCCGGGATTATGTGATTCAGCTGATTAAAGATACTTACAAGACTTATGGATTTTCTTCTATGGAGACCCCATGCGTGGAGCATATCGAGAATCTGTGCAGCAAGCAGGGTGGTGACAATGAAAAGCTGATCTTTAAGATTCTGAAGCGTGGAGAAAAGCTGAAGATCGAAGATGCAAGGGAAGAGAATGATCTGGTAGATGGAGGTCTGCGTTATGATCTTACGGTACCTCTTGCAAGGTATTATGCAAATCATTCAAACGAACTGCCATCTCCGTTTAAAGCACTTCAGATCGGAAATGTATGGCGTGCAGACCGTCCACAGAAAGGACGTTTTCGTCAGTTCATGCAGTGTGACATCGATATTCTGGGTGAGCCAGGTAATCTGGCAGAGATTGAACTGATCCTTGCAACGACAGCAATGCTTGGAAAACTGAATTTCAAGAATTTCACGGTGTGCATCAATGACCGTAATATTCTGAAAGCAATGGCTGCCTATAGTGGATTTAAAGAAGTGGATTATGATGAAGTATTCATTATTCTGGATAAGATGGATAAGATTGGTCCGGATGGTGTTGCAAAAGAACTGGAAGAGATGGGCTATTCCAAAGAAAATGTTGAGACTTATCTGAAGCTCTTTGATGAAGTGGCACCAGATGTGTCCGGTATTCGCTATTTAAAAGAAAAGCTTGGAGACTGTTTAAGTGATGCGACTGCAGATGGCATGGAGATGATCATTTCCAGTGTAGAAGCAGCGAAAGAATGTGAATTCAACATAAAGTTTGACCCAACACTGGTAAGAGGACAGTCTTACTATACGGGAACTATTTTTGAAGTTACCATGGATGATTTCGGCGGCTCCGTTGCAGGAGGAGGGCGTTACGATAAGATGATCGGCAAATTTACCGGGCAGGATACGCCGGCCTGCGGATTTTCAATCGGTTTTGAAAGAATCGTAATGCTGCTTCTGGAAAATGGATATGAAGTGCCAAGTACGAGGAAGAAAAAAGCATATCTCCTGGAGAAGAAGATGCCAAAAGAAGGTATGCTGAAAGTACTGGCAGCCGCGAAAGCAGATCGTGAAGCAGGAAAACAGGTACTGATCGTTAATATGAAAAAGAATAAAAAGTTCCAGAAGGAACAGCTGGCAGAAGATGGCTATGAGGAAATCATAGACTGTTATGCAGATTCAGTCGGGGAACTGTAAAAATAAGAGACAAGTGTCTCGGGAAAAAGATAAGAGGAGATAAGTGACATGGCAGAGTCAATGCAGGGATTAAAAAGAACGCACAGATGCGGGGAATTGTCCAGTGCAAATGTAGGCGAGAAAGTTACTATTATGGGCTGGGTGCAGAAGAATCGGAATAAGGGTGGACTGGTATTTGTAGATGTAAGAGACCGTTCTGGAATTATTCAGGTGGTATTTGAGGAAGGAAAGTCAGAAGCTACTTTGATTGAGAAAGCTGCAAAGCTTCGTTCAGAATTTGTGGTTGCAGTTGTAGGAACCGTGGAAAAACGTTCCGGTGCTGTAAATGCAAATCTGGCAACTGGAGAGATTGAAATTATTCCGGAGGAACTCAGAGTGTTATCCGAATCTGAGACACCGCCGTTTCCAATCGAAGAGAATTCTAAGACAAAAGAGGAAATTCGTTTGAAATACAGATATCTGGATCTTCGAAGACCTGATCTTCAAAGAAATCTGATGATGAGAAGTAAAGTGGCAACACTGACACGTCAGTTTCTGGCAGAGGAAGGTTTTCTGGAGATTGAGACTCCGGTTCTGATTGGAAGTACACCGGAAGGTGCAAGAGATTATCTGGTGCCAAGCCGTGTGCATCAGGGACATTTTTATGCATTGCCACAGTCACCACAGCTGTTTAAACAGCTTTTGATGTGTTCCGGATATGACCGGTATTTCCAGATTGCAAAGTGTTTCCGTGATGAGGACCTGCGTGCAGATCGACAGCCGGAATTTACGCAGATTGACATGGAACTGTCTTTTGTAGATGTGGATGATGTGATTGAAGTGAATGAAAGACTTCTTGCAAAATTATTCAGGGAAGTACTTGGGGTAGAAGTGTCTCTTCCAATCCAGAGAATGACCTGGCAGGAGGCAATGGACCGCTTTGGATCTGATAAGCCGGATGTTCGTTTTGGAATGGAACTGGTAAATGTGACAGACGTTGTAAAAGACTGCGAATTTGTCGTATTCCAGAATGCAATCGCTAATGGCGGAACGGTTCGTGGTATCAATGCCAAGGGACAGGGATCAATGCCACGCAAAAAGATTGATAAGCTGGTAGATTTCGTAAAGGATTACGGTGCAAAAGGACTTGCGTATATCGCAATTCATGAAGATGGTACTGTAAAGTCTTCGTTCTCTAAATTCATGAAAGAAGAAGAGATGACGGCACTGATCCAGGCAATGGGTGGAGAAAACGGAGACCTGTTGCTTTTTGCCGCAGATAAGAATAAAGTGGTATGGGATTCTCTGGGAGCACTTCGTCTGGAGCTGGCCCGCCAGATGGATCTGCTCGATAAAAACGAGTATAAATTCCTGTGGATTACAGAATTCCCGCTTCTTGAGTGGAGTGAAGAGCAGAACCGCTTTACAGCGATGCATCATCCATTTACCATGCCGATGGAAGAAGATCTTCAGTATATCGACAGTGACCCGGGCAGAGTACGTGCCAAAGCTTATGATATCGTACTGAATGGAAATGAGATTGGAGGAGGAAGTGTCAGAATCTTTAATCCGGAGATACAGAGTAAGATGTTTGAAGTTCTTGGCTTTACTCCGGAACAGGCACAGGAACAGTTTGGATTCCTTCTGACTGCATTTAAATATGGCGTTCCGCCACATGCGGGACTGGCTTACGGTCTGGATCGTCTGGTGATGCTGATGGCGAAACAGGACAGCATTCGTGATGTCATTGCATTCCCTAAGGTAAAAGATGCTTCCGATCTGATGACAGAGGCACCTACCAAGGTGGATCCGAAACAGCTTGAGGAACTTGGACTGGAAGTAGTGGCAGAAGAAGATTAAGATTAAGATACAAGATTTATAAGGAACGCGAAGGTATGGGTTAGGTACTTTCGCGTTCTTTTCAGTTTTGAGTTATTCTGTGAAACAGATAAGTACAAAAAAAGAAGTTCTAACCGGAACTTCTTCTTAGAGCGACAGACGGGACTCGAACCCGCGACCTCCACCTTGGCAAGGTGGCGTACTACCAACTGTACTACTATCGCATTTGCTGTTTTGTTGTTTTTGTGTTCCTCAGAACAATAAATACTATACTACAGAAAGAAGGCTTTGTCAACAAGTTTTTGAAAAAAGTTTTTATAAAGTAAAAGCTGTGAAAAATTTGAAAATAGTATGTCTGCTGTGTTATACTTAATTTTATGTATGAGCCTAAAATAATAAAAGATAGAGGATAAGAGTAAAATGAAGACTGAGAAAACGATCAAAGCCGCCCTTTTGGGAGCAGGGACTGTTGGAGGCGGAGTATATAAGCTTGCACATCGTCAGGCAGAGGAAATGAAATCCAAGACAGGTGCAGATTTTGAAATCACCAGAATTCTGGTACATAATAAAAATAAGGAAAGAAAGGGAATCGATACGTCTCTTTTGACAGACTGTTGGGAAGAAATCATTCATGATGAAGAAATCCAGATTGTGATTGAAGTGATGGGAGGAATTGAGCCTGCCAGAACGATGATCCTAGAAGCGTTAAATGCAGGAAAGAATGTTGTGACCGCCAATAAAGATTTAATTGCTGAGCACGGGAGAGAGCTTCTGGATGCGGCAGAAGCAAACGGAGTTGACTTTCTGTTTGAAGCAGCAGTGGCAGGAGGAATCCCGATTATCCGGCCATTAAAGCAATGTCTCGCTGCAAATGAGGTTGATGAAGTAATTGGAATTGTAAATGGAACGACGAATTATATTTTGACCAAGATGTTTGAAGAGGGAATGGATTTTGATGAGGCACTGGCAAAGGCAACAGAGCTCGGATATGCAGAAGCAGATCCGACTGCTGATGTGGAAGGTCTGGATGCCGGACGAAAGGTAGCGATTATGGCATCCATTGCATTTCATTCCAGAGTTACATTTTCTAATGTTTATACAGAGGGAATCACAAAGATTTCTGCGAGAGACATTCTTTATGCGAAAGAGTTTGGAAGTGTAATTAAGCTTCTTGGAGTGGCACATAATACAGAAGGAGGAATTGAAGTAGCAGTTCATCCAATGATGATTGCACAGGAGCATCCGCTTGCGTCTGTAAGAGACTCCTTTAACGCTGTATTTGTGCATGGAGATGCAGTAGATGACGTAATGTTTTACGGAAGAGGGGCAGGAGAGTTCCCGACGGCAAGTGCGGTGATGGGAGATGTGATTGATGTAATCCGTGATATCCAGTATCACTGTACCGGAAGAATCAGCTGTACCTGCTATAGAAGTACAAAGATTAAGAGTTTCTCAGAAGTGAAAAATAAATTTTTCCTGCGCATGCAGGTAGACAATCAACCAGGTGTTCTTGCGGCAATTGCCAGTGTATTTGGAACGCACAAGGTGAGTATCTCTAAGGTCGTACAGAAAGTAATTACCGATGGTGTGGCTGAGCTGGCAATTGTGACGGATTCAGTAAAGGAGTACCATATGCAGGATGCATTGGAATACTTAAAAGGAATGGATACGATTCGTGAGATTAGCAGTGTGATCAGAGAGTATTAGTAGAAAGCCAGTCTGTCAGCAGTGAAGAAATAGGATGAGTGTGAAGGTGGAAATGAGAGAGAATCAGAAGAATATGAATCCTCTTGCAGTAGAAAAAGAGGGGAAGTTAATTGCAAAGTTTGCAATACCTGCAATCATTAGTATGCTGGTTAGTTCACTCTATAATATTGTAGATCAGATCTTTATTGGGCAGGGGGTAGGAATTCTGGGAAATGCTGCGACCAATATTGCATTTCCGATTTCTATTATCTGCACTGCGACAGCACTTCTTCTTGGAATTGGAAGCGCGTCGAATTATAATCTGGAATCCGGTGCAGGACATCAGGAAGAGGCAAGTAAGATCGTGGGGACAGGTCTTTCCATGCTGGTGATCTGTGGCATAATCATTTCAGCCGTGGTGCTGGCATTTTTGGAGCCACTTCTTCATCTGTTTGGGGTGACGGAGAAGGTACTGCCGTATGCGTTGGACTATACCGGGATCACGGCATTTGGAATTCCGTTTTTGATTTTGACAACAGGCGGAAATCATCTGATCCGGGCAGACCGCAGTCCGACCTATTCGATGACATGTATGCTGACTGGTGCGATTATGAATACAGTTCTGGATCCTCTTTTTATTTTTGGATTTCACTGGGGAATCAAAGGTGCGGCATGGGCTACGGTGATTGGACAGATGATATCCGGAATTATGGTAATTGTGTATTTCTTGAAATTTCGGAAAATGGATCTGAATCCGGGAATGCTCCGGCCGAGAGGGATCAGGCTCAAAATGATAGCATCTCTTGGAATGGCATCTTGTATCAATCAGATCTCTATGGCAATTGTGCAGATTGCTATGAACAATACGTTAAGGCATTATGGAGCAGAATCTGTATATGGAGCGGATATTCCACTGGCCTGCGTAGGTGTGATTTCCAAAGTAAATATGGTATTTATGGCAATTGCGATTGGAATATCTCAGGGATGTCAGCCAATCTGGGGATTCAACTACGGTGCCGGACTGTATAAAAGAGTAAGGAAAACTTATACTACGGCATTTCGTTATTCCCTGGCAGTGGGGATTCTGTTTTTCTTATGTTTCCAGTTTTTCCCGAGACAGATAGTCAGTATATTTGGAACAGGAAGTGAAGAGTATTTTCGTTTTGCAATCCGATACTTTAAAATATATATGTTTATGACATTTATCAATGGTGTACAGCCAATGTCATCCGGTTTTTTTACATCGATAGGGAAGGCGAAGTTAGGAATTGTAGTGTCATTGACCCGACAGGTGATTTTCCTGCTTCCGCTGATATTGATCATTCCAATCTTCCTTGGAACTGATGGAGTAATGTATGCAGGTCCGATTGCGGACGGGGCGGCGGCTGTAGTGGCGATTGGACTTGCAGTCCATGAGCTTCGATTGATGAAACAAAAAGAAGAAACACAGGAATCAGTATAAGGAATGAATATGTCAGAGTGATTCGGGAATACAAGGAGAAAAATGATGAAAGAACGGCAGACGTTAGGTTTCATGTTTAAACAGATTAATAATGTGTATGAAAAAGATTTTAATAATCGACTCAGAAAGCTTGGAATCACGGCATCCCAGTGTGCCGTTCTGGATTACCTTTTTAACAGTAGTAAAGAAGAAGTAAACCAGAAAGATATCGAGAAAGCACTTTGTCTGAAAAATCCTACAGTGACGGGAATCTTGAAGCGGCTGGATGAGAAGGGATTTATTCTTGCAGTTCCAAGTAATAAGGATAAAAGATGTAAAAATATTTATCCGACGGAGAAGGCTTATGATATCCAGAGACGAATGGAAGCGGATCGTAAAAAAATAGATAAAAATCTCACGCTGGGAATGAGTAAAAAAGAAGTGAAAGCGTTAGAAAAAATGCTGGATAAGGTTTTATATAATATCAGTGATCCATAGAATCTGGCGGGAAAATGTGAAAGGAGAATGCTGAATATGAGTTATGCAGATAAAGTCTTTATTGACATGTGCAGAGATATTATAGATAACGGAACGGATACGAAAGGAGAAAAGGTCAGACCGGTCTGGGAAGATGGAACTCCTGCTTATACGATCAAAAAATTTGGCGTCGTAAATCGATATGATCTGTCAAAGGAATTTCCTGCTCTGACTTTAAGAAGGACAGCAATCAAAAGCTGTACAGATGAGCTGTTATGGATCTGGCAGAAGAAATCCAATAATATTCATGATCTGCACAGTCATATCTGGGACAGCTGGGCGGATGAAGAGGGATCAATCGGAAAGGCATACGGATACCAGATGGGGATTAAACACCAATATAAAGAGGGGATGTTTGATCAGGTGGACCGTGTAATCTATGATCTGAAAAATCATCCATACAGCCGCAGAATCATGACAAATCTATATGTGCATCAAGATCTGCATGAGATGAATCTGTATCCGTGTGCATATAGTATGACTTTTAATGTGACAAAAAAAACAGGACATGAGAAGCTGACTCTGAATGGAATTCTGAATCAGCGTTCCAATGATGTTCTGGCTGCGAATAACTGGAATGTGTGTCAGTATGCAGTACTCATGCATATGCTGGCTCAGGTGTGTGATATGGAGGTTGGTGAGTTTGTTCATGTGATCGCAGATGCCCATATCTATGATCGTCATGTTCCAATGATTGAGGAACTGATCAGCAGGAAACCGCTGCCGGCCCCGAAGTTCTGGCTGAACCCGGAAGTCCGGGATTTTTATCAATTTACCAGAGATGATGTAAAATTAATTGATTATGAGACTCACGAACAGATTAAGAATATTCCTGTTGCAATATAGCATGAAAAAATATGATGACAGAAATGGATGGAAGGAGAAGATAGGAGATGA
The DNA here is from genome assembly GCA_022769185.1 of Dorea sp. GTDB lineage: Bacteria > Bacillota > Clostridia > Lachnospirales > Lachnospiraceae > Dorea_A. Next base: position 19,350 of record JALEKG010000024.1, on the reverse strand, counting down.
ACCTGATTGTTGCGGTAGATAAAAATTGGGCAATTGGAAAGGATAATAGATTACTGGTAAGCATTCCTCAGGACATGAAGTTTTTCCGGGAACAGACGAAGGGCAAAGTTGTCGCTATGGGAAGGAAGACACTGGAAAGCTTTCCGGGGGGACAGCCGTTGAAAAACAGAGTAAATGTGGTAATGACTTCCGATAAGAATTATGAGGTAAATGGAGTGGTTGTTGTCCATACTGTTGAAGAAATGACAGAAGAATTAAAAAAATATGAACCGGAAGATATTTATGTGATCGGGGGAGAAAGTGTTTATCGTCAGCTTCTTCCATATTGTAATAAGGCTTATGTGACAAGAATCGATCATGCATATGATGCAGATACCTATTTCCCGAATCTGGATGAAGATCCGGAGTGGGAAATGACGAAGACCAGTGATGAGCAGACGTATTTTGACCTTGAGTATGTATTTACGATTTATGAAAGAGTGTAAGGATCATGAAAGTATTGAGTGTAACCGCACAGAAACCGAATAGTACCGGAAGTGGTGTGTATCTGACTGAGCTGGTAAAAGCTTTGGAAGAAGAAGGACATGAACAGGCTGTTGTGGCAGGAATCAATAAGAAAGACCGGATTGATCTGCCAGAGAAAGTTAGATTATATCCGGTTTGTTTCGGGACAGAAGAGCTTCCGTATCCGATTGTCGGAATGTCTGATGAGATGCCTTATACCAGTACCAGATATTGTGATATGACTCCTCAGATGATCGGACAGTTTCGGAAAGCATTTCTTGAAGTTTTAGAAAAGGCCGTGGCCGGGATGGATCCAGATATCATATTGTGCCATCATTTGTATCTGCTGACTGCGATTGTAAGAGAACGTTTTCCGGAAAGAAAAGTATATGGATTCTGTCATAATACAGATCTGAGACAAATGCAGAAAAATGAGCTTGAGAGGGACTACATCGCAGAACAGATCCAAAAACTGGATCGGATCTTTGTACTTCAGGATGCACAGATTGAGCAGATCCGTAATTTGTATGGTGCAGATGACAGTAAAATTACGGTTGTGGGGACCGGATATAACAGTAAAGTGTTTTATCAGACTGGAGAAAAATTAAGCCGGAAAGATGGAATGATAAGAGTGGTGTTTGTGGGAAAGGTTTCTGAGAAAAAAGGAGTCAAGAGCCTTTTGAGAGCGCTGACAATGCTTCCATATGGAAAACAGGATTTAATGGTTTTGATTGCAGGAGGGGCCGGAAATCAGGAAGAATATCAGGAAATTGTAGAGTTGTCACATAATTGTCCATGTCAGATTGAATTCCTGGGGAAAAAGACACAGCCAGAACTCGCCAGAGTCTACAATGCTTGTGATATTTTCGTATTGCCGTCTTATTTTGACGGTCTGCCTCTTACAGTGATTGAGGCACTTGCCTGTGGTGACAGGGTGGTTTTGACAGATCTTCCGGGAATTCGGAAATGGATGGAAAAGATGGTTCCGGGAGCAGATATTATGTACATAACGCCGCCGCGGATGCGTAACGCAGATGAGCCGGTTGCAGAGGAACTTCCCGGGTTTGAACAGAAACTGGCCGATGCGTTGGAAGAATGTATCCAGAAAGGAGAGACCAGGCCATCTGATGTGGGAAGGATCTCATGGAAAAGGATTGCCTGCGAGGTGATCAAGGAAAAAGAATAAGAAATCAATTGTTGTAAAAAAGCTTCCGCCTACATAGTAGACAGAAGCTTTTTTTTGACTTATTACAGGACATCGTCTCTGCGTACATATCCGGGCTTTTCAGGAGTAGAAATCAGTTCTTTTGCATGAATGATTTTTGCATGTTTATCGATCACCTGATTTTCAACATGTACATTTTCTCCGATGACAGCATCCGGCAAGATAATACTATTCTTGATGACAGCGCCTTTTTTGATTACACAGCCACGTCCGATAATAGAATTCTCAATAGAGCCCTCAATCAGACAGCCATTTGATACAACAGAGCCTTTTACATATGCAGATTCAAAATACTGAGTCGGGCAGGAGTCATTGGTTCTGGTGTAGATCGGCCAGTCTTCGTTAAATAAGCTTTCGGCTGATTTAATATCGATCAATGACATGTTAGCGTCATAGTAGCCTTTGAAATCGGAAATAGCTGCGAAATATCCTCTGTGAGAAACACCACGGATGTCCAGCTCTTCACAGGAAGCATTGACAATATCTGCAAATGTAAAAGCAGAAGAGGTCTTTTTTGCTTTCTGGATCAGTTCGATGAATAATTCCTTCTTCATTACATATGTATCCATAAAGATGTTCTTGTTTTTTGCATTTCCATGATTGGTTTCAATAGAAAGAACACCTTTCTGGCGGTTCAGGTTCAGCGTATTGCAGTTAATAAAGGATTCTTTTGCATTATCAACGGAATGATATAACAGAGTAATATCTGCTTCAGAATTAATGTGAGTCTGGAGCAGCTTGTCATAATCTGCTGTATAGATCATATAACTTGGTGCAATTACGACATATGGGCTGCGTTCCTGCTCGATATATTCCATATTATCAATATAGGATGCGATATCATTGTTGTAAATGCTGAGGTTCATGCCAAGATCGGAGTACAGTATCCGAAGATTTCCGCTCTTGGAATTAATATTATAGTGACGTCCTGTGCCAAGATGAGCTGTCAGAGACTGCGGTTTTCTTCTGATATAAACCTGAATATGGTCAATTCCGCTATTGCTCATATTAGAAATCGGGAAATCGATTACACGGTAACGTCCCAGGAATGAGAATGCGCCTACCGGACGATACGCCTGCATTCCTTCTACTTGTACATGGTTTCCGGCAAAGTTGACAATACCAAATGCTTTTGCCATATTATTCTACCCCCTTTACACGTTTTGAAATCAGTTCGATGTGCTCACTGTCAGCATCACCGACTACAGCACCTGCGCCGATTTTTACATTATCAGCTACCAGTGCACGTGTAACTGTGGCACCATCTTCAACGACAACACCTGGCATCAGAACACTGTCAATAATCTTGGCACCTGCACCGACTTTTGCACCGGTGAATAGTACGGAATTTGTAACTTCTCCCTCAATCACACAGCCCTGAGTGATGAATGCACGGTTAATCTTTGCGTTAGATCCTATGTACTGTGGAAGACAGGTAACATCTTCCGTGTAGATTTTCCAGGATGGGTCATTTAAATCAAGTTCGTTGTTCTTGTCGAGCAGATCCATATTTGCTTCCCACAGGGAATCAATAGTTCCTACATCCTTCCAGTAGCCTTTGAATTTATAAGCGTATAATTTCTTGCCATCATTCAAAAGATTTGGGATAATATCTTTTCCAAAGTCATGGTTAGAATCAGGGTCTTTCATGTCTGCAATCAACATTTTGCGAAGCAGTTTCCAGTTGAAAATATAAATACCCATAGAAGCAAGATTGCTCTTCGGCTGTGGCGGTTTTTCTTCAAATTCTACGATCCGTCCGGTCTCATCTGTATTCATGATACCAAAACGGCTGGCTTCTTTCATTGGTACTTCGATAACGGCAATTGTTGCATCTGCATTCTGTGCTTTATGTTCTTCCAGCATTTTGTCGTAATTCATTTTGTAAATATGGTCACCAGAAAGAATAAGAATATAATCTGGCGAATAGGAGTCAATGAAATCGATATTCTGGGAAATTGCATCTGCAGTTCCGCGATATACATCAAGATTGGCATCTGCCTTTTCACGAGGAGGAAGAACAAAGACTCCGCTATTTTTAGCATCAAGTCCCCACCGTCTTCCTGCGGCAACATAGCTGTTTAAAAGAATAGATTCATATTGTGTCAATACACCGACCACGTCAATTCCACTATTTGCACAGTTGCTGAGTGGGAAATCAATGATACGGTATTTTCCGCCATAAGAAACGGCGGGCTTTGCAACTTTATTTGTCAGTTCGTGAAGACGTGAGCCTCTACCACCGGCTAATATCATCGCTAACATACTGTTTTGTTTCATGATAAATCCTCCCTTACTTCTAGTAAATATATTGTATAATTTTTTATGAAAATTTGCTATAGTTTCATGCAAAAAAATAAAAAAAAGCAAAAAAATACATGAAAAAAGTCATTATTTTTATACATACATTGTGAAATGTTATAAATTTGTTTGAAAATACATTAAAATACATCAATATCATGCAATAAAAAACGGTTGACATTTATTAGTAAAATCAAATATAATATAGGATAATTATTCAGACAAATGCTATGACGAGGAGGGGTACATAAATTCCGGAAGCAAAGAGAGAAGATGGCAGGTGAAAATCTTCGAGAAGGACTTATGGAAGTAGCCTCTGAGCAGTGAACCGAAAGAATCTTCGGAATGTGATTTGAGTAGACTTCAACGCAGTCCCAGCGTTACGGGGGAGCGGTATCGAAGAGTTACAGTTTGCTTCTGTACCGGCAGAGTGCAGAGAATTTCTTCTCTGAAATTAGGTGGTAACACGGATGGATCATTCGCCCTGAGCATTTGCTTAGGGTTTTTTTTACTCTATGAGGAATTTTGATTCAGTAAAGTAAAATCTGTTTGTTATGAGATGTCCGGAATAGAATAATAACACCTTTGAAAAACAGGAGGTATGTAATATGAGAAAAATCAGTGGAAACAAATTATTAGTAAAGGCACTGAAGGAAGAAGGCGTAGATACTATATTTGGGTATCCGGGGGCATGCACAATTGATATTAGTGATGAATTGTATAAACAGGATTATACAAAAGTTATACTTCCCAGACAGGAAGTGGCTCTGGTACATGAAGCAGATGCTTATGCCCGTTCTACTGGAAAAGTTGGCGTCTGCCTGGTAACCAGCGGTCCTGGGGCAACGAATCTTGTGACAGGGCTGGCGACAGCGTATTATGACAGTGTTCCTCTGGTATGTTTTACCGGACAGGTTGCAAGGCATCTGATCGGAAATGATGCTTTTCAGGAAGTTGATATTGTGGGAATTACCAGAAGCATTACCAAGTATGGGGTGACTGTACGGAACAGAGAGGATCTGGGGAGAATTATTAAGGAAGCGTTCTATATTGCAAGAACTGGAAGACCGGGGCCGGTTCTCATTGACCTGCCGAAGGACGTGATGGCAGAGATGGGGGATGCAGAGTATCCAACAGAGGTTAATATCAGAGGATATAAGCCGAATACACACGTTCATATCGGTCAGCTGAAACGAGCAATCAAGATGCTTGCGAAGGCAGAAAGACCGTTATTTCTGGCAGGAGGCGGGGTAAATATCGCACATGCAAATAAGGAATTTACTGAGCTGGTAGAAAAGACAAATGTTCCAGTTGTTACGACAGTAATGGGAAGAGGTGCAATTCCGACAAATCATCCGCTGTATGTAGGAAATCTCGGAATGCATGGAGCGTATGCCTGCAATATGGCGGTGAATGAATGTGATCTGCTGTTTTCCATCGGAACCAGATTCAATGACCGGATTACCGGAAAACTGCATTCTTTTGCACCGCGTGCGCAGATTGTACATATTGATATTGACACGGCGGCAATCTCAAAGAATGTACAGGTGGACGTACCGATCGTCGCAGATGCAAAAGAAGCAATCACAAAGATGCTGGAGTATGTAACCGAATGTAATACTAAGAAATGGCTGGATGAAGTTGGTGAGTGGAAAATAGAACATCCTCTTACAATGAAGAAGAAACCGATCATGACACCGCAGGACGTCATCGAAACCATCAACCGTGTTTTTGATGAGGCGATCATTGTAACGGATGTCGGACAGCATCAGATGTTTACAGCTCAGTTTATAGAAATCACTGAGAAAAAGAAGCTTTTGATGTCTGGTGGACTTGGAACAATGGGATATGGACTTCCGGGAGCAATCGGAGCTAAAATCGGTAATCCGGATACACCGGTTATTTCTATTTCAGGTGATGGTGGAATGCAGATGAACAGCCAGGAACTGGCAACTGCAGTACTGGAGGAACTTCCAATTATCTGTTGTATTTTCAATAACAATAATCTCGGAATGGTCCGTCAGTGGCAGAAATTATTTTATGGAAAGCGTTATTCCATGACCTGCCTGCGTTCCGGTGCAGCATGCAGAGGAAAATGTGGCGAAGTAGAGTGTCCTCCATATACTCCGGATTTTATGAAGCTGGCAGAAAGCTATGGAGCAAAGGGCATTCATGTTACGAACAAGGAAGAGATTGAACCTGCGTTCCGTGAAGCAATGAAGAGCAAGAAGATACCATATGTGATAGAGTTTGATATTGATCCGGAAGATCTGGTTTATCCGATGATCCAGCCGGGAGGAACTCTGGAAGATATGATTTTGGATTGTTAGTGTGGGTATTTGATTGTTTTGAAAGGAGAAATAATTATGAGTAATAATATGAAAAAACGCTGGATTTCTCTTTATGTGGAGAACCAGGTTGGTGTTCTTTCCAAGATATCCGGACTCTTCTCGGGAAAATCTTATAATCTGGACAGTCTGACTGTTGGAACAACGGAAGATCCGACGATATCCAGGATGACGATTGCTACTGTCAGTGATGATGAAACATTTGAACAGATTAAAAAACAACTGAACCGTCTGGTGGAGGTCATTAAAGTAATCGATTTTACAGATGTATTTGTAAGAATGAAAGAAATCTTGTATGTAAAAGTGCGAAAATGTACACCGGAAGATAAGGTAGAGTGTTTTCAGATCGCGGAGACATTTAAAGCAAAAGTCATTGATTATGGAAAAGACAGTCTTTTGCTTGAGTTCGTGCAGACAGCGACAAAAAATGATGCAGTGATTAAATTAATGAAAGAAGAATTCAAGAGTATCGAAGTAGTCCGGGGCGGAAGTGTCGGAATTGAATCCATAAGCATGATGGAGCGGTAGGAGATGAAATCTATTATATAAAAAACAGAGTGCACTCTTGAATTTTGCATAGTGACGTATTATAATAGACGAAGGTAATAAATCAGTTGTTAAAGGACGGAGGAATATACAATGGAAAAGAAAAATATTGACTGGTCAAATCTTGGATTTGGTTATATGCAGACAGATAAGAGATACGTTTCCAATTATAAGAATGGAAAGTGGGATGAAGGTACCCTTACCTCCGATGCAAATATTGTCATTAATGAATGTGCTGGTGTACTTCAATATGCGCAGACATGTTTTGAAGGTCTGAAGGCGTATACAACAGAGGATGGTCATATCGTAACATTTCGCCCGGATCTGAATGCAAGCAGATTAGCAAGTTCTGCAGCAAGACTGGAGATGCCGGTATTTCCGGAAGATAGATTTATTGATGCGGTCAAGCAGGTCGTAGAAGCGAATGCGGCATATGTTCCGCCATATGGATCAGGGGCAACTTTGTATGTAAGACCATATATGTTCGGATCAAATCCGGTCATTGGTGTAAAACCAGCAGATGAATATCAGTTCCGTATGTTTACAACACCAGTTGGCCCATACTTTAAGGGTGGCGCAAAACCGATTACGATTAAAGTATCAGATTTTGACCGTGCGGCACCGCATGGAACGGGCCATGTAAAGGCAGGACTGAACTATGCAATGAGTCTTCATGCAATTGTAACCGCTCACGCAGAAGGATATGATGAGAATATGTATCTGGATGCTGCTACGAGAACAAAAGTAGAAGAGACAGGCGGAGCAAACTTCTTATTTATTACGAAGGACAATAAAGTAGTAACACCGAAATCTTCTACAATTCTTCCATCTATCACAAGACGTTCTCTGATGTATGTTGCAGAGCATTATCTTGGGTTAGAAGTAGAAGAAAGAGAAGTATACTTAGATGAACTGAAAGACTTTGCAGAGTGTGGTCTTTGCGGAACAGCAGCTGTTATCTCTCCGGTAGGAAAGATTGTTGACCATGGTAAAGAGATCTGTTTCCCAAGCGGAATGGATGAGATGGGACCAGTAACCAAGAAATTGTATGATACATTAACAGGAATCCAGATGGGACGCATTGAAGCACCAGAAGGATGGATCTGCAAGATCTGTTAATAAGTGGAGTCTTAAGTGGCGCCGGGAAAAAGGTTCCGGCCGCCTGAAAACGTAAAAATTTAAAAGATGCGAAAACGCCAGACTGCAGGATGGTGTTTTCGCATCTTTTTTTATTATTTTTGATAAACAGAATAAAACAGTTGACAACAGTTTGAAACTGTTATACACTGTTTATAACGAAGGAGGGGTAACATGAATTTAATTATCAATCATTCTTCCATGCAGCCTATTTATGAGCAGATCTGCGATCAGATCAAGGAGAAAATCATGCATGGGGAATTGCAGGAAGAGACGATGCTCCTATCAGTTCGTACTTTAGCTAAGGAACTCAAGGTCAGTGCACTGACTGTAAAGAAAGCATATGATGCTCTGGAAGAGGAAGGGTTTATTCTCACGGTTCACGGGAAGGGAAGTTTTGTGACCTGTGCGAATCAGGAGTTAATGCTGGAGGAGAAAAGAAAAGAAGTAGAAGCTGATTTGGAAATGGCCATCCGAAAAGGCAGAAGCTGTGGTATGAGTAATCAGGAAATTACGGAGTTATTTCAGATTGTTTTGGAGGATTAAAGCGATGCTTAAATTGGAGAATGTCAGAAAGTGTTATAACGATTTTGAATTAAATTGTTCTATGGAAGTCAGAAAAGGATGTGTGACCGGACTAATTGGACCAAACGGTGCCGGAAAGAGTACTGCATTTAAGGCTGCTTTAAACCTCATTCACACAGATGGAGGAGAAGTAACGATACTGGGAAAGCCGGCAACAGAATTGACAGCAAGGGACAGAGAAGAGATGGGTGTGGTCCTTGCAGATTCCGGATTCAGTGGATGGCTGAGTATCGATGATCTGCTTCCGATGCTTCGAAATCTGTATACAAAGTTTGAAGAAAAATGGTTTTTGGAGAAGTGCAGAGAATTTAAACTGCCATTGAAGAAACAGTTGAAAGAGTTCTCTACAGGAATGAAGCGGAAATTACAGGTTCTGGCGGCACTTTCTCATAATGCAAGGTTATTGATTCTGGATGAGCCGACAGCAGGGATGGATGTGATTGCAAGGGATGCGATCCTGGATCTTTTACGGGAATATATGGAGCAGGAGGAACGTACCATACTGATCAGCTCCCATATTTCCAGTGATCTGGAAGGATTTTGTGATGACCTTTATTTGATTGATGACGGAAAAATCGTTTTGCATGAGGAGACGGATGTTCTGCTCAGTGAATATGGAGTACTTAAGGTTACACCAGAACAATATGAGAAGCTGGATCGGTCTTATGTTTTGCGCCATAAAAAGGAAGAATTCGGATATGTCTGTCTGACGGATCAGAAACAGTTCTACAGTGAGAATTATCCGGAGATTGTGATAGAAAAGGGAACAATTGATGAATTGATTACAATGATGATTCGAGGTGAAGAATAATGAAAGGATTATTAATCAAAGATTTTAAACTTCTGAAAAATCAGAAACAGTTTTTTGTCGTTATCGGGGTAATCAGTATTATGTTTTTACTTACGAACGAGAATCCATCCTTTACGATTACTTATACGACAATGATGTTTTCTATGTTCACCATGAGTACGATTTCTTACGATGAATATGATAATGGGGCAGTGTATCTGTTCTCGCTTCCGATTACCAGGAAAGGATATGTTATAGAGAAATATACTTTTGGAATAATTACATCTCTGTTTATATGGATTGTGATTACAGTACTCAGTTATATTGTCGGTGGGATCAGAAAGATTGAAATGCCTCTGGATGAGCTGGCAGCAATCAGCATGGCGGCACTGGTGGTCGTGAGTCTGATTCTTGCAGTCAGTATACCGCTCCAGTTAAAGTTCGGGGTAGAGAAGAGTCGGATGGCTTTTATCGCAGTCTTTGCTTTGGCCTTTGTTGTGGCAGTTGCCGCAATAAAACTTGCAGAATGGTCCTCTATAGATATCAGCACATTACTGGAAAAGATGAGTCATGTCAGTTTTGGAGCAGGAATAATTGTACTGTTGATCTTGGCGGCTGCGATGCTGGGAATCTCAGGGGTGATATCATTAAGAATTATGGAGAAACGTGAGTTTTAATTTTAAGAGAAGAGAACCACCGGTCGAAATGGAGATTGGTGGTTCTTATTTCGCAAATCAGAGGTTTAAAAAGGGCAGGTGCTTTCTTCTTGCGAAACATCTGGAATACTGATATAATACACACGAATATAGGAATGATATACAGGTGGAAAATTAGGAGAAAAGTACATGAATGATTTGGAGATGTACAGAGAACAGCTGGCTCTGTGCGATGATAAGATTATTGACGCTTTGGCAGAACGGAATGCAATCGTAGAAAAGATGATGACATATAAGGAAGAATATGGGATGTCCATCTTACAGCCGATGCAGGAAGAAAAGCAGAAGAAAAGGCTGGATGAGAAATTAGCAGATCAGAAGTACAGAGAAGAAATCCGGAATGTGTTTGAATGTATCCTGAAAAACAGCAAGAGAATCCAGGCAAGGAAATTATTTGATTATAATATTGTGCTGATTGGCTTTATGGGTGCCGGAAAATCAACGGTTTCTGATTATTTGAGTACAATGTTTGATATGGAGATCGTTGAGATGGATCAGGTAATCGCAGAACGGGAAGAGATGAGTATTCCGGATATTTTTTCAACTTATGGGGAAGAATATTTCCGGGATCTTGAGACGAATCTATTGATTGAAATGCAGTCTCGCAAGAATGTAATCATTTCCTGTGGAGGGGGCGCAGCAATGCGGGAACGGAATGTGGCGGAGATGAAGAAAAACGGGAAAGTGGTTCTTCTGACGGCCAGTCCGGAGACCATTTATGAACGAGTCAAAGACAGTGATGACAGACCGGTTCTTCATGGAAGAAAGAACATAAAAGGAATATCGGAACTGATGGAAAAGCGTCGTGGAAAGTACGAAGCGGCAGCAGATATTGTTATTAACACAGATAATAAGACGGTTCTTCAGATCTGTGAAGAACTGGTAAGACGCCTGCAGGAGATGGAAGAGTAATATGTTTGATCAATTTTTCCCGGATAAATATGTGGCATCTACGTATGTCATTGATTTTGAAAAACTGTATGAAGAAGGAGTAAGAGGACTGATTTTTGATATCGATAATACATTGGTACCGCACGGAGCGCCTGCGGATCAGAGAGCGATTGCGCTGTTTGACAGACTCAAAACCATCGGGTTTCATTGCTGTCTGATTTCCAATAATCAGAAACCCAGGGTAGAGATGTTTAACAAAGATGTGCAGGTGGATTATATTTACAATGCACATAAACCTTCGACAAAGAATTATATCAAGGCAATGGAGATCATGGGGACTGACAGAAGCAGCACGGTTTTTATTGGTGATCAGCTTTTTACGGATGTATGGGGAGCAAAACGTGCCGGAATTCCGAATATTCTGGTGAAACCAATCCATCCTAAAGAAGAGATACAGATTGTATTGAAGCGATATTTAGAAAAAATTGTATTATACTTCTATAAGAAGAGCCTGAAGCACTAAAAAAAGGTTGAAAAAAGGCGTAAACTATTATAGAATGAATAGAGTGATAGAACGTTAAGTGCTATTCGGGCACGACTAAGGAGGATTATACTAATGGCAAAGTTTGAATGGAAGACAAACATCACAGTAGAAATCGAAGGGAATGTATACCAGGTTATTGATTTCCAGCATGTTAAGCCAGGGAAAGGTGCAGCTTTTGTCCGCGTTAAGATGAGAGATATCATTAAGGGCGGTGTGATTGAAAGAACTTTCAATCCGGACGAGCAGATCACAACTGCGCGTATTGACAGAAAGAACATGCAGTATCTTTATAATGACGGAACGCTGTATTATTTCATGGACAATGATACTTATGATCAGATCCCGGTTGGAGAGGAGACAGTCGGAGATTCCCTGAAGTTTGTAAAAGAGAATGAGAATGTAACTGTTGCTTCTTATCAGGGCAGTGTATTTGCAATCGAGCCTCCACTTAGTGTGGAACTGATTGTTACAGAGACAGAGCCTGGCGTAAAGGGTAACACCGCTACAGGTGCTACAAAGCCGGCAATCGTTGAGACTGGAGCAAAGGTAAATGTTCCTCTGTTCGTAGATCAGGGCGAGAAGATTAAGATTGATACCCGCACCGGAGCTTATCTGTCAAGAGCATAATGTGGATTATAGTTTGTTAAAATAGATAAAAAAGCCTTGCATTTTTTGCAGGGCTTTTTTATAATTGAGCTACCATAATATTTCAAATCATATTTTTATTTTTCAATGGCAGATTCTGCCACATTTCCACAAATGATCTTGAATTGCTGCTCGGGAAGGAGAATTATGAATTATAATCAGTTTGTCCAGGCAGTAGAGAAAACAGTAAAGAAGGAGGTGAGAGATAATGTTTCGGTCTATATTCATACCAATGTAAAAAACAACGGGATAAAAAGATGTGGAATTACAATGGTTGAACAGGGAATTAACATTTCGCCTACAATTTATCTGGAGGAGTACTATCAGCAATTTGAACAGGGAAGTTCTATTGAGATGATTGTCGGGGATATCTTAAGACTATATGGGGAAGTACGCTTTGAGCGATCCTGGGAAGGAGATAATCTGGAAGATTATCCTCATGTACGGGGAAAGATCATCTATCGGCTGGTGAATCAGGAGGCAAATGCAGAATTGCTGAGGGAGGTACCATATATGGAATATCTTGATCTGGCAGTGGTGTTTTATGTGCTTCTTGAGATCAATCATTATGGAATGGCGTCTATGATGATCCGGAATGAACATCTGCGCATGTGGAATACAACGAAAGAAGAAATCTATCGTTATGCCAGAAGGAATACAGAGATTCTTCTGCCGGATGAATTTCAGACAATGCGTGCAGTGATTGAGGAACTGACCGGACGGAAAGAAACTGGCGGAAAAGATATTATGTATATTTTAAGCAATGAGAATCGTAGTTTCGGCGCAGCAGCAATTCTCTATGAAGGGAGATTGAAAAAAATCGGAGAACGTCTGGGAGAAAATTTTTACGTTCTTCCGAGTAGTGTTCATGAGATGATCATTATCGCTGAAAGTGAAGCACCGTCTAAAGAAGAATTATCTGAGATGGTAGCAGAGATTAATCGTACCCAGGTAGAAGCAGAAGAAGTGCTTTCGGATCATGCTTATTATTATGACCGGAAGCAGGAAAAACTTGTCCTTTAATCTTCTTTTTTAGAAAAAGGTAAAGGAAATGTGAGAAATGTCGAAATCATTTCCTTTACTTTATCTGATAAATGTGTTAATATTACAAAGGTAATTTCATAAGGAAGCTATATGTGCACCCGTAGCTCAGGGGATAGAGCACCGCCCTCCGGAGGCGGGAGCGGCGGTTCGAATCCGCCCGGGTGTGTACTTTTTATATAATGGGAGATTCGGATAGAATCTCCCATTATATAAAATGTGCTTTGTGCGAAGATACTTTATTAGTGCTTTTCTATGGAGGTAGTCTTATGGAAGAAAGAAAAAGGGACGCATCCGCCAGAAGTAAAAGCCGGAAAAGAACTGGAATCATTTTAGTTCTGTTTTTGCTGGTGTTGCTGGTAGGAGCTGCCGGATTCGGCCTTACAGAAGCAAGAGAAGAAAAAGCACAGAAGATAAGCGAGAAAGAACTACAGCAGGAAAAACGAAGGGAAAATCCCGGATGCGAAAGCATGGAGTCAAATCCGTTGGAAATAGAGTCTGAACCGGATGTGACGGATGCTGTGGAGGGGTATTATGAATCACTGAGAGATAAGAGTGAATTTATTGAAGCGTACCACAATATAAGGGTTTATACAAAGCTTGGAAAATACGAAGATACATATGTGGCGTTTGTCAGATATGATATGAAGATAAAAGATATTTATACGGAAGTGCCGGGAATGGGGACGGTATATGTGACAAAGGATGAACAGGGAGAATATCATGTGAGTGCGAAAGTGGCAGATGAGGACGTTTCATCTTTTATCCAGATGATTGTACAGCATGAAGATGTACAGGCACTGATCAGTGAGACGCAGGAAGCATATCATGAGGCTGTACAGTCGGATGCACTTTTGCAGGAAGCGTTGAATGATCTGAAGGAGGCATATGAAGATTCCACCGGAAGCTGATAAAAAAGAGCCATTTCTGGCTCTTTTTTTTGTAGAATTATTGTTCTTTAAATTTGTCTTTGCTTTGTTTGCAGATTGGACATACGTAAGTATCCGGAAGCTCCTCAAATGGAACGTCTCCGTCATAGACATATCCACAGATACCGCAGACCCATTTTTTCTCTGCGGAAGCTTTGGAATCGTCTTCTTCCGGGAGATAGGAAGGAGCATTTTTCGGGCTTTTTCCTTTAACAACATTATGATAGTAAGCATAAGTCATGGCAGGTTCATTTTTCAGAACATCCGCATCGATTACTTCCCCGAGAAATACGGTGTGGGTGCTGGTCTCCATCTTATCGATGACTTTGCAGCAGATATAGCCACAGGCGTCATTGACAACCGGCAGGCCGCTTTCTGTAAGCTTGAAATCTACACCTGCAAATTTAAATGTATCTTTTCCAGACTGGAATCCGAAACGTCCGATCAGACCGGGATCGGAATTTTCAGCTAAGATAGATACGGAGAACAGACCGCTTTCTGAGATGCAGGAATTTGTGAAGTTATCATGATTCATACTCACTGCGATTGTAGCAGGAGAAGAAGTGATCTGCATTACACTGTTGGCAATACAGCCAGTACAGCGGCCATTGTCCAGGGATGAGATTACATAAACGCCGTATGATAAGCTTCGGAATGCCTTTGTATTCATAAGAATCCTCCTTATTAGGTTGATAATAGTAATTGTTACTAAAAATATACCATATTATACCGTTTTTTGCAATATTTGTTTTAAGATATAGTTGTTGCCCCGGAATCCTTGTGTTAGAATAACTAAGATGAATGGAGGGAATTACATGAAGAAAATAATCGACCTTATTGCAGAAGAACTTGCAGAGGCATTTGAAAAAGCAGGATATGACAAAGCATATGCGAAAGTTACATTATCGAACCGCCCGGATCTGTGTGAATATCAGTGTAATGGCGCAATGGCAGGAGCAAAGTCTTACAGAAAAGCACCGATTATGATCGCGGAGGATGTGGTGGCTTTGTTAAAGGACAGCAGATGTCTGTCTGAGGTAAGCACTGTGAAACCGGGATTTATTAATATGAAGTTAAAAGAAGAATATGTGGCAGAGTATCTGAATCAGATGGAAGCGTCAGAAGATCTGGGACTGGAGAAGACAAAGAATCCGGAAATGATCATTGTAGATTACGGCGGACCGAATGTAGCAAAGCCACTGCATGTCGGACATCTTCGCTCTGCGATTATCGGTGAGAGTGTGAAACGGATCTCCAGGAAGATGGGACATAAAGTGCTTGGAGATATTCACCTGGGAGACTGGGGATATCAGATGGGACTGATTATTACAGAGTTAAAAGAGCGTAAACCGGAACTGCCATATTTCGATGATGCGTTTGAGGGCGAATGTCCGTCAGAAGCACCATTTACGATTGGGGAACTGGAAGAGATCTATCCGACGGCGAGCGCAAAAGCAAAAGAGGATGAGGCATACAGAGAAAATGCTCTGCATGCGACCTATCTGTTACAAAATGGTCATAAAGGATATACCGCAATCTGGAATCATATTATGAATGTATCAGTGAGTGATCTTAAGAAGAATTATGCGAATCTGAATGTGGATTTTGACCTGTGGAAGGGAGAGTCGGATGCGCAGGCTTATATTCCGGATATGATCGAGCGTCTGAAGCAGGATGGTTATGCACATGTGGATCAGGGAGCCTTAGTTATTGATGTGCAGGAAGAGACAGATACAAAAGAGATTCCACCTTGTATGATCCAGAAGTCTGACGGGGCATCTCTGTATGGTACGACAGATCTGGCAACGTTGGTACAAAGAGAAGAAGATTTCCACCCGGACCGTGTGATCTATGTGGTTGATAAGCGCCAGGAGCTGCATTTTGTACAGGTATTCCGTGCAGCGAAAAAGACAGGAATCGTTTCAGAAAAGACGAATCTTAAATTCCTGGGCTTTGGTACGATGAACGGAAAAGATGGAAAACCGTTTAAGACCAGAGAAGGCGGCGTAATGCGTCTGGAAAACCTGATCGCAGAGATCAATGAAGAAATGTACCGTAAGATCGATGAGAACCGTACGGTAGAAGAAGCAGAGGCGAAAGAAACGGCAAGGATCGTTGGAATGGCAGCAATCAAATACGGAGATCTGTCCAATCAGGCATCCAAGGATTATGTTTTTGATGTAGACCGCTTTACTTCTTTTGAGGGAAATACAGGTCCGTATATTTTGTATACGATTGTTCGTATTAAATCTATATTGAATAAATATCAGGCAGCCGGACATTCTCTGGAAGGACTTCCGGTTGCCGGTGCCCAGAGTGAGAGTGAGAAGGCTCTGATGCTGGAGGCAGTGAAGTACAATGAAGTAATGGAAAATGCATTTGAAGAGCTGGCACCACACAAGATCTGTGCTTACATTTATGATCTTGCAAATGCATTTAATCGCTTCTACCATGAGACGAAGATTCTTGCAGAAGAAGATGAGACAAAGCAGAAGAGTTATATTGCTCTTCTGAAGGTGACAAAAGAAGTACTGGAATCTTGTATCGATGTACTTGGATTTGAAGCGCCAGAGAGGATGTAAGAACAATATGACTGAAAAATTATTTTATCGGGACAGCCATATGAAAGAATTTCAGGCAACGGTAGTATCCTGTGAACCTCAGAAAGGTCATTATCTGATCGAGCTGGATCAGACCGCTTTTTTCCCGGAAGGCGGAGGACAGTATGCAGATACCGGGAAGCTTGGTAATGCGGAAATTACGGATGTACATGAAAAGGATGGTGTGATCTATCACACTGCGAATGCGCCTCTTAAAGTCGGAAGCACAGTGACCGGACTGATTCATTGGGATGAGCGTTTTGAAAAAATGCAGCAGCATACCGGAGAGCATATTGTATCCGGGCTGGTACATGAGAGATTCGGCTATCAGAATGTGGGATTCCATCTGGGAAGTGATTACTGTACGATGGATTTTAACGGTCCGATTACGAAAGAGCAGTTAAAAGAAATCGAAAGAGAGGCCAATGAGGCGGTTTATCAGGACCTGGAAGTTCAGGTACTGTATCCCTCAAAGGAAGAACTTTCGGATATGGAGTACCGAAGCAAGATAGAGATTGAAGGACAGGTTCGTATTGTGGTGGTTCCTGGGTATGACGTATGTGCCTGCTGTGCGCCACATGTGAAGAAGACTGGTGAGATTGGCATGATCAAGCTGGTTAACATGATGAATTATAAAGGCGGAGAGCGGATTACTATGTTATGTGGAAGACGTGCGCTTCGTGATTATGAGAAGAAGGATGAAGGTACGAAAGCAATTTCTTCGCTGTTGTGTGCCAGGGAATATGAGGTAGCAGAAGCGGTGGAACATCTGAAAGAAGAACAGGCAAGTCTGAAATGGAAATTTGCCGCCCTTCAGCAGAAGCTGTTATCTTTCCAGGCAAATGAGATACAGATAGAGGAGAAAATTACTGTGGTATTTGATCCTTCCCTTGAGGGGAATCTTCCAAGAGAAATGATGAATCTGCTTCTGGATCGTGGAGCGAAGGTCTGCGCCGTATTTGCCGGAACAGATGAAAAAGGATACCGTTATGTGATCGGAAGCTGCAGTGAGGATGTGCGTCCGCTCAGTAAAAAGTTAAATGCTGCCTTTGAAGGAAGAGGCGGCGGAAAACCGGAGATGGTTCAGGGGTCCATGAAAGGAACCGAAGCTTCTATCCGGGAAATGTTAGGTTAAGAAGCGAACCGCAGGAAATGAGCAATAAAAAAGTTTCATTTTCTGCGGTTTTTGGCATCTTGAAAAAAATATAGGATATTACTTGACCTTCCCCTTTGTGGAAGGTGTATTGTAAAGCCATGGAGGTGAGATAGTGAAGATTAATGAGGTGGAGCAGATTGTAGATATCACGAAGAAAAATATTCGTTTTTACGAACAGCAGGGACTTTTGAAACCATCCCGGAATGAAACGAATCGCTATCGTGATTATTCTGAGCAGGATATAGAAAGTTTGAAGAAAATCAAACTTCTTCGGAAACTGGCTGTTCCAATCAGTGAGATCCGAAGAATGGAAGAGACGCACCTTCCTCTGGAAGACTGCCTGAAGCGGCATCTGATCACATTGGAGAGAGAAGAAAAAAATCTGGAAAAAATGAGAGAGCTGTGCCATGACATGGTGGAACATGAGGAAAATTACATAACGCTGGAAGCGGATGTTTATCTTAAGAAAATGGAACAGCTGGAACAAGGAGGTGTATCATTTGTGGATGCAAAACAAGCGGATAAGAGCATGAGAAAGAAAAAATCCTTTATTGCAGGAATTGTAATGATTGTTTTGATGGTGATACTGATCGGTATCTTCGCATGGTGTACGTGGGGAATCCCGGAGGATCCTATGCCAGTACCGTTGTTCCTGATCATGGGAGGAATTCCACTGGCAATTATTATCGGGGTTGTATTATCTTTAAGAGAGAGAATGAAAGAAATTGAAGGAGGAGAATTATATGAAGCTTCTAAATATTGATTATATTCCAGGAAAAGAGATTGATGCGATTGGAATGGTAAAAGGAACAGTTGTTATGAGTAAGAATATCGGAAAGGATTTTATGGCCGGTATGAAGACTTTGGTTGGAGGAGAATTATCCGGTTATACAGAAATGCTGAATGAGTCAAGGCAGATTGCCATTAAAAGAATGGTAGATGAGGCAGAAGCGCTGGGAGCGGACGCTGTGATTAATATCCGTTACGGATCTTCCTCTCTGATGCAGGGGGCTGCAGAAGTCATTGCTTACGGAACAGCAGTGAAAATTTTGAATTAATGAATGAATTTTAACAGGGAAATGCGCTGGGGTAATTGCTTGACCTCCGCATTTCCCTGTTGAAATTTTATCTTCTTTTCTAGGATACGCGATGGCTTTGAATGATTAGACGGACGGTACGATATAAGAAGGGCTTGTACTTCTCAATAGGAAGCGGCTCTTCAAACAGAATAGAATTATAGCTTGCAGATCCTGCCAGCTCTACAATAGTAAATAACATGACATCTACATCTTCATATTCATAAGGATCCTGTCTGATCAGTTCCAGATATTTTTCGTAAAAATAACCATCGGTCTCTTCGTCTGACCAGAAAGCTGATTTCAGAGCTCCCAT